>NZ_JWMB01000061.1:0-105629 GCF_000812445.1 Cupriavidus sp. SHE | reverse complement strand
TGCCGCCCCGCAACCCTTGTCGCTGCTGCGTTTGCAGTGCGTTTCGTGTTGCGAGGGGGCGAATAGTACGGGACACCCACAGGGTTGGCAAGCACTTTGTCATAAAAGTTTTATGCAACGATAAAAGCGACGCTCTAAGCACTCAACGGGACGTGATCAACCCTGTATAGAATCTGTGCATCGGCCTCCCCTGGCCCACTTTCAAAAGGAAGCATCCATGACTATTGAAGCGACGTGGTTGGCAAACTCCGGTTCGAGCTTGTGTGACCTAAGCAATGGCACGGCCCATTGGAAGGCGGATCTCGACGCACCGGCCGGCGATGCGACCCTTCCAAATCCTCATGACCTGCTGGATTCCGCCCTGGCTGCCTGCACCACCCTCACCCTGCAGATCTACGCAAAGCGGAGGAACTACGAGCTGCAGGAAGTTCGCGTGACGGTTTCGCATGAAGAGGCGCCCGGCACCTACAAACTGGTGCGACGCCTTGAACTCCAGGGCAATCTTGATGAGAAGGCCCGGGAGGATCTGCTGCGCGTCGCTAACAAGTGTCCGGTTCACAAGGTGCTCTCGTCCCAGATCTCGATCGACACCACGCTCGCAGGCTGACACATCTCCGGCGTCTTGATTTTATGAATGATAATCGTTATCATTAATTTCCTCGGGTTCAGACACGCCCGAGTCAGCAAATGGGTTCCCGGACACTTCACGTGTCCGGCCTTTTTCGCTATCCAGCCATTCTTCCCCTTCGTCATCACCCTGCCCTACTAGATCCGCAACGTTGCCTGGCAGCGCGACACGCACTTGTCGTCCACTGACCTTGCACCGTCGTTGGGCGCGTTCGCTCGCTTTGTGCGCTGCCCCACGCAGCCAGTGTTGCTACAGGTCGTAGGCGCCACCCCACCGCTTTGTTGGCCTGGGGCATCGGCTTACCATGAAGCCAAAAAAGAACATTGGCAGTGCGAAGCAAGGAATGCATCAGGAGCGGGGACACCTTGGCGAATTACATTGAAGAGTATTGCGCGCGCATCCGGCGGGGCGGCGCGCGAGGTCTTGCGGAGAAACCCGTCGTCATTGGTCAGGACAACATCTACGCGATGCACTACGTGCCGTACGAGCACTGGAACAACAGTGCGCGGCTCGTGATCGTCAGTACCACGCCCGGGCATACGCATGTCCGGCTTGCGGCAACCGTCACAGAGGAACTGCTGCAAACCCAAGCGCCAGGACCACGGATCCAGCGCGAGAACAAGCGCCGCGTGGAGTTGGGCGGGCGGATGGTGCGCCCTAACCTCATACGAATGCTCGACCACTTTCGCGTGCCGGCACTGATCAGCCAGCCAGATGCCACGTCCCTGTGGGATGAGGAGGGCTTCGATTCGATACAGCCGCTGGCGTTGCTGCCCCACGCCACGACACGCCGCGGGCTGACTTTCGACGGCCCGCTGGATGAACTGCTCGACACACCGATGCTGCGTGACGTGTTCCAACGGGAGTTTCTGGACCGGCTCCCGCAATATCCCCGGGACGCCCTCTACATCGGACTCGGGCGCACGGCATGGTCCGGGCTCGAACACGCCGTCCGAGCGGGGCTGCTCCGCCAGCAACAACTGCTGGGCATGATGCCCGTCCCCACACGGGCCGGCAGCATGGTGCGCTACTTCCTGCGCGAGGTCCGGGAAGCCGACCTTTCCCCCAACGATCCGGTCCGGCATCGCATCGCCTGGCTCGATGCCGCCCATCGGGAAATGGAAGCTGGCGTGGAACGGCTGCGCGCCGAATCGATACCTTCGGCACAACCTCGCCGGCTCACCGCCTGACCCTGTCGCCGAAGTGACCCAGACCCCACGTCGGTAGGGATCAACCCGCGCGTCCCAGGCCGATATTCCCTCTTGAGGAATCTGACCTCCTCGCATTCCCGATTGGCGGCCCCCGTTTGAGTGCGGAGGGCCGCAATTTTTTTGTGCCGTCGGACTGCCCGCATCGGCCAGTCGCAAATCCGACACCTTCCATGGAAAATTCCTACACGAACTGCGGAATCGTCGCATTACCTGAGCACTAACGCCTCCCTATACTGCCCCGTCATGTAGTGACCGCCCCACTGAATGGTCGGGCTACCACCAAGGCAGCAAGGCATGGCAAGCATTCTTATCGTCGACGACCACCCCGCGCTACGGCTGGCGCTGCGTACCCAGCTTTCACAGCTTCTGGGCGTGACAACGCTTCTGGAGGCCGATAACGGGCAAGGCGCGCTCAACCTGGTCCGGCAGCACAGGCCAGACCTTGTCCTGCTGGATCTCGACATCCCCCGCATGAGCGGCCTGGATGCCGTGCCACGCATACGTGCCCTCCACCCCGCCGTCCGCATCCTCGTACTTTCCGCCCAGGACCCCATCCCGTTCGCAGCACGTGCCTACCACGCCGGCGCACAAGGCTTCGTGAGCAAGACGCAAAACATGGACGCCATCCTCCGATGCGTCGAGAGCGTGCTTGGAGGCTTCACCGTATTCCCCAACAACAACCCTCGCGACAACCCGCGCGAAAGCCGCGTCGTCGGCGACAGCGAAGGACTGAGCAAGCTGACGGACAAGGAAGTGGAAATCCTGCGGATGCTGACCCGGGGCATGAGCAACAAGGCCATCGGCAAGGCGCTGTTCATCAGCAACAAGACGGTAAGCAGCTACAAGACCCGCGTGATGAAAAAGCTGGCTGCGGATTCACTGGTGGACCTGATCGACTTTGCCCGCCGCTGCCGGCTGATTCCATGACGTCCTCCGGCACCCCCTCCGTGCTGACCACCGAGGAATGCCAGGCGTTCGGCCCGGCGCTGGCAAGCGCCGCCCGCGAGGACCCCACCGTGTACCACCTGCTACTGACCCGTCTGATCGACGCCAACCATGGCGATCTCACCGATCTGCGTCGCGCCGCCAAACTGCGTGACTGGGCTGGCGTGCACCGGAGCATTCATCGCCTCAAGGGCAGTGCGGCGCTGGCCCGATGTCCGACGCTGGTCGCGGCGGGCAAGTCCATCGAGTCGGCGGCGAAGTATCGCAAGGCCGCCGTCGTGAACGCGCTGCTGCCGCGCTACGTCGCCATCGTCACCGAATTCAACGACCGATTGCGCGATCTGCGCAGTAACAGGCGCTCCGCGCCGGGCGGCGGCTACGTTCAAGGAATTTGATCAAGCCGTCCATCAGGCACGCGTGCAAGTGCCCCGGCACACTGGCAAACTGTGAACCTGCTCCGGCCGCGCCCCCAAGTCATGTCTGCCGCCGGGAGCGTCAACAGTTCAGGCGGGAGACCTTGTCGTGGGTGACTTACAGAGCTTGCTCGATGGTCACGGGCTGATGCTCGTGTTTCTCAATGTACTGGCCGAACAGGCCGGGCTGCCGATTCCTGCCTACCCCATGCTGTTCGTGGCGGGCGCATTGTCGATGCAACCGAACGGCCCCTCGATCGGCACGGTACTGTTCGCCGTGATTGCCGCCTGTCTGATCGCCGACACCGCCTGGTACTTCGCCGGAAAGCGGCTGGGCCAGCCAATGCTGCGCACGATCTGCCGCGTCTCGATCTCACCGGACACCTGCATCCGGCAGACCCAGTCGCTATACCTGCGCGTGGGCCCCCGTTCGCTGATCTTCGCCAAGCTGCTGCCTGGCGCCGGCGCGCTCTCCACGTCGATGGCTGGCATGACCGCCACGCCGTTCCTGACCTTCATCTTCTATGACGCGCTCGGCGCGCTGGTATGGGCCGGCGCCGCACTGGTCGCCGGCATGGTCTTCAGCGATTTCGTCGATACGATCCTGGCCGCCTTCAGCGCCTTTGGCCATATCGCTCTCATGGTGGTGCTCGGCGCCTTCGCGCTGTTCATCGCCTGGCGATTCTGGATGCGCTGGCGCCTGCTGCGCCGGTCCGGCCTGATTCCGCGCATGACGGTCATGGAATTCGAGCAGCGCCGGGCGGCAGGAGACAAGCCGGTCGTCGTCATCGATGTGCGCGCCCACGGCGCCGCCCCCATCGAGCGCATTCCCGGCTCGATCGTGATGGAAATCAAGGGCCCCTTCGACACGTTGTCCGGCCATGACGCCAGTTCCGACTTCGTGGTTTATTGCGCATGTCCACACGAGATGTCGGCTGCCGTCCTGGCCGAACGCCTGCGCACGGCCGGGTATCCGAACACCTGGGCGCTAGCGGGTGGATTCGACGAATGGAAGCGACTGCAAGGCACTTCGGGCCTGCCAACCGCCACGCCAGACGCGCCGCAGCAGATCATCGCGCACTAGACCCGGCGCCGGAGGCTCCACGCCGCCCTTTCGGTTCCCCTGTCGCTTCCTATACTTGGCCCAAACCGTTTGTGCACGGAGGGTGGCATGCCGGGCGAAGACCATGGTTGGGAAGAGGAAGCCGCGCGCGTGGCCCACCGCCGTCGCGCGCTCGATATTCCCGAGGTAGCAGGAACCGACGGGCGCAACCGCGCGCTGGCGCTTTCCGGGGGCGGCATTCGTAGCGCCACGTTCTGCCTGGGCGTGATGCAGGCACTGGCCGAAGCGCCTGCGCCTGATGCCACCCCCAATGCCACCCGCGAAGCCACCCCCGAAGCCACCCCCAATACCAGCGCCACGCCGGCCGACACCCCGGGCACGCGCTCGCTGCTGGCCCAGTTCGACTACCTTTCGACGGTCAGCGGCGGCGGCTACATCGGATCGTTCTTCACCAGCCTGTTCGTGCCGGGCCGCCTGCGCCGTGGCACCAGTCCGCTTCAGGCCGCGCAGGACGCCTATCGCACGCTGCAGTACGAGCCGCCGGGCCGTATCCGCACGGGAGATGTCTACAGCGACGCCCCGGGCCGGGCCGCCGTGGCATGGCTGCGCGAGAACGGTCGCTATCTCACCCCGACCGGTGCTGGCGACAACCTTTACGCGGCGGCAGTCATCGTCCGCAACTGGATGGCGATGCAATACGTCATCGGCAGTGCGTTGCTGGTCCTGCTGGCCGCCTTGGCATTGGGCCTGCACAAGGCCACCGGGACCTGGCCCGGCTTGTGGCAGGGCGAGATGGACCTCCTGCATGACGCACGCCAGGCCATCAACGACGGCGACCTGGGAATCTGGTGGAGTTCCTACCTCTGGATGCCGGTGGTATCCACCGTGCTGTTCGTGCTGCCGCCCGGCATCGCGTACTGGCTCGTCTATCCCACATCTGACAATCCACAGCAGCCGGTGCGCGCGCTCAACGGCGCCGTCCTGCTCACGATGCTGCTCGGCGCGCTGTTCCTTGCGGCATCGCTATGGTTCCAGGCAATTGAACCGAACATGCGCGTTGCCTACGCCTGTTTCGTGATCGGCGTGCTGGCGTGGCTCGGCGTGGCCGCCTGCCTGGTCATGCTGATGCCCGCGCCGCGCACGGTCACCAACTACCGTGTGCGCGCCACGCGGGTACTACGTAGCGCGATGGGGTTCACGGCGGTGCTGGCCGCGCTGGGCCTGGCCGACACCGTCGCCCGCACGTGCTACCTCTACAGCTTCATGGCGGCGCACCCATGGGCCGCTATCGGCCCGGCCGGCGCGCTCGGCGGCCTGGTGTGGCTGGTCCGCTACGGGGCGACGCTATTCGACGACGGCAAGCAGGGCGCCACGGATTCGGTCTGGCGCTCGCTGCTATCCCGGCTGCCCGTGTCGCTGCTCGCGGGATTGGTCGCCGCACTGGTCGCGCTGCTCGTCTTCGTGCTGTGGTCGTGGATCGTGCTCTGGGTGCGCTGGGACGGCGGCGAGCCCGTCGACTGGCATGTGTTCGGCAAGGCGTGGACCACCGCCGCGCTCGCCACCCTGACGTTGCTGGCGTTGTGCATGGCGATCGTGGTGGGACGCTTCGCGGGCTTCCTGAACCTGTCCACGCTGCAGTCGTTCTACGCGGCCCGCCTGACACGGGCTTACCTCGGCGCGTCCAACGGCAATCGATTCAGCACCCCGGCGACGGACCGCGCGGCACGCCAGCGCTTCAGCGTGGCCGAGCCCGCGCCGGATGACGCGCTCAGCCTCAACGACTACTACGATCCCCGCGTTCTGGCCCCGCTGCACCTGATCAACGTGACGATGAACCAGACGGTGGACCCCGCGGAGCAGCTCGTTCAACGCGACCGCAAGGGCAAGCCGCTCTGCATCGGCCCCGGACCCGCGCTGGTGCAGCCGGGCAATGCCCAGCAGCTTCCCGCCGACGCCTACGTACGCTTCACGGTCGACGGGCAACTCTGCTGCGCGAAATCGCAGCAGCCTGCCGGCGCCGCCACACGTTCGATCGAGATGGCGCAGGCGCGTACCGTCGGCGACTGGATCGCGATCTCTGGCGCCGCGATCTCCACGGGCCTCGGGCGCGCCACGACGCTGGGCACGTCGCTGCTGCTCGGGCTGGCCAATCTGCGCCTGGGGATCTGGTGGCCTTCAAACATGGCCGAAGGCGGATCGTGCGCGGTGCCGTCGGCCATGCGCCGCCCCGATATCGAACAGCGACTGCATCCGGCGCTGGGCGTGATCACAGGTCTGTTCCGCACGCAGTACTACCTTGCGTGCGAACTGGCCGCGCGCTTCCACGGCACACGGCGACGCTGGCAGTACCTGTCGGACGGCGGGCATTTCGAGAACACCGCCATCTACGAACTGCTGCGCCCCGAGCGCCGTGTCGGCCTGATCGTCGTCTGTGACTGCGGTTGCGACGGGGATTACCGCTTTGGCGATCTTGCCAACCTGATCCGGCTGGCGCGCATCGACTTCGGGCTTGAGATCGTTGTCGATCAGGCGGCGCCGGACGACGCCGTTCTGGGCCCGGTATTCGGCACGCCAGACGACTTCGCCGCCAATGCCCCACCCGAGTCCCGGGACAAGGTCGCCATCCTGCTCAACGTCCATATCGCCGGCCAGGCGGGGGCCCCCGACAGCGCGCCGATCACACGCATCGTGCTGCTCAAGCCTCGCCTGACGCCGTCGGCGCCAGCGGACGTGCGGCAGTACGGCGCAATACACCCGGCATTCCCGCAGGAAGGCACGGCCGACCAGTTCTTCGATGAAGCGCAGTGGGAAAGCTATCGCGCGCTCGGCGTGGCCATTGGTCGGCGCATTGCCAGCGGCGCCGTCGCGTCGCGGTTGTTCAGCCACGTGTGATTCGGCCGGGTGTAACGGTGGCCCCACGGCCGTCATGGCTACTTTGCCGCCGCCAGCACGATCTGGCCGCTGTGACTACCATAGCCCGTTCCTGATTCAAGACCTCGCGTGGCATGCGTCGCGCGAGGCATGCAAGCTTCCCCCATGATTCCCTATTCCCTGCTCGACCTCTCGCCCATCATCGAAGGCAGCGACGCCACCCAGGCCATGCGCAACACGCTGAGCCTGGCGCAGCACGCGGAACGTCTTGGCTATCGGCGCTTCTGGCTGGCCGAACACCACAACATGCCGGGCATTGCCAGTGCCGCCACGGCGGTGCTGATCGGGTACGTCGCCAACGGCACCTCGACGATCCGGGTCGGCTCCGGCGGCATCATGCTGCCCAACCATTCCCCGCTGGTGGTAGCCGAACAGTTCGGCACGCTGGCCTCGCTCTATCCGGGCCGGATCGACCTCGGGCTGGGCCGCGCGCCCGGCACCGACCAGGCCACGGCACGCGCGCTGCGCCGAACCCTGAGCCACGACTCGGCCGATTCATTCCCGCAGGATGTGGAAGAACTGCAGGCGTACTTTGATGAGGTGAGACCCGGCCAGCGCGTGCGCGCCGTGCCGGGCGCGGGGCTCAAGGTGCCACTGTGGCTCCTCGGCTCCAGCCTGTTCGGCGCGCAGCTAGCAGCGGCGATGGGCCTGCCTTTCGCGTTTGCTTCGCACTTTGCCCCGGGCTTCATGCGGCAGGCGATAGACCTGTATCGCCGCACCTTCCGCCCGTCGGAGCAGCTCGATCGTCCGCATGTGATGCTTGGCCTCAACGTGTTCGGCGCCGAGACCGACGCCGAGGCGCGTCGCCTGTTCAGTTCGCTGCAACAGCAGTTTCTGGCGTTGGTTCGCGGCACGCCGGGACAGCTCAAGCCGCCGGTCGACGATATCGAGCGTCTGTGGGATGCCAGCGAAGCGGAGCATATCCGCCGGTCCCTCGCCTGCTCGGTCGTGGGAGACCCGGCAGCGGTACGCGAGGGCATCCAGCGTTTCGTGGACGATTTGCGGCCAGATGAGCTGATGCTGACCGGCCAGATCTACGACCATGCCGCCCGGCTGCGATCGTTCGAGATCGCAGCCGATGCCATGCGCGCGCTACAGCCCGCATCATCGCAGACGGCGTGATGACGGGAAATCGTCGATAACAGGAAGGCCAGCAGGTTCAGACCGTTGCCAGCCGGAACGCCGACACCGCACGCATCATCGACTGCGCCTGCTCGGCCAGCGATTGCGCGGCAGCGGCCGCTTCTTCCACAAGCGCGGCATTCTGCTGCGTGACGGAGTCCATCTGCGTCACGGCCTGGCCCACCTGCTCGATGCCGGTGCTCTGCTCGGCCGACGCGGCGCTGATCTCGCCCATGATGTCGGTGACGCGTCTGACCGCGCCAACCACCTCCTGCATTGTGGCGCCGGCCTTGGCCACCAGTGTCGAACCGGTGTCGACCTGCGTCACCGAGTTGTCGATCAGCGTCTTGATCTCCTTCGCCGCATTGGCGCTGCGCTGAGCGAGACTACGCACCTCACCCGCCACCACCGCGAATCCGCGTCCTTGTTCACCGGCGCGCGCGGCTTCCACCGCCGCGTTCAGCGCCAGGATGTTGGTCTGGAATGCGATGCCCTCGATCACGCCGATGATGTCGACGATCTTGCGCGAGGCCTGGTTGATCTCGCCCATCGTGCTCACCACTTCGCTGACCACCTCGCCGCCACGGTTGGCGATCTCCGACGCGTTGACGGCCAGCGCGCTGGCCTGCCGCGCATTGTCGGCGTTCTGGCGCACGATGCCGGTCAGCTCCTCCATGCTCGATGCGGTCTGCTCGAGCGCGGCGGCCTGCTGTTCGGTCCGTTGCGACAGATCGTTGTTGCCAGCCGAGATCTGATGCGTGGCGCTGGCAATGGCGCCGGCCGCGCCGCGGATATCGCCCAGCGTTGCGGCAAGTCGCTCCTGCATCTGCTGCATGGCGGCCAGCACGCTGCGATCGTCGTCACCGCGCACCTGCAGCGGCACGGTCAGGTCGCCGCCCGCGATACGCGTCACTGATTCCACGGCGTAGGCCGGCTCGCCACCAAGACTGCGCTTGACCGTCCGCATGATCATGCCCATCACGGCCGCAATCAGCGCTCCGATCAGCAAGGTACTGGCGATCGCGTTGATCAGGTTGGCGCGGAAGGCATCCTCGATGTCGACCAGGAACACGCCCGTGGCGACGAACCAGTCCCAGTCCGCCACGTAGCGCCCATAGGTCAGCTTGCGCTTCGGCGTTTCGGTACCGGGCAGGCGGCCCCGGTAAGTGGAAAAGCCAGCGTCCTCGCCGGTGGTGCGGCGCGCGCCTTCGATAATCGCGCGGTAGACGTACACCCCGTCAGGGTCCTTGAAGTCGCCGACCATGTTGCCTTCGGTCTGCGGCAGGCCCGGGTTCAGCACCACCTGCGGCTTGGAATCGACGATGAACAGGTAGCCGTTCTGGCCGAAGCGCATCGCGCGCAGCGCGTCCTTGGCGGCGGCCTGGGCGTCCTCTTTCGACATCACGCCCTTGGCGGCGCGTTCAGCGTACAGCTTGACGATGCCCTCGCCGGTGGTCACGAGCGATTGCAGCGCATCGCGCCGCTCGGCCATCATCACGGACCGCGCGTGGAAGGCATTCCATGTACCGAGCGCAAGCAGCAGCAACCACATGACGGCAAGCGCCGCCCAGAGTTTGGTATTGAGGGTAAGTCGATTCATGATCCGACAGGGGGGTTACCTGAGACCTCATGAATATCGGCACACCGCGGCAAAACCCTTAGTCCGCCCCTGGTCGGGATCACGCCACTGGCGCCGCACACCGCCTGCGTGGAGAATGCGTTATCCGCCACGCGAGCGCCCGACGCCTAGCTGCCATGACGTTCACCTTTGTCGAATCTGATCCAACCGAGACCGATCCGCTGCAGGGTGAGCTGGCCCTGCTGGAACACGCGATCAGCACCGGCCCGGTGGCGCAACTCTGGGAGGCGCCGCTCTCGCTGGTCATCCCGCGCAGCTACCTGCGCCAGCCGGGTATCGAGGAGGCGCGGGCCCAGTTCGCGGCCCAGGGTTGCCCGGTCTGGTTGCGCATGTCCGGTGGCGGGCTGGTGCCGCAGGGTCCAGGCATCCTCAATGTCAGCCTGGCCTACGCTGTACCCCGGGGCGTGGCGACGTGGATGGAACCGGTCTACCTCCATCTGTGCGAAGTCATCGCCCAAGGGCTGCGCGAGGTCGGCGTGGAAACCCATTGGCAGGCCGTGGAAGGTTCGTTCTGCGATGGCCGCTTCAACCTGGCGTGGGGCCCCGGCGATAGCGCCCGCAAGATCGCAGGCACAGCGCAGTACTGGCGCCGCGCCCCAAGCGCGGTGCAGACACCCGACGGTCAGCGGCACCTCGTGCTGGCCCATGCCATCCTGCTCGTGGACGCGGACCCGGTCGAAATCAACGCCCGCGCCAATGCGTTCGAAGCGGCCATCCATAGCGGCCGCCACTACGATCCGGCCAAGGTGGTCAGCGTGCGCGAGGCGTCGGGTATCGACGATGCCACCGGCCTGACCGAAACTGTGAAGACGGCGATCCGGAACGCCATCGCGCGCTCGACGGCGCCCGGGCAATAAGCCCCGCTAGTTCTGCGGCGAGAACCTGATATCGCCGTACCAGGCGCGTGCCACGCCGCCCGTGTTGTCGGTATCGGTCAGGATGCCGTAGCCGGTCAGCTTGCCGGGCTTCTCATGAAAGACTTTCTCGAAATCGGCGACGACATTGCGACGCAGGCTCTGCCATTTGCCCACCTCGTTACCGACCACGATCATCTGCACCCGGCTGGAATGAGGATTCTCGATGACGGTACCGGGCGCGGCGCTGTTGGTCCAGATGTACATCAGCGTGGCGTAAGGCAGACTCTCGCCCAGGGCATGGGCCGCGAACATCTCGGCGCGATCGCCAATCGACAGGCTGTCGACCTGACCGCCGAAGAAGAACACGAGCCGTGCGGGCGAGTCCTCGCGGTCGGCCACGCGATTGTCGGCATTCTGGATCGGCGCGGCCACCTTCCAGCGCCACGAGACGACCGGTGTCTTGTTCAGATCGAAGTCGCCTTCGTGTACCAGCCCGGATGCCGAGCCGCTGGCATCGGCTTCGAGCACCGTGGTACCTTGGTCCGCCACCAGCACATAACCGGTCATCTTTTTTCCGGGCAGAACCGGCCTGTTCTGCCATCCGCTCGGCAGCCCGCTGCCGGGCCGGGCCGTTGAGAATGCAACCCCTGGCTCCACCGTCTGCGCGCGTAACGGCACGCAGTGGAAAACGGCTGGCAGCAGACAGGCCGCCAGTCCCAACAGCCGGGCTTTGGTGAGGATAGACGGCATAGTGACCGTTGATGTCGGGATGCGTTGGACGAGGATGACACGAGCATTCTAGGTGCCCGCCGTGATCGCTGTCGACGCGGCGTCGAAAACAAGAACGCGGGAACGGGAACGGTCGGTATGGATCTGATTGTCGGCATCATTGGCTGGCTCTGCGTCGAACTCGTTTTTTACGGCCTGTTCTATGCGATCGGCTGGAGCTTCATCAAGATGGTCACACTGGGGCGCCATCCGGGCCCATGGCGGGGAGCGGAAAGTTTCGTCGACGCCGAACTCGTGGCATTCGCCGGCATCGTTGTCACGTTGGTCGTGGTCTTGGTCGCCTGGAAGTACCTGGCGCCCTGATGCGTCGACGCTGCGCCATCCGCTGATGTGATACGAAAAGATCACATTGACAGTTACTTACAACTGCGCGGCCGCGCGGTCATGCCAGGGTGATAAGGTGCTCCGTCGCGCGGGCCAGCCGCTACCGGCTGGCTGCCACGTATCCTGAGATCCCTTGCCACACCCTAGATTTCGTTCGCTCCACGTGCCTTCATCCGTCCTGATGCGTCGCCTGACGCTCGCCGCAGCCGCTACGGTCACCGCGATCGCCGCGCTGGTCGCGCCCCCCGCCCTGGCCGAGGGGACCGTCACGGCGGCGGACGCCGACCAGCCGGCAGCGCTGACCAAGGCCCCGGACGCCGCCCAGGCGCTCGCGCCCGTGCGCTTCCTGCTAACGTTCGACGACGGACCCGATAGCGGCCCCGACGGCAGCACGCCCGTGATCCTGCGCCAGCTTGCCAACAATCCGATTACGCCCGGCATCAAGGCCGTCTTCTTCGTCCAGACCGCGCACCGGCGCCGTGGCGGCAGCCCGGAGGGGCAGGCGCAGATGCGCGACACCTGCGCGGCAGGCCACCTGCTGGCCGTGCACAGCGGCCTGCCCGAAGGGCACGTCCCGCACACCCGCCTGACGCCGGAAAAGCTCGCCGACTCGCTGCGCTCTGGTGAGGCCGACATCGTCGCGCAGTGCGGCCACGTCGCCCCCGTGGTGCGGCCGCCCGACTGGGCCCATAACGACGCCACCGAGGCCGTCTATCACCAGCTCGGTCTGGACATGCTGATGGCCGACGCCAACGCGCGCGACGGCAAGATCTACGGCTGGCATATCAGCCTGCGCCGGCGCTCGCACATGGTCAGCGAGCTCGAACGGGTTGGCCGCGCCATGGCCACGCACCGGCTCGAACCGGTGAACGGCGTGGTGCCGGTGATCGTTGCTTTTCACGACACCAATGACTTCACGGCGTCGCACATGACCGATTACCTGCAGATCTTGGTCGATGCGGCGCGCGAAAACGGTTTGCCGCTGGCCGATCCGCCGTTCTATACCGATACAGGCGCCGCCGAACAAGCCGCCGTCGCCCGTGCCAAGGCAGGGCTGTACGCACGCGAAAGCTGGCCCTGATCCGGTACATGGTCGGCTTGCCCTTGTGTGAAGCGGGGACATACGGAATCGTCCCGGAAGTGCTACGCTAGTTGCCCGTGGTGCCCTTACCAGGAGAAACACCGTGCCCCGCAAGACCCCCATCGAACGCTACCGAAATATCGGCATCAGTGCGCACATCGACGCTGGCAAGACGACGACGACGGAGCGCATCCTCTTCTACACCGGCGTGAACCACAAGCTGGGCGAGGTGCACGACGGCGCGGCCACCATGGACTGGATGGAGCAGGAGCAAGAGCGCGGTATCACCATCACGTCCGCCGCCACCACGGCGTTCTGGAAAGGCATGGCCAACAACTATCCGGAACACCGCATCAACATCATCGACACGCCCGGACACGTGGACTTCACCATCGAGGTGGAACGCTCGATGCGCGTGCTTGATGGCGCCTGCATGGTCTATGACGCCGTGGGCGGCGTGCAGCCGCAATCGGAAACCGTCTGGCGTCAGGCCAACAAGTACAGCGTGCCGCGCATCGCGTTCGTCAACAAGATGGATCGCGTGGGCGCGGACTTCTTCCGCGTGCGCACGCAGATTGCCGACCGCCTCAAGGGCAATGCCGTGCCGATCCAGATCCCCGTTGGCGCCGAGGACCACTTCAAGGGTGTGGTCGATCTGGTCAAGATGCGCGCGATCGTCTGGGACGACGACAGCCAGGGCGTCCGGTTCGAATACACGGACATCCCGCCCGAACTCGTTGCCACCGCGAAGGAATGGCACGACAAGATGGTTGAGGCCGCGGCCGAAGCCAGCGAGGAGCTGCTCGAGCGTTACCTGAGCGGCGAGCCGCTGTCCGAGGAAGAGATCAAGACCGGCCTGCGCAAGCGCACGGTGGCCGGCGAAATCGTGCCGATGCTCTGCGGCAGCGCGTTCAAGAACAAGGGAGTGCAGGCGATGCTCGACGCCGTGATCGACTACCTGCCCTCCCCGGTGGACGTGCCCGCCATCCTGGGGCATACCGAGGACGACAAGGAAGCCGAGCGCCACCCGAGCGACGACGAGCCGTTTTCCGCGCTGGCGTTCAAGATCATGACCGATCCGTTCGTCGGTCAGCTGATCTTCTTCCGCGTCTATTCCGGTGTGGTCAATTCCGGCGACACGGTCTACAACCCGGTAAAGGGCAAGCGCGAGCGCCTGGGCCGCATCCTGCAGATGCACGCCAACGTGCGCAACGAGATCAAGGAAGTGCGCGCGGGCGACATCGCTGCGGCGGTGGGGCTCAAGGAAGCCACCACGGGCGACACGCTGTGCGACCCGGACAAGGTCATCATCCTCGAACGCATGAGCTTCCCGGAGCCCGTGATTTCGCAGGCCGTGGAACCGAAGACCAAGGCCGACCAGGAAAAGATGGGCATCGCCCTGAACCGGCTGGCGCAGGAAGATCCTTCGTTCCGCGTGGCGACCGACGAGGAATCCGGCCAGACGATCATTTCCGGCATGGGCGAGCTGCATCTGGAAATCCTGGTCGACCGCATGAAGCGCGAGTTCGGCGTGGAGGCATCGGTCGGCAAGCCGCAGGTGGCGTATCGTGAAACGATCAAGGGCAAGGCCCGCGACGTCGAAGGCAAGTTCATCAAGCAGTCGGGCGGCCGTGGACAGTATGGCCACGTGGTGCTCGATGTGGAACCGATGCCGCAGGGCGGCGGCTACGAGTTCGTCGATGCCATCAAGGGTGGCGTGGTGCCGCGCGAGTTCATCCCCGCGGTGGACAAGGGCATCCGCGAAACACTGGAAACGGGAGTGCTGGCCGGTTACCCGGTGGTCGACGTGAAAGCCACGCTGGTGTTCGGCTCGTACCACGACGTCGACTCGAACGAGAACGCGTTCCGCATGGCCGGCTCGATGGCATTCAAGGAAGGGATGCGGCGCGCCAAGCCGGTGCTACTGGAACCGATGATGGCCGTGGAGGTGGAAACACCCGAGGAATTCACCGGCAACGTGATGGGCGATTTGTCATCGCGGCGCGGCATGGTGCATGGTATGGAAGACATCGCCGGCGGTGGCGGCAAGATCGTGCGCGCCGAAGTGCCGCTGGCGACGATGTTCGGCTATTCGACGTCGCTGCGTTCGCTGACCCAGGGCCGTGCCACGTTCACGATGGAATTCAAGCATTACGCCGAGGCACCGGCCAACGTGGCGGAAGCGGTGATCAACGCGCGCAAGGTTGGATAAGTCGCGCAGCAGGGCCGACAAACCCGGGGATTTGGACCTGTCCGCTTCCCCAGCCGTAACCGCCGGCCCACCGGCGGCCTTCGCACTTTCAGGAGCGCATCATGATGGCATTTCTTGGCACCGTGTTCGTTGGCCTGATCGTCGGTCTGATTGCTAGAGCGATCAAGCCCGGCGACGACAAGATGGGTTGGATCATGACGATCGTCCTCGGCATTCTGGGGTCGGTGGCGGCGGGTTACGTGGGACGCGCCCTTGGCATGTATCAGCCCGGGCAACCGGCCGGCTGGATTGCCTCCGTGATCGGCGCCATCGTGCTGTTGGCGATCTACGATATGGTCCGGCGCAAAGCCTGAGCCCTGGGCCCTGAGCCATAAACCCCGCGGCGATCCCGGCACGGCCGGGGTCGCTCAGTTCTCGCAGCGGAGCAGTGTCGCGTCGCTACCGGGCGCGACCATCGCCGTGATCTGCGGCGCCAACGAGCGCAGCACCCGCAATGACAATGCGCTGGTGAACGAGTAACGCGCGGCGTAGGGCTCCCGCACGTGAATCGTCACGGTGCCGAAATAGCGATCACCGAGCAGGAACACGAACGTCGCCGAGCGGCTGACCGAACGCGACGAAATCACGCGGCCACCCGGGCCATAGGTCTGGAAGCGTTGGTCGCCGGTGCCGGTCTTACCGGCAATAATCAATGGCGCCCCCACCGCCTGCCCCCTCCGATTCAATGGCACGAACGCACCGCTGATGGACTTGGCGGTGCCGTTCTGCACGACATCGAGCATGGAGCGCCGCACCAGCATGGCGATCTCCGGCACGATCAACGGCTTGCCGGGCGCCGGTTGCAGCCGGTAGGCGCTTGCGTAGGGAGTGTCCGACGCGAAGGCCAGCGCGCGCACCGTCGAGGGCTGGGCGTCCACCCCGTTGGCCAGGATGATCCCCGCCAGTTCGGCCAGCGCGGCAGGCCGGTCACCCGATGCGCCGATCGCCGTGCCGTAGGACGGCGTGAGCGAATCGAACGGATAGCCCAGCCGTTGCCAGCGCGTGGCGATCTTCCCAAAGGCCTCGCGTTCCAGCAGCGTGCGAATGCGGCCATCCTGACCGAGCTTGCTGCGCGTCTTGAACAACCATGCATAGACAGTCTGGCGATCGGGCGCGCTCGCCTTCAGGATCTCCTTCAGCGTCGCATCCGGATGCGCGCCCAAATACTCGACCATCCACAGTTCCAGCGGATGGATGCGCGACAGGTAGCCCCGATCGTTGAGGTTGAACTTGTCGTGGCCGTACTTCACATACAGCGCCTGCAGGTCATCGTCCGACAGCGCCTCCTTCTGCTTCGGCATCCACTGGCGCAGCGTGCGCGCGTATGTCTCGAAATCGGTGTTTGGCCGCGCGCTCAGTAACGTGACGGACAGCCGCACGGCCGCCAGATGCGGCGTCGGCTGCTTGACCCGGCCGAGCAGCACCTTGAGCCGCTCGTCGTTGTCCTTGCCGCGATAACGCTGGTAGAACGCGGTCATGAACGCCGTACCTTCTTCGTCGGCAAACTGTTCGAGATAAGCGCGACGCCCGGGCGCGTAGCGGTCCTCGAGCAAATCACGTGCGTCAGGGTGCGCCTGGTAAACCTCATAACGCACGATGTCCCGCATCATCCGCACGAACACCAGGTTGACCGAATGCTGGAAGCCCACGCGCACGGTCATCTGGTGCTCGCCTTCCCATTTCTCGAAATTCGAGAAGCTCTGCATGCCACCGCCGGTAAAGAACGCCTCTCCGGCGCTGCCCGAATACTTGCGCTCCATCGCGGCATCGAGCATCGTGGCCAGCCGGCGGTCAGCCGGGGATTTCGCGGCGATCAGGTAGTCGACCGCCCAGCGCGTCAGCACATCCTGGCGCGGCACCTGGAGCGCGGTCAGCTCGGCACGGCTCATGTCCGCGTAGCGATCATGCAGTTCGCTGATGATCTCGAGATACGTCACCAGCGTGCGCAGCTTGGCGGTCGACCCGAGATTGAGCCGCGCCCCGGCGTTGATGTCGAACGGCTGGTCGACATTGTCAGTCTGCACGCGCACCACGCTCGCATTGCCAACGCGCTCGAACAGCGTGAAGCTGGCCACGAGACGCGACGGGTCATCGCCTTCGCGCAGCAGATTCTTGCCATACAGGCCCATCTCGTGCGCTACGCCCTTGTCACGCATCCGCAGCAGCGTATCGGTAACCAGGCGCTGTGCCTCGCGATTGATGGTGCTGTCGACGGTCAGGTCCAGCCGGTCCAGGTCATAGCGGCTGTTGATGCCGATCATGTGCGAGACATCGTTACTGACCTGGTTGACGGCCTTGCGCGTGACCCACGGCTCGGCTTCCGGGCGTGGCGGCGGCGGAGCCTTGTCCAACGACTGCTCCAGCGCCGCGTCCCTCAACTCCGGCGTGATGACGTTGTTCGCAGCCAGCAGGCGCAGGTAGCTGCCTGTCAGCGCATCGAGGTTCGTGTCATCGCGCCGCAGGTGATACGACGGACGCCGCTGCGAGATGATCAGTGACAGCGCACGCTTGTAAGCCTGCGCTTCACGTGGCGTGGGGGCGCGCGGATTCATCTGCTGCAGCGCGGCGTTGAACTCGCTGAAATCTTCGCCATACCAGACGTAAAGCGCGTCGCCGATACCGTTGATCTCGCCGTGGCCGACACGTGCCGACAGCGGCACGGTATTCAGATAGTCCAGCACGACGTTCTCACGCACGCGCTGCGTGTCGGGTCCGTCATGGTAGGCGCGCAGTGAAGCGGAGGCCATCTGCCGGAACTTCTCGGAGACCGACTGCGTTTTTCCCTTCGGGGAATGCCGGAACTTCTCGATCTGTGTGGCCAGTGTGCTGCCGCCGGGCGTGTCGTGATGCCGGTCAGCGAACTTGATGCCCTGGTCGAGTACCGCACGCGACAGCCGGCGCCAATCCAGCGCCGGATTCATCATCGGATACTCGGGATTGAGCAGGTTCTGGTTCTCCACATAGAGCAGAGAGGAGATCAGCACCTTCGGAATCGACTCGAAGTTGTCATATTGGCGCTGCGGGTAGCGCGCGAATGCCAACGTCAACGCGTTGCAGTCGCGCACTAGCAGGCCGGCCTGGTTCTTCTCGCGATAGGGCGGAAAGATGCCGTTGTCCATCAGTCGCACCATGTCGGGCGACATGCGCGCCTGGGAACTGGTCACGTAACCTTGCTTGAGCAGACGCTCGCCAAACTCACCCAGGCGCTCGTAGCCGAGTCGCTCGTCGTAGGGGCCGGAGTGTGGGTAGCGGATGCTGTCGCTGGGGCCCGGCTCGATGGAGTACGTCAACGACTGGCCCAGCCGGCTCATGTACCGAGCCTGCCATTGCGAGGTGCGAACCTCATTCGCGACGAGGCTCACAACGATGTAGGTGCCGCCGCATGCGGCGACCGTCATCCCGACGAGAATCCAGCCACGACGTGACACGTTTCGCATCCGGTTGCGCCGGGCCTGCCGTCTCGGCGGGCGTCACCGGCTCATAGCCTCACGCAAGCCGGCCGTCATTTGACGGCCGTGCGTGCTTTTATATTACGCCCAACCGCAGCGGTTTGCCGCAGGGAAGTTGGCTGGCGCACATGGGCGTCAGCCTTCGTGCACTGGGCGCAACAGGCAGCTTGGGAATCACACCCGGAATGGGGATGCGGGAGGCTACGAGTGCCTGCTAGGCGGCAGCGACGGGACGTCCGCCAAACGGGTATCCCGGGTCGTTGTACCCGTGCGTCGACGCATGTCCGCGCGGCACCAGGCCGTCGACCATGGCTTCTTCCGCCGGGGTGATCGCCACGGCCACCGCGCCAAAGTAATCCTCGAATTGCGCCAGCGTGCGCGGGCCGGCGATCACCGAGCTGATGATCGGGTTGGCAAGCACCCACGCGGTGGCGAACTGGCCCGGCGTCAATCCACGACCCTCGGCATGGGTCTTGAGCGTCTGCGCGATGACCAGCGATTCCTCGCGGAACTCGGTTTCCATGATGCGTCTGTCCGCGCGGCCGGCGCGCGTTTCCGCACCGGGTGCCTGGCCGGGTAGATACTTGCCGGTCAGGACACCACGCGCGATCGGGCTGTAGGGCACCACGCCCAGGCCGAAGTGCTGGCAGGCGGGCAGGATCTCGACTTCGGGCACCCGGTTCAGAAGGTTGTAATACGGCTGACAGGCAACCGGACGCGGCACGCCGAGCCGGTCGCACAGCGCGGCGATTTCCGCGATGCGCCAGCCCCGGAAATTCGACACGGCCCAGTAGCGGATCTTGCCGGCCCGGATCAGGTCACCCATCGCACGCACTGGCTCTTCGAGATTGGCGCCAGCGAAATCGCGATGCAGGTACAGGATGTCGATGTAGTCGGTGGCCAGACGGGTCAGGCTGTCCTCCACCGAACGCATGATCCACGTGCGCGAGTAGTTCGACTGGTTCGGGCCGCTACCCATCGCATTACCGAGCTTGGTCGCCAGCACCCAGTCGTGGCGACTGCCGGCCAGCAGCCGTCCTACCATCTGCTCGGAGGCCCCCTTGCTGTACACGTCGGCGGTGTCGATGAAGTTCACGCCGTGCTCACGCGCGCTGGCGACGATGCGGGCGGCCTCGGCCTCGTCGGTCTGATCGGCGAACATCATCGTGCCCAGGCACAGGTTCGAGACGTTCAGGTTGCTGGCGCCAAGGCGGCGGTATTGCATGGCGAAATCTGGCATGGTGGATTCCTGAGTAGGACGAGCGGAGAGGACTTCACGCATTGTGCCGCGTTGCGGTAGAGCTTGCAGGGCGCCAGATGTCTGCCGGGCGGCGGCCAAAAAAAAAGCGGCACGATCGCTCGTGCCGCTTTTCCGTCCGGAAACGTGCCGTGCTCAGTCTTCGAGCTTTGGCAGCGCCGCGCTGGTCTGGTTCGACAGCAGGCCGGACTTGGCGTACGTCTGCAGCTTCTCGCGCGTGTCGACGATGTCGAGCGTACGCATCGTGAGTTGGCCAATACGGTCCAGCGGCGTGAACATCGACTCGCCCTTTTCCATCGTCAGGCGCTCGGGCTTGTACGTCAGGTTCGGCGACGTCGTGTTCAGGATCGAGTAGTCGTTACCGCGACGCAGTTCGATCGTCACCTCGCCGGTCACGGCGCCAGCCACCCAGCGCTGGGCGGTTTCGCGCAGCATGATGGCTTGCGGATCGAACCAGCGGCCCTGGTACAGCAGGCGGCCCAGACGGCGGCCGTTGTCGCGGTACTGCTCGATGGTGTCTTCGTTGTGAATACCGGTGATCAGGCGCTCGTAAGCGATGAACAGCAGCGCCAGGCCCGGGGCTTCGTAGATGCCGCGGCTCTTGGCTTCGATGATGCGGTTCTCGATCTGGTCGCTCATGCCCAGGCCATGACGGCCACCGATGACATTGGCTTCCATGAGCAGGTCGACGGCATTGGCGAACGTCTTGCCGTTCAGCGCCACCGGCTGGCCTTCCTCGAAGCGCACGGTCACTTCCTCGCGCTTCACTTCGACGTCATCGCGCCAGAACTGCACTCCCATGATCGGCTGGACGATGCGGATGCCGGAATCCAGTTGCTCCAGATCCTTGGCTTCGTGCGTGGCGCCGAGCATGTTCGAATCGGTCGAGTACGCCTTTTCCGCCGACATCTTGTAGGCATGGCCGTGCTGGCGCATGAACTCGGACATTTCGGCGCGGCCACCCAGTTCGTCGATGAACTGCTGGTCCAGCCACGGCTTGTAGATCTGCAGACCCGGGTTGGTCAGCAGGCCGTAGCGGTAGAAGCGCTCGATGTCGTTGCCCTTGAACGTGCTGCCGTCGCCCCAGATGTTGACGCCGTCTTCCTTCATGGCCGCCACCAGCATCGTGCCGGTCACGGCACGGCCGATCGGGGTCGTATTGAAGTAGGTCACGCCGGCGGTCGAGATATGGAACGCGCCGCATTGCAGCGCGGCGATACCTTCGGCCACCAGTTGGGTGCGGCAGTCCACCAGACGGGCGGCCTCGGCGCCGTACGCCATGGCGCGGCGGGGGATATCGTCGTAATCCGGCTCGTCGGGCTGGCCCAGGTTCGCCGTGTAGGCGTAGGGAATGGCGCCCTTCTGGCGCATCCAGAGGAGCGCGGCGCTGGTATCGAGTCCGCCCGAGAAGGCGATTCCGACGCGCTGGCCGGAAGGAATGTGCTGCAGGATGGTAGTCATCGCCAGAAAACCAGGTGAATTTGTCGGCTCTTGGGGCGCCCCCGCACGATCGCGTCATGCGGCGAGCCGGTCCGGCGCCCGAAACTCGTAACCGTGAATTGTGACATGGCCCGGCGTCAGCGCCAAACGGCAACGCTGAAACAAGCCTTTCGCGACCCGTCATATCTGTCCCCGAAAATAGATGTGGACATCCCCCGGACTCTCGCCTAATCTTTGTGGACGCCGTACACAAGTACCAGTTCAGCCCCCCGCCCGGCCGTATTGGGCGCCCAATCCACAGGAGTTATCGATGTCCTCGAAAGTCCAGCCGTATCTGTTTTTCGATGGTCGCGCTGAGGAAGCGGCCGAGTTCTACAAGACCGCCCTGGGCGCGCAGGTTGGCGCCATGCTGCGCTACCGCGATGGCCCCAAGGATGCCGGTCCCGGCTGTGGTCCGGCCGTCATCAACCAAGACAAGATCATGCATATGGCGTTGCAAATCGGCGATGCCGTGATCATGGGGTCCGACGGGGAAGCCAAGGGCAAGACCGAGTTCAAGGGCTTCGGCCTTTCGCTGAACGTGGCCAATGCCGCCGAGTGCGACAAGACGATGGAAAAGCTCGCCGAGGGTGGCCAGATCAACATGCCGCCGTCGCAGACGTTCTTCAGTGAGCGCTTTGGCATGGTCACCGACAAGTTCGGCGTGATGTGGATGGTGATCGCCGGGCCGAAGGAATAACCTGATCCACTGATCATCGTTGCCGTTCTTCGGCTGGCCGTACCGTACAGTCCCGTACAGTCCCGTACAATGCGCGGCCAACCGGAGAACACCATGGAATCCCGCCTGACCGATCTGGAGATCAAGGTCGCCTTCCAGGAAGACCTGATCGAGACGCTGAATCTCGCCGTCGCCCGCCAACAGCAGCAGATCGATCTGTTGCAGGCGCAGTTTCGCGCGCTGTACCAACAAGTGCGTGCCAGCGCACCCATGGCTGCCGAGTCCGATCCGCAGCACGAAATCCCGCCGCACTACTGAAACCTGTCGATGGCCCGCACCGGCATCACATGTCGGAACGATCACCGCGCGGCACGGGTCTGACTGCGTAACTTCGATTCGCATCCCGGCCATGTCCCGTACCCTGATCAACCGCCTGTCCCACGCGCGCCGTCCGTTGCTGGCCCTAGCCATTGTCGCGGCGGCGCTGGGCACTGCCCACGCCGGCTACAACGTCTGGACTGGCGAATACACGTTCACCAAGGACGAGTTGCAAAGCGCGGTGGACAAGCGCTTCCCGGCCACGCTGCGCTATGGCGAACTGGTCAGCGTGCGGCTTTCGAACCCGCGCCTCGTGCTCGACGAGGCCGGCAACCGCATCACCACCCGGGTGGACGCGGCGCTCTCGAACACGGTGATCCCGTCACCGCCGGTCAACGGCTCGCTGGCGCTGAACAGCGGCGTCCGCTACGACGCCACGCGCCGCGCGGTGCTGCTGGACAACCCGACGGTGCAGGACGTGGAGGTGCAAGGCATGAGCCAGTATCGCGAGCAACTCAACGCCATTGGCGCCGTGGTGGCCCAGCAACTGCTGAAGGACTATCCGCTGTACACGTTCAAACCCGAAGAACTCCGCTTCAACGGCAAGGACGTCGAGCCGGGCGCCATCACCGTGGCGCCCGACGGCATCCGCGTGCAGGTCAACCTGCGCTAGCGTCCCGCGCGAAACACCAGCGCCAGCCCCACCGGAATGGCAATCATGCCGACCAGCGCAAGCGGCGCGGGCCGGTTGCTCAGCGCGACGAAGTCCAGCAGAACGGTCACAGGCGGCACCAGATAGAACAGGCTGGTCACGTTGACCAGGTTACCGGCCTGGATCAGCCGGTAGAACAGCAGCGTCGCCACCACCGAAATCACGATCCCCATCCAGAGCAGCGGGAAAAAGAAGCCCGGCACGTGCTCGAACCGGAACGGCTGGAACGGCACGCACAGCAGGCACATCGCCAGCGCCACCGTGTACTGCAGCGGCAGGATCTCCACCGGGGCCTGCCGGATGCCTTTCTGCCCGATGGCGCCCACCGTCATGCACGCGAGCGCGGCCAGGGCGGCCCCCCAGCCAGCCATCGAGAACCTTGCGGCCATCAGGCTATCGGCCACGATCGTCACCAGCCCGGCCAGCGCCAGCGTCAGACCCGCCAGCCGCGCTACCGACACGCGCCGCTCCATCCAGAGCAAAGTCAGGATTGGCTGCACGCCCAGCACGGTAGCCAGCACACCTGGCGTCATGCCGAAATCCAGTGCCAGCAGGTAGCTGATCGAGTAACCACCGATCATCAACGCGCCCGTCACCGCCACACGCACACGCGTGCCGGGGGCTGGCAGCACGCGCCGGCGTGCCACGCCGATGGCGGCAAGCAGGGTCAGCGCGATAACGAATCGCAACGTAAGAAACGCAAATGGCGAGGCATGGGAAAGTCCCACACGGCTGAAGATCGCGCCACCACTCCAGAGCAGCACGAACAAAGGGGTCGCGCCATACACGGCAAGCGCGTGCATGGACGTGCGCATGGCGGATGCGTCCGCCATGACGTCTTTTTCGGAATTCATGAATTGTCCTGTCAGAAACCACGCAGGCTCCGGCGCGTGCCGCGCGCGATGCGCGAGCACGTCTTCGTCAGCGTTACCGGAGACGTAAGTCGGCTGGAATCAGCCGCGCGGCGGCGCGCAGGGGGGCGCCGTGACAGAAACAGGGGTCATGAGATGACTGGTTGGGGGGCACCCGAAGATATCGGGCAATGCGTCGATCCTAGCGGCGGGCGCCGCCGTGGTCAATCGGTGGTCAGTCGGTAGTCAATCGCCGGCCAGCCCGATCCCGCTCGCCAGCGCGGACAGTGTGGGCCCGATCGGCGCAGATACCTTGAGTGTCAGCAGCGGATCGGCGCGCGTGGTGCCAAGGTTCAGCGCGGCGATCGGCAGGCCTAGCTCGCTCGCCCACAGGCAGAAGCGATAGCCCGAAAACACCGTCAGCGACGACCCGACCACCAGCACCGCATCGGAGCTGGCGAGTGCCGCCCGGCCGGTATCGACGCGCTCACGCGGCACCGACTCGCCAAAAAACACCACATCTGGCTTGAGCACGCCCTCGCATCGCTCGCAAACCGGCACCGCGAAATTGTCGAACAACGGCGACTCCAGATGCGCGTCGCCGTCCGCGGCGGGCAACGCCGTCATGTCACGAAAATCGGGATTGTGTTGCCAGAGCCAGTGCTGCAGCTCCGCGCGCGAGTAGCGCGTGGCGCACGACAGGCACACGACCTGTCGGATGCTGCCGTGCAACTCGACGACATCGCGGCTGCCCGCCTGCTGGTGCAGTCCGTCCACGTTCTGGGTAACCAGCGCCGACACGCGCCCGGCATCGCCAAGCCGCGCCACCACGCGATGGCTGATATTCGGATGTGCCCCGGCCGCCACCGGCCAGCCGATCATGCTGCGCGCCCAGTAGCGCTGCCGTGCCGCGTGACCGCTCATGAACGCGCTGATGGTCATCGGCGCCGAGCGTTGCCAGCGGCCTTGTTCGTCGCGATAGCCCGGAATGCCGGAGTCCGTGCTGATGCCGGCGCCGGTCAGGACGAACAGGCGCCGATGCCGTTCAACGAAGTCCTGAAGCGCGGCGGAATGGTTCACGAATGCGTTGCGGCGTTATCGCGAGCGGCCTGGCGAGCGGCCTGGCGCGCCTCCCATGCCCGCAGTTCCTGGCGATAGCGCTCCATCTCGTCGTTGTAGAAATCGAAGACGCATGGATCGCAGCCGCTGCCGCAGCACTCGTTGTCGCCGGGTCTTTCGGGCGGCGCGGGTTTTGGATCGTCGGGGGGCGTGTGGAAATGTTCTGCGGAAGACACGGAAGACGCAATGGAATCAGGTACGGCGCCAGTATATGCCGCATCGGCTATCCCGCGCCGGAGCGGACAGAAGCCGACATGCGTGGCCGCCGATCTGAATGGTTCCGGCGCGCGTGATGAATTGTTTTGATCTTGGCGCATGGCATACGCCACATGCGGACCACACTGCTAGTGTTGAAGGTCGCGGCAATGTCCTTCGCCGCCCCCTCTTCTTCATGTCATCTGCGATGCGCCACGCCTCTGCCCTTCTTCGCTGCGCCGCATGGTTGGCAGTGCTGTGTTCGGGCGCGATAGCCGGCCCGTCGGCGCTGGCGGCCGAGCCCGCCGCGGCATCGGCGCCGCAGGGCCGGCCGAAGATCTGCCTGGTGCTTTCGGGCGGCGGCGCACGTGGCGCGGCCCATATTGGCGTGCTCAAGGTGCTCGAGGAACTGCGCGTGCCGATCGATTGCATCGCCGGCACCAGCATGGGATCGATCGTCGGCGGCGCGTACGCGACCGGCATGAGCACGTCGGACATGGAGAAACTCGTCGGCGGGCTGACGACGGGAACGATCTTCAAGGAGCGACCGCCCCGTCAGGATCTGGCCATTCGCCGCAAGATCGACGACCACACGAACCTTTTCACGCCCGAGATAGGCGTGCGCTCGGATGGCCTGCTTTTGCCCAAGGGTGCCGTCTCGGGCGTGCAACTGGAAACCGTGTTGCGGCAGCTCGCCAATGCTCCCGGCTATCGCAACTTCGACACACTACCGATTCCGTATCGGGCAGTCGCCACGGATCTGGTCGCAGGTACGCCGGTGGTGTTCAGCCAGGGCGAACTGGCCAACGTGATGCGGGCGAGCATGTCGGTGCCGGGCGCGGTAGCGCCCACCGAGTACGAAGGCAAGCTGCTGGTCGACGGCGGCCTGACCGACAACCTACCCGTCGACGTGGCGCGGGCGATGGGCGCGGACATCATCATCGCCGTCAATCTCGGCACGCCGCTGATGAAGCGCGAAGAGCTGACCTCGATCATCGGGGTAACCGGACAGATGCTCAACATCCTGACCGAGCAGAACGTGCGCGCATCGCTGGCCTCCTTGAGGCCCACGGACATCCTGATCAAGCCCGAGTTAGGAGATTTCTCGGCAGGTGATTTCGACCACCTGCCCAAGACGATCCCGATCGGCGAGGCCGCCGCCCGGAAAGAGGCGAGTCGGCTATCCGAGCTGTCGATCCCGCCGGCACAGTATGCCCAACTGCGCGCGCGACAGATGGCGCTGCCGCCGCCCGACGTGCGGCCCGTCGACGAAATCCGTTTTGCGCCGATGGAACGCGTGAATCCGGAGTTCGCGGCCGCCACGATGGAGACCAAGCCCGGCGAGCCGATCACGCAGGCCACTCTCGATCGCGACATGCGCCGCCTGTTCGGCACCGGCGACTTCGAGCATGTGAACTATCGCTTCCTGGAAGAACCGGGCAAGCGCGTGCTTTCGGTCGATGCGATCGAGAAATCCTACGGCCCCGACTATCTGCGCTTCGGTCTCGGGCTGAGCACCGACTTCCGCGGCGATGCCTACTTCAACCTGCTGGCCAGCTACCGCCGCACGTGGCTGAACTCGCTCGGGGCGGAGTGGCGAACCGATGCGCAGGTGGGTCAGACTTCGAGTCTGATCAGCGAGTTCTACCAGCCGCTCGATACGCGCCAGCTCTTCTTCGTGGCGCCGCGTATCGAGCTGGAGCGGCGGCCGGTCAATATCTTCAGCGGCAGCACCAGACTGGCCCAGTACGATCTGCGCCGCACCGACTTCGCATTCGACATCGGCAGCCAGATCACCAAGTACGGCGAGGCCCGGCTTGGCGTGGTCGTTGGGGAGCAGAATGCTTCGCTATCCACCGGCCCCGCGTATCTGAGTCCCGGCCCCGGCCGGGTCAACCGGCGCGCCATCGAAGGCCGGCTGCTCGCGGATCAGCTCGACAATCTCAACTTCCCGCGCTTCGGGTACGGCGGCACGCTGAACGTCTACGCCTCGCAGGGTGGCATGGGGGCGACCGATACCTATACCAAGGGCGATATCTCAGGTACGTGGGCACACTCGATCGGCAATAACACGCTCAGTCTGGCGTTCAAGGCCGGCAGCAATATCGGCGGCCCCGCCCTGCCGAAGTACGACCTGTTCCAATGGGGTGGCTTCCTGCAGCAGTCGGGGTACAGCACGGGGCAACTCATCGGCGGCAATCTGCAGTTCGCGCGAATGGTCTACTACAACAAGCTGATCCACCAGACCTTCTTCGACGGCGTCTACGCCGGCTTCTCGCTCGAAGCCGGGCGCGTCGGCGCGCCGCTGGTGCCGGGTAGTCCAACCGGGCTGCTGAAGTCGATGGCGGCCTTCCTGGGCATCGACAGCCCGGTCGGGCCGCTTTACCTCGGCTATGGCCGGGCGGCGGGCGGCAGCTATGCGTTCTACCTGTTCCTGGGCAAGCCTTGAGGAAGCAATAAGGAATGCCTTGAGCGATCCTGAAGCCGCCGCGAACCTCCCCTGAGCGCCCGTTGCGCCACCCGACACTGGCTGCCAGCGCGTTCCCCCACCTTAGTTGTATTTAATGTCTCTGTACCCCTACCTATACTCGATTCGTCGTCAGGACCCCCGTCTTGACCGACACCCCCTTCCCCGTCGCCGTCCCGACCGGCGACATTTTTTTGTCCAGAAGACGGCAATCAGCGCTCTGGGGCGTTAAGATGCGCGATTATCGAACGCTCCCCCGCACCGTTTTATCCGCCATGGACGCTCCGAGCCCCAGCCCCATCAGTCTCAAACCGGCGCAAGCCGACACCGTGCGCGCTGCCAAGCCGCCCGCTGACATCCTCGGCAGCTTTGCCGGCGATCCCAACTTCATGCTCTCGCTGGCGCGCGGACTAACCGTGCTCGAGGCATTCTCCGAACGCAAGCGCCCACTGACTATTTCTCAGGTGGCGCAGCGCACGCAGTTGTCGCGCGCTTCGGTTCGCCGCTGCCTCTACACGCTGGAACAGCTTGGCTACGTCAGCCAGCAGGACGGCCACTTCGCGCTGCGTCCGCGCGTGCTGCATCTTGGCCACGCATTTTTCTCGTCGAGTGCGATCGTCTCTCTGGCGCAGCCTGTTCTGGATAGCCTCAGCGCGCGCGTGCACGAGACCTCGGCGCTCGCCATCCTCGACGGCACCGACATCCTGTATCTGGTTCGCTCGGAAGTGCAGCGCGTGCTGACGCACTCGCTCGGCATGGGCAGCCGCCTGCCGGCCTATTGCACGTCCACCGGCCGCCTGTTGCTGGCCCATCAGCCGCAACCGATCCTGGAGGCGTTCTTCGACCATGCTGAACTGCGCCCGCGCACACTGCTGACCAAGATCTCGCGTCCTGAGCTCGAGGCAGCCTTCCAGCGCGCCCGCGACATGGACTATGTGCTGATCGACGAGGAACTGGAGCCGGGATTGCGCGCGATCGCCGTGCCCGTGCGGTCGCAGGCCGGCGTGGTGCTGGCGGCCATCAGCGTCAGCGTGAAGGCCAACAAGGTGTCGGAAGGGGAAATGATTGCGCGGCTGCTCGGCCCCATGCGGGAGGCGGCAGCCGCGATCGGCAAGATGATTGGCAACTAAGCGGAAACTGAGCCGCTTTCCGCTTGCGCCGGGGTGTCAGCCCCGGTGCGCCAGTTCGAGCTGGAACACCAGGCGCTGCAGGAAGTTTTCCATGCGGCCGTCCGGGTTCAGGAAGGCGCATCCGTAGTGGTGCACGGTGTTGTCGTCGAAGCCCACCAGCCAATGACCCACGACCTGCATGTCGAGCTCCAGCCGGCCGAGTTCGGCAAAGTCCAGCAGGCAGCGCTTGATCACGGTGCCCACGGGCAACTGGTCCGCGCCCACCGCGCGCGAGCGCAAACCCACCCCTGACAACGACAAGTCAGCGATATCGAGCTGCAGCGCCTGCTTTTCCGTCTCGGGAATTCGCAGTTCGCAGCGGTAGCCCTTGGTCAGCAACGTGCGCGCGCGGAAATGGCGGCGTCGCTGGAAGTGGTACAGCTTCTCGGGAAAATCGGCGATGAACGCGGGACCGCCTTCGAAGCGCGTGGCGCCCGGCGTGCCAACGATAAAGTTGACCGGCACTCCGCGCAGCAGGCCGGAAAAGGCGTTCTGCTCCGACGACATCAATGCCTGACGCTCACCATCGGCACGGCACCAATCGAAAATGAAGGTCTTGTTGGCCGGATCGACATGCAGGATCGACGTCACGATCTCGGAGCCGCCCTTCGAGCGCACATTCAGCAGGCACTTCTGCCAGGCCATATCGCGCAGCACGGTGCCGATCTGTGAGCTGTGCGTCAACCGGTAGCGTTCATCCGACTGGGCCGCAGCGTCCCGCTCGTCGGCCTCGTCATCGACCTGGGACTGTGATTGGGCCAGCTTGGACCCGATGGGTTCTTGAAGACTCATGGAGATACGCTACATCGAAAGGGTTGCGCCACAACGCACCCTTTTGGGGGGCGGGAACTGGAAAGCGGTGACAGCTCGCGGCGACCAGCCGCCGCATGGTAAGCGCCACCCGAAGGTGGCGCAAGCACCTGCCATATGCTTCGGCAAAATACGACGTAACTTTAGCGACAGACTTCCGAGGGGTGGCGCACGTAACGCTTCTTCCACTTCGCGACGCACTCGAATGGCGATAACGGCGTCACCTTGCTATGCCTGTGAAGATGCGTTTGCCTCGGCATGGAGCCAGTCGAACAACGCCAGCCGGCGCAAGTCATGCTCGAACGGCACAGGCGAAAGCAGATGGTACGCCGAGCCATCGGCCACGAAGCCCCGGGGTGCGGCCATGCGACCGTCGGACAACTCGTCATAGGCCATCAGCTCCGAAGCAATTGCCCAGCCAAGCCCGGCGGACGCGGCCTGCAGGCTTAGATAAAAGTGCTCGTACCAGACGTCCGTGCTGCCAGTAAGCACATACCCCGCGCTACGCGCCCAGCGCTGCCAGGCATCGGGTCTAGTGCGCGTATGCAGCCAGGGCATTGCATCGAGCCCGTGATCGGCCAGATCCGGCCGGCAAACCGGCCCCACCCGCTCGGGCGTCACCTCCCGCGTGTGCCAGCGCGTATCGAACGGGAAATCATTGCGACGCAATGCCACGTCGACACCGCTACGCGCAAAGTCGATCGCGCCGCCAGCAGCCATCAGATGCAACGGGATATCGGGATGCCGCGCGGAAAACCGTGCCAGCCGAGGAATCAGCCAGCGCATGGCGATGGTTGGCTCGCATGACAACACCAGCGCGGTGTTCGCAGCGGGCTTGCGGATACGCTCGACCGCCGCCGCAAGCAAGTCCATCGACTGCGTGGCCGCGGACTGGAGCGTGCGGCCAGCCTCGGTCAGAAAGACCGCGCGATTGCGCCGTTCGAACAGGCTCACGCCGAGTTCGGCTTCAAGCTGGCGGATCTGCCGACTGATGGCGCCGTGGGTCAGGTGCAACTCGTCAGCCGCGCGGGCGAAGTTCTGGTGACGCGCGGCGGCTTCGAAGAAACGAATCCAGCCGAGCCAGTGCATCGATGGCATGCCAATCAGTCAGTTTTTCTCACGGAATATGGCGAGTATATATCGTTTGCCGTACCCGTTTCTGCGAATAAAAATGCCATATGTCGTGCCATCGAGTACACGACTTACGCAACGAAAACTGACTGGAATACCACAACAATGACCCCCCTCGCCGAACTGCTGGCCGTCGCGGCCATCACCCTTCTTGCCGTCATCAGCCCTGGCCCGGACTTCGCCATGGTCACGCGCAACAGCTATCTGTTTGGCCGCCGCACCGGGCTGCTTTGCGCGCTGGGCATCGCACTCGGCGTGCAGGTGCACGTCGCCTACACCATGTTCGGCGTGTCACTGCTGGTGCGCCATGCGCACGGGCTGCTCTCGATCATCAAGCTGGCTGGTGCGGCCTACTTGATCTGGATCGGCATTCAGACACTGCGCAATCGCAAGGCGTTGGACGTCGACGCCGATGGGGCACCCGCCGTTTCAGGACTGGCGGCGTTTCGCATGGGTTTCCTGACCAATGCGCTCAACCCGAAGACCACACTGTTCGTGGTCAGCACTTACTCGCAGGTCGTCAACGAGCACACGCCCGCCGCCGTGCAGTTTGGCTATGGATTGTTCATGTCGGCCACGCATTGGGTCTGGTTCAGCATCGTCGCGTGGTGTTTCGGCTCGAAGTCGCTGCGTGCCGCGATGCTGCGATACCAACGACAGCTCGATGTCATCATCGGGACTGCCCTATTCGGGCTGGGTGTGGCACTTGGCGTCAGGTAGCCCACCGCGTTGGGCAAGCCAGCCAGATACTGCGTGGAACATGCGTGACAGCCGATTCATGGCAGATTTGAGGCCAACACGCAAAGCGGCTGTCCGGCCGATCACCGGCCGAGCGGTACGGCGTGACAGGTGTCAGCGTTGGGGGTCAGTGGTCTGGCCCGTTCGCGGCAAGCGGATAGGCGGCCCGCGCAATATGGCGCGCGCCCTGTCGGTCAAGAACGCTCTCGAACAGGACGAACCGGTCGATCGTGCAGGCAGGCAGCGACAGCGCCCGACGGGTCGCCAGCCAGTCCCGCAATACATGCTCCGGCACCTCAGGCCGGCAACGTGCCAGGGTCAAATGTGGCCAGAAGCGGCGGCGCTCGGGTGGAATCCCTTCGCGCTCCAGCGCGGCGGTGATGGCGTCGACCAACGCCTGCATCGGCGCCGACGCCTCCAGTCCGGCCCAGAGTATGGCGCCCTGGCGGCCACGAAAGCGGCCGACACCCTTCACCTGCAACACCACGGGCGGCGTAGCTACCTCGGACAACACCCGTTCAATCCGCACCGCCGTGGCGTCATCCTGCTCGCCCAGAAAGCGCAGGGTCAGGTGTAACTGCGCGGCCATCGTCGGCCGAATGCCGTGTTGTGCAGGAACGATGCGCAGCAGGTCGGCCACCAGCGCGGCGGGAGGCTGGATGGCGACGAACAGACGCGCCACGCGCGCTCCCGCCTTCGTCAGTCCAGGGCAAGGGCGGCCTGACCCAGCGCCGTGGCTTGCAACTGGCCCGGATAAAGCACGCCCTCCAGCGTCAGCAGCGCACGCTTGCGGTCCACGCCGCCCGCGTAGCCGGTCAGGTCACCGGACGCGCCAAGCACGCGATGACACGGAACGATAATCGACAAGGGATTGCGCCCCACGGCACCGCCCACCGCCCGCGAATGGCTTGGCGGCAAGCCGAGCCCCGCGCCGAGTTGTCCGTAGGTCGAAGTCTCGCCAAATTCGATGTCGCACAGCGCTTGCCAGATCCGCTGCTGGAACGCGCTGCCAACCAGCCGGAACGGGACGGAGAATCCATGCAGCGCCCCGTCGAAGTAGGCGCCGAGTTCCGCCGCGGCCTGCTCCAGCACGCGCGCATCCGCTGCGGGCATCGCCGGGACGGGAGTCAGACGCGCCAGCCCCGGGTAGTACTTCTGGCCGGCAAAGAACACGCCGGTCAACGCGCCGCCATCGGCACGCAACAGCATGTCGCCCAGCGGGCTGTCGATGATCTGATGGCTACTCATGCTGCCTGCTCCTCGATATCGCTACCCTGAAGCTTCAGCGCTTCGTAGCGGTGCCAGAGATGGATTGCCGCATAGGCGCGCCACGGCGCCCATCCGGCGGTCTTCGCCTGCATCCCGCGAACCGTATCGACGCCCAGCACCTTGCGCAGCGCATAGTCGGTGCCCGGAAATGCGTCAGGCCAGCCTAACGCGCGCATCGCGACGTATTGCGCCGTCCAGTCTCCGATGCCATCGATGGCACGCAATTGCGCCACGGTCACCTCGGGTGGCGCGTGGGGATCGAGATCGATCTCATGGGCAGCCACGCTGCGGGCCAACGCACGAATCGTCCGGGTCTTCGCGGCGGTCACGCCAGCCGCCCGATATGCCTCGTCGGGCAATGCAGCCAGAGCCTGCGCGGTCGGGAAGGCGTGAGTCAGCGGCACTTGGCCAGCAGGCGTGGTCAGTCCCGCCTGGGCCGCTTCCGGCAACGGCTCGCCGGCCACCTGCGCCAGCCGAGCCAGAATGCGCCGCGCCTGCACCACCGGAATCACCTGACCGACGATCGCGCGCACCCCGATCTCGAATCCGTCGAACGCGCCGGGCAGGCGCATTCCAGGCGTCTGCGCAGCCAGTTCGCCCAGGTGGGCATCGACGATGTCGGGGCGACAGCCCAAATCGCATAACCGCCGGACCTTGCCCAATGCCTGCGGAATCACGGGCGCCAACGCGCCGGACAACGTGATGCGCAGCACCGCGCGCCGCGCCACATGCTCGAGCCGCACCCAGCCCGCATGACACCGGCCGCCCGCTTCGATCGACAACGTGCGCGAGTACACCTCGCCATCACATTGTTCGATGCCGTCGACGGCACGCACGGCCAGAAATCCGAGCAGCGCTCCCCACGCCATCGGCGGCCGGTAGCCGAGCTCGAACACGAGCCGGTCCGCCATGCCATCTGCGGCGCGCTTGCGCATCGCCAGCGGCGTCAGGCCATAGCGCTCCTTGAGCACGTCGTTGAACCGCCGCACGCTGCCAAAGCCGGCTGCCAGCGCCACCTCGGTGACGGGCAGCGCGGTGTCTGTCAGCAGGCGCTTGGCCAGCAGCAGCTTTTGCGTCTGGGCGTACTCATGCACCGACACGCCGAACTCGGCATCGAACAGGCGGCGCAGGTGACGCTCGGTCACACCGATCCGCGCGGCCAGTTGGGCCACGCCCGCGCCGGCCATGAAGCCTTCGTCGATCAATGTGGCGGCGGCCTGCGCCAGCCGGCCGGAGATGTCCGCCAGCCCATGCCCCGGCGCCAATTCCGGGCGGCAACGCAGGCAAGGCCTGAAGCCGTGTTTCTCCGCGGCGGCGGCGGTCTCGTAGAACGTGCAGTTCTCGCGCTTGGGCGTGCGCACGGCGCAAATCGGCCGGCAGTACACGCCCGTCGACGACACCCCGACGAAAAAGCGTCCGTCGAAGCGCCGGTCATGCGAGGCCACGGCCTTGTAGCAGGTGTCGGGATCGAGTTCCATGCCATGCATCCTACGCCTTTACGACATGACAAACCCGCTGGAATCGGACATTCGCCTCGGCCCCGGATGCCGCCGGCGGTGACGATTGTTGGCCCCGAATCTGAAAGTGTGCCGGCACGCGGTTCGCGTGTCGTCCATCCGGCTAGAATCCTTGCAGACGGCCAACCGGCGCCGTCTACGGAGAATTCATGCGTCGTCTTGTCACCAGTTTTGCCGCCAGCCTCGTCACCGGCGCGGCTTGCTTCATCTTGGCGGGCCTGAGCGCCCTGCCCGTGCCCGCCTTCGCCGCGCGGCCGAGCAGCGTCGCGCCCCCGCCAGCCGCAGCGCCGGTCATCCGCGCGGAGCGCGTGGCCGCCGTGGAAGGCATCACCGAGTACCGGCTGCCGAACGGCCTCCGGATCCTGCTCGCCCCCGACGACGCCCAGCCGACCACCACGGTAAACATGACCTACCTCGTGGGCAGCCGGCACGAGAACTACGGCGAAACCGGCATGGCGCACCTGCTCGAGCACCTGATGTTCAAGGGCACGCCGTCATTGCCGGGCCGGACGATTCCCACCGAGTTCGCCCGGCGCGGCATGCAGTTCAACGGCACGACGGCGCAGGACCGCACCAACTATTTCGAGACCTTTGCAGCCAGCGACGACAACCTCGACTGGGCGCTCCGGATGGAAGCGGACCGCATGGTCAACAGCTTCATCTCGCGCGCCGACCTCGACAAGGAAATGACGGTCGTGCGCAACGAGATGGAGATCGGTGAGAACAATCCGATGCGGATGCTGCAACAGCAGATGTACGCGGCGGCCTATCGGTGGCACAACTATGCCAAGGCGCCGATCGGCGCGCGCAGCGATGTGGAGCGTGTCGGCATCGAGAACCTGCAGGCGTTCTATCGACGCTACTACCAGCCCGACAACGCGGTGCTGGTGGTAGCCGGGCAGTTCGATCCGGCGCGGGCGCTGTCACAGATCGAGCAAGCGTTCGGGCCGATTCCGCGGCCCACGCGCGTGCTCCCGACCGAGCACACCGTGGAACCGCCGCAGGAAGGCGCCCGGGAACTGACACTGACGCGCCCCGGCGACAGCAGCATCGTGGCCGCGATGTATCACGTCGCGCCAGGCGCGCATCCCGACACCACGGCCCTGGCGCTGCTGACGGTCATCCTCGCCGACACGCCGGGAGGGCGGCTCGAGCATGCGCTGGTGGACACGCGCAAGGCCGCATGGCAGATGTCGATGTTCGACGCGATGAAGGATCCCGGCGTGATCCTGTTCGCGGCAGGGACAGGCAAGGACCGGCCCATCGAGCCGGTGCGCGCGGCGCTGCTCGCGGAAATCGAAGGACTGGCCGCAAAGCCAGTCACCCAGGACGAACTGGATCGCGCCCGCGTGCGGATGCGTAACGCGTACGAGAAGATTCTCAACGATCCGGCGCGCTATGGCGTAGCGCTGTCCGAATCCATTGCAAAGGGCGACTGGCGCCTGCTCTTTATCGCGCGCGACCGCGTGGAAACCACCACGCTGGAAGACGTACAGCGCGTGGCGGAGAACTACCTGCGCCAGACGAACCGCACGGTCGGCGAGTTCCTGCCGGGAGACAAACCCCAGCTTGCGGCCATTCCGCAGTCGCCCGACGTGGCCGCGCTGGTACGCGACTACGCCGGCAAGGCTGTCGCACAGGCCGTGCCCACGTTCGACCCGAGCCCGGCCAACATTGACGCCCACACGGTGCGCCAGACGCTTCCAAACGGGATGGAGCTTGCGTTGCTATCCAAGCCCACGCGCGGCGAAGCGGTCAATGGCACGCTGGTCCTGCATCTGGGCAATACCCAGTCGCTGCAAGGGAAAACAGCGATTGGCTCGCTGACAGCCGGAATGCTCGACCGCGGCGCGGGCGTGTTCAGCCGGCAGCAGATTGCGGATCGGTTCGAGGCGCTCAAGGCCAATGTATCGATCTCGGGCAGTTCGGAGCGGCTGACGGTACGGTTCGAGACGCACCGTGCCTACCTGCCCGACCTGCTGGACCTGTTGCGAACGGTGCTGCGCATGCCGACATTCCCATCGGCCGAACTGGAAACCCTGCGCGCCAGCAGTATCGCGGGTGTGGACAGCCAGCGTCGCCAGCCCAACGCGCTGGCGCCGAACGCCCTCGGACGGCATGGCAACCCATATCCGGCCGAAGATCCACGCTACACGCCAACCTTCGACGAAAGCGTGGCCAGCCTCAGGGGCGTGACGCAGGCCGAACTGCGCGAGTTCCATGCGCAGTTCTACGGCGCGGACCACGCGCAGCTTGCGATCGTCGGTGACTTCGATGCCGCCGATGCCGAGAAGCAGATCCAGTTCCTGTTCGGCGACTGGCGGGCCCAGGTACCGTTCGAGCGCGTGGATCGCCCATTCATCGCCATTCCGGCGGCCAGCTTCACACTCGACACGCCTGGCAAGGCCAACGCTGTGTACCTGGCATCGCAACCCGTCGATCTGCTCAATGACTCGCCGGACTATCCGCTGATGCTGATCGCAACCAGAGTGCTCGGCGGCACCGGTATGCGCAGCCGGTTGGCCGACCGGTTGCGGCAGCAGGAAGGCATCAGCTATGGCGTCTCGAGCTCGCTGTCGATTGGCGCACTCGACCGCGCAGGGCGTTTTGCCTTATGGGCCGTCTACGCACCGCAGAACCAGACGCGCCTGCGCGACGCGGTGGGTCAAGAGATGCAACGCTTTGTGCGCGATGGCATCACATCCGTCGAGCTGTCGGAAGCCGTCAGCGGGCTGCTGCAACAGGGCCTGATCAGCCGCACAAGGGATGGCCTTCTGGCTGGAGCCCTGGCGAATCAGCTTTACCTTGGCCGCACCATGGCCCATACGGCCGAAGTGGAGGCTCGCATCAGCAAGGCCACGCCGGAGGCGGTCAATGACGCGATCCGGCGTTACCTGAGTCCGGATACGTTGACGCAGGCATTCGCCGGAGACTTCGGCTCGGGCGCTGGCACCCCGGCAGCAACGGCGGCGGAACCCGCCACCGCGCCGGCAGCCGCCCCAGCGGAACCGGCCAGACCATGATCCTGCAATGCAGCGGGGTATGTCGGAAACGTCATGCCCAAAGCCTTGAGACCTGACGACAATCACTGTATATTTATACAGTGATTGTTCAGACTAGAGGTATGGATGTCGATCGTGCGAGCTGGCAGCAAGACAGAAGCGCTCAGGCTTCTGGCCTCTGAGCGGATGCTTGCGCTTGAGCTGGATTACGAGACCGGATGGCAGGACGCCGTCGAACTCGGACGGCTCGGAGAGAAGCGCGGTATCAAGGTGCAGTACCGAGGACAGGAGAGCATCGCTGTCCGCTCCCATGACGCCCTGATCGAAGGGCTAGGCAAACCCAAGACAACGTTCCGGCAACGCAATCTGTATTGCCAGTTCGATCTCGGCACGATGGCCGACCAGCATCTTCTGGAGCTCGAAGCCAAGGCGAGCCGCCTCGGCGATTACATCCTGGCGGGGCACCTGCTACGCGATGTGGACGGCGTGTGGGCGTGACCGGTTGAAACCGGCGCCAGCAGTAGTTGTGGTGATGGCGGCAATGGCGTTGCCAGCGATTTCCCCAGTGACAGCAAGGATGGCGGCATCGTTCACCGTTGCCGCATCCGCCAGTGCAATCACCAAGGCCGTTGCGATTGCTATTGCTACCGCTACCGCTATTACTACAGCCGGGGTTATTGCCAGACGCGCATCGCGCCGGCCCAGCGGGCGGCTGCGGAGGTGTGCATCATCGCGCGATCCGCTTCATTGGCCGACTGGGACTCGACCGCCGCGCCGTCGATGGCCGTGCAGCACAACACGCCGGTCACCAGTGTCTTGATATTCCCGCGTCCGGTGCTGGCCAGCGCGGCCAGACGGTCATAGCCGTCCAGCACGATCAGGTGGTCGCCGTCGCGTGGATGCATTTCCAGCGTGTACAGGTGATCGCACTCGCATTGCATCCTGCCGCCCGATACCGCGACGACGATCGCGCTGGGAAGCGCCAGACCGCTGTCGCGTACCGAGTTCAGCAACCGGTCCAGATGGGCTTGCGCGCGATAGTCGCGCGCCGAATGCGACGGTTCCGGGCCGCGGCTCAGCGACATCAGTTCGTCCGGGGATACGACCAGCGTGTAGGCCTGCAGCGTCGTGCGATACGTCGCCACCACGGCACGAAGCCGGTGCACTGCGTGGAGATCGTCCTGGGACACCTTTGACTGCTGCCCCGCCGTGACCGGCCCTTGCGAGGCCGTTACCTGGAACCTGCTCATCCTGTCTCCTATCCCCTCAGGCCCATCTGGCCTGATCGTTCCGGCTTTCGTGAGCCGTGCTCAGTCGCGCAGCAGTTGCTTGGCGATGATGAGCTGCTGGATCTGCGTCGTGCCTTCATAGAGGCGCAGCAGACGCACGTCGCGGTAGAAGCGCTCGGCCTTGTATTCGGCGATATAACCCGCACCACCGTGGATCTGCACCGCGCGGTCCGCCACGCGGCCCACCATCTCGGTACAGAACATCTTCGTGCACGATGCCAGCATGCTGACTTCCGGATCGCTCTTGCCAGCCGGCTTCGCATCATAACGCTGTGCGCAATCGCGCACCATCGACAGGCCCGCATAGAGTTCGGCCTGGCTGTCGGCCAGCATCCCCTGGATCAGTTGGAAATCGCCGATCGGCTTGCCGAACTGCTTGCGCTCCTTCGCGTACGCCACGGCGTCGGTAATCAGCCGGTGCGCCATGCCGCAGGCCAGCGCCGAGATGTGCAGGCGGCCACGGTCCAGCACCTTCATCGCCGTCTTGAAACCCACGCCCGGAACGCCACCGATGATGTTGGCGGCCGGCACGCGCACGTTTTCCAGCACCACGTCGCACGTCTTGGTACCGCGCTGGCCCATCTTCTTGTCCGGCTTGCCCAGCGAGATGCCCGGGGTATCGGCCGGCACGATGAACGACGAAATGCCCGACGCGCCCTGGCCACCCGTGCGTGCCATTAGCGTGAACGCTCCCGCGCGCGGCGCATTGGTGATGAACCGCTTGGTGCCGTTGATCACGTAGTGGTCGCCGTCGAGGTCGGCACGCGTTTGCAGCGAGGCGGCGTCGGAGCCGGCGTTGGGCTCGGTCAGCGCGAACGAGATGATCAATTCGCCGCTGGCGATCTTCGGCAGATAGTTCTGCTTCTGTTCCTCGGTGCCGTCCATCAGGATGCCCTGCGAGCCGATGCCCACGTTGGTGCCGAACACCGAGCGGAAGGCAAAAGCAGTGTGGCCCAGGTCGTAGACCACATCGCATTCCTGCGACATCGACAGGCCGATGCCACCGTAGCTCTCGGGAATCGAGATGCCGAACAGGCCCATTTCCTTCATATCGGCCACGATATCGGCCGGCACATCGTCAATCTCTTCGAGCGTGTCCTCGGCCGGCTTCAGGCGATCGTCGATAAAACGCTGCACCGAAGCGCGCAGCAGGGAAAAGGATTCGGCGTCGAGGGCCATGGCAATCTCCGGTGATTCAGATGCGATAACGAAGGCGAACAATGGTACGCGGACTACCGAATTTGACAATCCACTGCGACTTGGACAGAACCGACAGTATTTTTTGACAATAAGCCAGATTACAGCCTATCGATCACATTTCTTTTTGGCGAGGGTTTCGCGGGTGTAGCCGTAGCTCACGCGCAATTGATGCTCGACAGCGTCGGCCTGGTCCAGGCACGAGAACACGAGATCGTCCTTGAACTTCTGCGTGACGCCCTTGAGCCGTGGGGCCTCGTAAGAAATCTCCCGCGCGCGGCAGCGCAGGAACAGCAGCGTTTCCTCCGACGCCGAACGCAGCTGCGACTGGTCGACGCGCTGGCATTGCACGAGGTCGGGTTCCGCCTGCGCGATCAATGGCATGAGCAACAACTGCGGTAGCAGAATCAGCAGATAACGCAAAACTGGCATTGGCAGGCTTCGGGAAAGATCGGGAAAAACTTGGATAAGGGGGCTGGGGCGCAATCCGCAAGCATCATTGCGCAGCGTGAAGCGTCATGCAAGCCATACGGTCAAGTGAGGCGCTAGCCAGCCAAATTCCGCGCCAGCCCACACCAGCATTCGCAGAAACACTATTCACCGGCAAAGACAATGTTCCGCGAACCCAGCGCGGGCCGGGCCCTTCCGAATATGGCTGGCAACCATCTGCGCACTTCTGCTGTGCAGTCTTCGTTTTACGAGTTACGCTAAGTAGGCACACGGGCCCCAGTGTGCGACGTCGCTCCCGCCGCGAACCGCCTGGCCTCGTCGCCCATTGCGCCCGCCCCCATCCGGCGGCAAGCCCCACCGCCAAGAATCAGAAGGTCCTATGACAGACACCGCCTCTTCCGTCACCACCGGTACGGCACCCTCCCCCGAAGAAGTCAAGAAACGCATCTTCGCGATTGTTGCCGCGTCGTCCGGCAATCTGGTGGAATGGTTCGACTTCTATGTCTATGCGTTCAGCGCGATCTATTTCGCGTCATCGTTCTTCCCCAAAGCCGACCCCACCGCGCAGCTCCTGAACACCGCCGGGGTGTTCGCGGCCGGCTTCCTGATGCGGCCGATCGGCGGATGGCTATTCGGCCGCATCGCCGACCGCACCGGCCGCAAGCACTCGATGGTGATCTCGGTCACGATGATGTGCTTCGGCTCGCTGATGATCGCCTGCCTGCCGACCTATGCCGCCATTGGCAACCTGGCGCCAGCGCTTCTGCTGTTGGCACGGCTGCTGCAGGGCCTCTCGGTCGGTGGCGAGTACGGCACCACCGCCACGTACATGAGCGAAGTGGCGCTCAAGGGCCGGCGCGGCTTCTTCTCATCGTTCCAGTACGTGACCCTGATCGGCGGCCAACTGCTGGCCGTGCTGGTGATCGTGATCCTGGAGCAGTTGCTGACCGAGGCCGAACTCAAGGCCTGGGGCTGGCGCATCCCGTTCGTGGTTGGCGCGGTCACCGCGGTGGTGGCCCTGCTGCTGCGCCGCACGCTGCATGAAACGACCACCGCCCAGTCGCGCAACAGCAAAGGCGCCGGCACCGTGGGCGAGCTCTTCCGCCACCACAAGGCCGCGTTCTTCACGGTGCTCGGGTACACGGCCGGCGGCTCGCTGATCTTCTACACGTTCACCACGTACATGCAGAAGTACCTGGTCAACACGGCCGGCATGCCGATCAAGACGGCCAGCTACGTGATGACGGGCTGCCTGTTCCTGTACATGTGCATGCAGCCGCTGTTCGGCATGCTGTCGGACCGCATCGGTCGCCGCAACAACATGCTGATGTTCGGCGCGCTGGGCGCAGTCGCCACGGTGCCGATCCTGACCGCGCTCAAGACCGTCAGCAGCCCCGAGATGGCGCTGTTGCTGATCTGCGTGGCGCTGGCCATCGTCAGCTTCTACACGTCGATCAGCGGCATCGTGAAGGCCGAGATGTTCCCGCCGGAAGTGCGTGCGCTGGGCGTCGGCCTGGCATACGCGGTCGCCAACGCCATTTTTGGCGGCTCGGCCGAGTATGTGGCGCTGGGCCTGAAGTCGATCGGGCACGAGAGCGTGTTCTACTGGTATGTCACCGCGATGATGGTGGTGGCGTTCCTTGTCAGCCTGCGCCTGCCGCGCCAGGCCAAGTACCTGCATCACGAGCACTGACCGGCCACCCGCCGCAGTCATGGCAAACTGAGGGGCCTTCGGGCCCCTTTTTATTTGCACGCGCCCTTCGCTCGCCTCCCCGCCATGGATCTCAACGCCCTGCGCCTGTTCGTCGATATCGTCGACGCCGGCAATCTCAGCGCCGCCGCGCGCAAGCTCAAGATGACGCGCGCCAACGTCAGCTACCACCTCAAGGCGCTGGAGGAGGAACTCGGCGTGCAACTGCTGCGCCGGACGACCCGGCACGTGGAACCGACGCCGGTGGGCGCCGGACTGTACGAGCACGGCAAGAACATCCTGGGCGAAGTGGCCGCGGCCAACGCGCTGATCAGCAGCATGGGCAAGAGCCTCCAGGGCCACGTGCGGCTGTCGGTACCCACCGGGCTGGGTCACACGATGATCTCGCCGCTGCTGGTGCGCTTCAAGCAGCGCTATCCCGATATCACGCTCGACGTCGTGTTCGACAACCGCATCCACAACCTCGTCTCCGAGGATGTGGAAGTGGCATTGCGCATCATCTCCACGCCTCCCGACTCGGTCGTTGCCACCGAAATCGGCGGGGTGGACTGGCTGCTTTGCGCCGCGCCGTCGTATCTGGCCGGACGCACGCCGCCCGCGCAACTGGCCGACCTGACGACCCATGCGATCGTGTGCGCGTCGCCGATCGGGCAGAAACTCAAGGTGTCAGGCACACGCGACGGCACGGCCGAGCGCGAACAGGTGGTGCTGGAGCCAACCCTGAGTTCCGAGAACTTCGCGTTCCTCAAGGAGGCCGTGGTCGGCGGGCTCGGCATCGGCATTTTTCCGCTCTATGCAGTGGACAAGGAACTGGCCAGCGGCGCGCTGGAATCGCTGCTCGGCGATTATCAGATCAGCGCGTTTGGCAGCAAGCTGTACATGCTGACCATGCCCAATCGCTACCAGACCATGGCAACGCGTTACCTGCTTACGTTCCTGAGAACAGAGCTGCAGGCGATCTGGCCGCGCATTCGTGCCGGCGGTGCCGACAGTGCCTATAGTGAGAACACTCAGGACTAAACTGCGCGTGGCTCGCGTAGGAAGGAAGGCAATCATGGCAATGGCAGGCACTCTGGCTGGCCGGCTCAGCCGTATGAACAGCCAGTTCGACATCATTCGTCATCCTTACAGCCTCAGCAGCATGGCCACTGCGCAGGCTGCCCATGTACCAGGAAACCGTCTGGCCAAAACGCTGTTGCTCGAAGACGAAGGCGGCTATGTGGCGGTTGTGATTCCTTCGAGTCACCATCTGCAGATGTCAACCATCTGCGAGATGACCGGCCGCAAGCTCGTGCTCGCGCACGAGGATGAGATCCGCGAAGTGTTCAAGGACTGCGACCTCGGCGCCATCCCGCCTTGCGCGATGTCGTACGGCATGCAGACCTACGTGGACGAAAGCCTGTTCGACGAACCGGAAGTCTGGTTCGAGGCCGGCGACCACATGGAACTCGTGCACATGCAACGCGATCAGTTCATGACGTTGATGAGCGATGCGGAAAGCGGCAAGTTCTCGCACCGCATGATGTAGCCCCCATCCCTCATGTCTACATGGGGGGCGACAGCGCCGCCGACACGGTGGCGCTGTCGTCTTTCAGGTCCACGCCGGACCGACCGAGCGCTACCGCCCCTCGCATCAGGAACACCAGCCTGTCCGCCGCCTGCGCATAGGACAGTCCTTCGGGCCGCACGTTGGAGATACAGTTGCGCTGCGCATCCGTGCGCCCCACGCGGGGGTCGAATGTCAGATAGATCCCAAGGCTATCCGGCGAACTGAGCCCCGGACGCTCGCCAATCAGCATCGCCACCTGCCGCGCGCCAAGGCGCTCGCCGATCTCGTCGCCCAACGCCACCCGCGATTGCCGCGCGACCACCACCGGTCCAACCCGCCAGTCATGCAGACGCGCCAGCACGGCCTGCAGCAGCGGCACCGCGTGGCGCTGCGCGGCCAGTGCGGAAAGCCCGTCGGCGATCACGAAGACGACATCGTATGGCTGCGCCGATGGAACGAGTCGCGCGCGGCTCTCGGCATCGAGACTTCGGCCCAGGTCAGGGCGACGCAGGTACTGGTCGCGATCCGCCGCTGCGCCATGCGCCTGCAGCACGTGCAGCGCATCCAGGCCGGCATCGCGCAGCGCGGTTTCCAACGCCGCCACATCGAGCGCCAGATGCACGGCATCACGCGCCTGTGCATGGGCCAGGCCAAACGCCAGGATCGACGCGGTCTTCTGCGCGTGACCGGTGCGGCCGATGGCGATGCGGGCGCGTGTGAACTGGCGCAAACGCGCCCACGGATCTTCGGGGTTCGCTGGCGTCGACATGGTGTTCCTCCTCCCGTTCAAAGCGTGTCCGCCATGGTCAGCAGCGGCTGGCGCGTGCCAGGCTCCAGCAACCGCCCGCCCGCGTCGACAATGCCCATCTTGCGCAGCCACGCCTCGAACTCCGGCGCGGGCCGCAGGCCAAGGACTTCGCGCAGGTACAGCGCGTCATGAAACGACGTGCTCTGGTAGTTCAGCATGATGTCGTCGGCGCCGGGCACGCCCATGATGAAGTTGATGCCCGCCACGCCGAACAGCGTCAGCAGGTTGTCCATGTCGTCCTGATCGGCCTCGGCGTGGTTCGTGTAACAGACGTCGCAGCCCATCGGCACGCCCAGCAGCTTGCCGCAGAAGTGGTCCTCAAGCCCGGCCCGGATGATCTGCTTGCCGTCGTAGAGATACTCGGGACCGATGAACCCCACTACGGTATTGACCAGCAACGGCTCGAACCGGCGCGCCACCGCATACGCGCGCGCCTCCATGGTCTGCTGATCCAGACCATGGTGGGCGTTGGCGGAAAGCGCGCTGCCCTGGCCGGTCTCGAAATACATCACGTTGTGCCCCACCGTGCCGCGCCGCAGCGACAACGCCGCCTGCCGTGCCTCTTCGAGCAGCGCCAGAGAGATGCCGAACGCTGCATTGGCCGCCTGGCTGCCAGCCACCGACTGGAACACCAAATCGACCGGCGCGCCCTGCTCCATCACGCGCAGGGTGTTGGTGACGTGAGTCAGCACGCAAGACTGGGTGGGGATCTCGTAGCGGGTGCGAATGTCATCCAGAAGCTTCAGCAACGTGGTGATCGCCCCAAGGTTGTCGCTGGCCGGGTTGATGCCGATGGTGGCATCGCCGCAGCCGTACAGCAGCCCGTCGACGATCGACGCGGCGATGCCGCGCGGGTCGTCGGTCGGATGGTTCGGCTGCAGCCGCACGGCGAGGTGCCCGGGCAGCCCGATGGTGTTGCGGAAGGCGGTGACCACCGCGCATTTGCGCGCCACGGCCACCAGGTCCTGGTTGCGCATGAGCTTGCTCACGGCCGCCGCCATCTCGGGGGTGACGCCGGGCGCCACCCGGGCCAGCGTGGCCGTATCGGTATCGTGCCGCAGCAGCCAGTCCCGGAACTCCCCGACGGTCAGGCTGGCAAGCGCCGCGAAGGCCTGCGCGTCGTGGCTGTCCACGATCAGCCGGGTGACCTCGTCGGCCTCGTAAGGAATCAGCGGCTCCGCAAGGCAATGCGCCAGCGGCATGTCCGCCAGCGCCATACGCGCCGCCATCCGCTCTTCTTCGCTGGCGGCGGCGATACCCGCGAGGGCGTCGCCAGACCGGGCCGGGCTGGCCTTGGCCAGCAGCGTGCGCAGATCGTCAAAGACGTGCCGGCGTACGCCGACGGTATGCGTGAAGGCCATGCAAGTGGTCTCCTGAAGGGCTGCCACGGAACTTCAATATAGGCCAGTGCTGCAAGTATCACGCCCGGGCAATCGTCCGCACGGTTTGTCCCGTTATCAGCTTGTCTCGTCATCCTGTCTTGCCATTGTTACGCCCGGCATCGACAATCGTGGCGATTGCTTCCTTGCTTCATTTCCGCAACGCCCCGCTCTCAGCCGAGATATGCCGCAGTTGGACAACGAATTGGACACCGAACAGACCGAAGACCGCGCCGGAACCGGCAGCACCGAACAGCCTGACCAAACCCGGCCCCTGACTCCCGCCGCCTGGTTCAGCGTCAAGACCGTGTCGTACGTGCTGACCGCCGGGGCCCTGCTGCTGGTGATGCACGCCAACCTGGTGTCCGCCCTGCTCGCCGGCCTGCTGCTCTACTCGCTGGTGGATGTGCTGGCGCCACGGCTGATGCGACTGCATTCGCGCCGCGACGCCATCGCCGTGGCCATCCTGTCCACCATCATCCTGCTGGTGTTGACCGGCAGCATCTGGGCGCTCATCCGCTTTATCAGCGGCGACGGCAATACGCTGGACCGGCTACTTGACCATTCCGCCGACATCATCGACCGCTCTCGCGCCCAGTTGCCAGCCTGGCTGAGCGACTACCTGCCCAACGGGGTCGACGAACTCGCCACGACCCTGATCTCGGCATTGCGCGAGCACGCGCAGATGGCGCAACGACTCGGCGCCGATATCCTGCGCACGCTGGTCCATATCCTCGTCGGCCTCATCATTGGCGCGATGGTCGCGCTGTACCGCGCCATTTCCCGCCCGAACCGTCGCCCGCTAGCCCTGGCCCTGGTGGACCGGGCCCGCACGCTGCAGACTGCGTTCTCGCAGTTCATCTTCGCGCAGATCCAGATCTCGCTCGTCAATACGATCCTGACCGCGATCTACCTGCTGGTGCTGCTGCCCCTGTTCCACCAGCACCTGCCGCTCTCCAAGACGCTGGTAGCCATCACGTTTATCGCCGGACTGCTGCCGGTGCTGGGCAACCTGATCTCTAATACGGCCATCGTCATCGCCTCGCTATCGGTCTCGCTGCCGATCGCGGTGGTGTCGCTGCTGTTCCTGGTGGTGATCCACAAGCTCGAGTACTTCCTCAACGCGCGAATCATCGGCGCGCGTATACACGCCGCCGCATGGGAGCTGCTGACGGTGATGCTGGTGATGGAAACGCTCTACGGCATCCCCGGCGTGATCGCGGGACCGATCTTCTATGCCTACGTGAAGCGCGAACTGAGTACGGCCGGGCTTGTGTAGGCGCTCCGCCAAGTGCTTGATTTCATTGCTTTATCGTACGCAGAAATTGGTACGACCAATATGCGGAAAGACTAGTCGACCTTGCTCCGCACGAAGTCGATGTGCGTCTGCATCGCCGTGCGGGCTTCTTCCGGCCGGCGCGCCAGAATCGCCTCGCAAAGCGTGCGGTGCTGGCGCAGCAGCAGGTCCGACGACTCATGGTCGGCCTCGCGCAGCCCGGTGCCGTTGATCGTGATGTGCTCGCGCAACATGCCAATCACGCTGGTATGCAGATGCAGGAACATCGTGTTGTGCGACGCCTGCGCGATGGCGTCGTGCAGCTTCGCATCCGCATCGGCCTCGGCGCGCTTGTCATCGGTCATGCGCGAGCGCTCCAGTTCCTTGAGCAGCGCGCGGATACGCTTCAGATCCGCCGCATCGGCACGCAACGCCGCGAAGTAGGCGGTAGCGCCTTCCAGCACCCGGCGGAACTCCAGAATGTCATCGCGCAGCGCCGGGTGATCGGCCACGAGCTGGCCCCAGGGCGAGGCGATGCCCGTGCGCAATTGATCGGTGACGTATACGCCCGCGCCGCGCCGGCTTTGCAGCAGGTTGCGCGCCGCCAGGCGCTGGATCGCCTCGCGGATCGTGTTTCGCGCCACCCCGAACTGCTCCGCCAGAACACGCTCCGCAGGCAGCCGCGTGCCGACGGGCCAGGTGCCGTCCAGCAGCGCGGTCTCCATCCTGCGCATGATGTCTTCCACACGGTTGCGTGCGTTGCCTGCCCCCATCCCTCATCCCTTGAAATCCGGTCGTTCCGGCAACTGGTCCAACCAATTTGTGCTCCGGCGCGAGAGCGGGAATTATGCGCCCAAAAATGTCGCAGCGCCTTGCCGGGCAGGTTGCGCCGCCATCCGGAGACTGACAAATGGAATCCAGGCAGTACCCCACCACCGCGCCACAGCAGGTGTACCTGTTCGGCACGTGCCTCGTTGATCTCTTCGTTCCGCAAGCCGGCCTGGATGCCGTGCGATTGCTCGAGCGCGAAGGCCTGACCGTTCACTTTCCACGCGGACAAAGCTGCTGCGGCCAGCCGGCGTACAGCAGCGGCAATCCCGAGCAGGCTCGCAAGGTCGCCCGTGCGCAGCTGGACCTGTTCCGGGAACCCTGGCCGATCATCGTGCCGTCCGGCTCATGCGCCGGCATGATGCGCCATCACTGGCCCACGCTGTTTGCCGACGACCCCAGCGACCCTGAAGCCGCTGCGCTGGCCCGTGACATTGCCGCCCGCGTCTACGAACTCGCCGAGTTCCTGCTCAATGTGCTCCATGTGCGCTTCGACACCACACCCGCCGACGCGCCGCACGAGCGCGTGGTGCTGCATACATCCTGCGCGGCACGCCGCGAGATGGGCACGCGCACTCACGGCGTGGCGTTGGTGGACGCACTGCCCGGGGTGACACGCGTCGAGCATGAGCGCGAGTCCGAATGCTGCGGCTTTGGCGGCACGTTCTCGCTCAAGCACGCCGATATCTCCGGCGCGATGGTGCGCGACAAGGTGGCCTCCGCCTGCGCCACCGGGTGCGACCGGCTCGTCTCCGCCGATTGCGGCTGCCTGCTCAATATCGGCCATGCCGCCGCCCACACCGGCGCGCCGCTGCCGGTCGAGCATCTGGCTTCGTTCCTGTGGCGCCGCACCGGAGGTGCCGAATGACGACGATGAGCGCGCGCGAGCGCATGATCGGGCGGCTGCGTGCCGCCGCGCCCGCCTCCGGTGCGACGCTGAGCGGAGACACCCAGAAACTGGACCAGCGGATCGACGAGCATTTCGATAGCCGCCGTGGTCAGGCACCGTCGATCGACGCGATGGTCGCCTCGATGCAGGCCGCCTTGACTGCCTCCCACGCCGACGTGATCTGCACCGACGCTGCGAGTTGGCCCGCATGGGTCGCGCGGCGGCTGGCGGACGAAGGCGTGCGCCGACTGCTGCTGGACCGCGATCGCCCCGAAGGCGCCGCACTTGCGCGGGCGCTGCCATCCAGCATCGACACCGTAACGTTCGACAGTCCGCTGGAAGCGTGGAAAGCGGAACTGTTCGATACCGTCGATGCCGGCTTCACCGTGGCCCGCTCCGGGCTGGCCGCTACCGGCACGCTGGTGCTGGCGCCCGATGCCGGATCGCCACGCACGATGTCACTGGTGCCGCCCACGCATATCGCGCTGGTCTACGCATCGACGCTGCACCCTGACCTTCATGCCGCCGCGCGTGCCGAGCGCTGGTCGGACGGCATGCCGACCAACCTGGTGATGGTCTCCGGCCCGTCCAAGACTTCCGACATCCAGCAAACGCTGGCCTATGGCGCGCACGGCCCACGCAGGCTGTGGGTCGTGATCGTGACCGACGGAGAAACCGCGCGATGAGCCAGCAACCCCTGCATTTCATTCCCACCGAGGACTTTCGCGCCCGCGCGCGCGCCGCGCTCGACGATCCCAAGCTGCGCAAGAGCTTTCGCGGCGCGATGGACTTCCTCCAGCAGAAGCGGGCCGTGCAGTTCCCCGACGGTGACGAACTCGAGCACCTGCGTGACCTTGGCGAAGCCATCCGCCAGCACGCGCTGGCCAATCTGCCAGACCTGCTGGTCGAACTCGAAGGCAATCTGACCGCAGCCGGCGTGCAGGTCCACTGGGCCGAGACCGCCGATGAAGCCAACGCGATCATCCTGCGGATCGCCCAGGGCCACGCCGCCCGGCGCGTGATCAAGGGCAAGTCGATGGCCAGCGAGGAGATGGAACTCAACCATTACCTCGCCGAGCGCGGCATCGACTGCATCGAATCGGACATGGGCGAGTACATCGTCCAGCTGGCCGGCGAGAAGCCATCGCACATCGTGATGCCGGCGATCCACAAGACCAAGGCCGATATCGCGACGCTGTTCGAGCAACACATCCCCGATACGCCGTACACGGAAGACGTGGATGCGCTGATCCAGACCGGCCGCCGCGCGCTGCGCCAGGCGTTCGTCGAGGCCGATATCGGCCTGTCCGGCGTCAACTTCGCGGCGGCGGACACCGGCACGCTGTGGCTGGTAGAGAACGAGGGCAATGGCCGTCTTTCCACCACGGTGCCCGACGTGCATATCGCCGTCATGGGGATGGAGAAGGTGGTGGCGAAGCTGTCGCACATCGTGCCGCTCTCCAGCCTGCTGACGCGTTCCGCGACCGGGCAGCCCATCACCACCTACTTCAACCTGATCTCGAGCCCACGCAAGCCGCATGAGCAGGACGGTCCGCGCGAAGTCCATTTGGTGCTGCTCGACAACGGCCGCAGCCAGGCATACGCCGACGAGCAGCTACGCGCCACGCTGCAGTGCATTCGCTGCGGCGCGTGCATGAACCACTGCCCGGTCTACACGCGCATCGGCGGTCATGCCTACGGCACGACGTATCCGGGCCCGATCGGCAAGATCATCTCGCCCCACCTGCTCGGCCTCGACGCCACGGCCGACCTGGCAACGGCATCGAGCCTGTGTGGCGCGTGCGGCGAGGTCTGTCCCGTGCGCATTCCGATTCCGCAGCTGCTGGTGCGACTGCGCACTGAGGCGAACCGCAACCCCGACGAGGCCGTGCCACACCCGCTCAAGGGCCAGGGCGCGAAGTTCAGTCGCCGCGAACACCTGGTCTGGCGCTTCTGGAGCGGCGCGTTCGCCCACCCCACCACATACCGCCTGTTCCGCTGGGCCGCCACGCGGCTGCGGGCGCTGACGCCTTCGCGGCAGATGGGCTGGACGCAGCATCGCAAGCCACTGACGCCGGCGCCAAAGAGCCTTTCCGACCTGCTCGACGCACGCAACCAGCCCGAGTAGCGGCATCGAGTGGCATCCCACCAAAAGAATTCAGACAAACCACCAAGGAGACTTCCAGATGCAACCCTGGACCCAGATCTATACGCCGCTGGGCAGCCTCGGGCTGTCCGCGCTCGCGGCGGCGATACCCATCCTGTTCTTTTTCGTCGCGCTCGCGGTACTGCGCATGAAGGGTCATGTGGCGGCGGCCGTCACGCTGGCACTGGCGCTGGCCGTGGCGATCTTCGCGTACGGGATGCCCGCGCAGCAGGCCTTTGCCGCGGCGGGATTCGGCTTTGCCTATGGCCTGTGGCCAATCGCGTGGATCATCGTCACCGCGGTGTTCCTCTACAAGATCGTGGTCAAGACCGGGCAGTTCGACGTCATCCGCGCGTCGGTGCTGTCGATCACCGATGACCAGCGCCTGCAGATGCTGCTGATCGGCTTTGCCTTCGGGGCGTTCCTGGAAGGCGCGGCGGGCTTCGGCGCACCCGTGGCGATTACCGCGGCGCTGCTGGTCGGGCTCGGGTTCAACCCACTCTATGCGGCCGGGCTCTGCCTGATCGCGAACACCGCGCCGGTGGCGTTTGGCGCGATGGGCATTCCGATCATCGTGGCCGGACAGGTCACGGGCATCGACCCGATGCATATCGGCGCGATGGCGGGCCGCCAATTGCCGCTGCTGTCGCTGGCCGTGCCGTTCTGGCTGGTGTTCATGATGGATGGCGCCAAGGGCGTGCGCGAGACCTGGCCAGCCGCGCTGGTCGTCGGTGGCAGCTTCGCCGTCACGCAGTACTTCACGTCGAACCACATCGGGCCCGAGTTGCCGGACATCACGTCGGCACTGGTCAGTCTGATCTCGCTCGCCGCGTTCCTGCGTGTGTGGCAACCGCGCTCGGCATCGCAAGCGGCTGGTGGCACGGTTGCGGCCGGCGGCACTGTGGCGATGGCCGGGTTCGGTGGCGGTATGGGTGCGCCCGCGAGCCGCAAAGCATCGCCCTACACGTTCGGCCAGACCGTGCGCGCATGGGCGCCGTTCGGCATCCTGACCGCCATCGTCACGGTCTGGAGCCTGGCACCGTTCAAGGCACTGTTCGCCGGCAACGGCGCGCTGGCGGGAACGGTACTGAAGTTCAAGGTGCCGATGCTCGACCAGCTCGTGATCAAGAGCGCCCCGATCGTGGCATCGCCCAAGCCCTATGAGGCCGTGCTGAAGCTCGACCTGCTGTCGGCCGTCGGTACCGCGATCCTGCTGACCGCCATCATCTCGGCAGTGCTGCTGCGCATGAAGCCGAGCGATGCCATCACCACCTTCAAGGAAACGCTGCTGGAACTGCGCCGCCCGATCGCTTCGATCGGTCTGGTACTGGCGTTCGCGTTCGTTGCCAACTACTCCGGTATGTCATCGACGCTGGCGCTGCTGCTGGCCGGAACCGGCGCGGCGTTCCCGTTCTTCTCGCCGCTGCTGGGCTGGCTGGGGGTGTTCCTGACCGGCTCGGATACGTCGTCGAACGCGCTGTTCTGCTCGCTGCAACATACGACCGCGCATCAGATCGGCGTATCGGACACGCTGCTGGTGGCCGCCAACACCACGGGCGGCGTGACCGGCAAGATGATCTCGCCGCAGTCGATCGCAGTGGCTTGCGCGGCGACGGGTCTGGTCGGCAAGGAGTCGGAACTGTTCCGCTTCACCGTGAAGCACAGCCTGCTGTTCGCAGCCATCGTGGGTGTGATCACGATGATCCAGGCGTACTGGCTGACGGGGATGATTCCGGGATAAGAAGCGGTGAGGTTGTTTTTACACCCCTCTCCCGCGCGGGAGAGGGGTGCGCATACCAACGGTTGGCACCCAACTCAATCGTTCGCCGCCTCGCGCGGCAGGAACTGGTTGCCTTCGGTCAGCGGTGCATACCGGTACGTCGCCGGCGTGCGGCTCAGTTTGACCGGGGCGCCCAGGCCCTTGTAACCGCCGGGCATCTCCACCACCATCTCGCGATGGGCGGTATGCGGATGCGTCAGTGCATCGGGCACCGACAACACCGGTGCGCACGGTACACCGGCCGCAGACAGTTCGTCGGCCAGCGCCTTGCCGTCCCACGTGGCCAGCTTCGATTCCAGCGTGCCCTTCAATTGCGCCCGGTTGACCGAGCGCGCGCCTGCCGTTGCAAAGCGTTCGTCGTCGGCCAACTCCGCCACGCCGAGGTACTCGCACAGGATGCGGAATTGCCGGTCGTTGCCGACGGCAAGGAAGATCGGATCGGTCGCGGTGGCCACCGTGTCGTACGGGTAGATGTTCGGATGCGCGTTACCGGTGCGCCCGGGCGTCTTGCCGCTCATGAACCAGTTGGCTGCATGGGGATGCAGCAGCGACAGGCCCGAGTCATATAGCGCCGATTCCACGAACTGCCCACGCCCGCTGCGTTCGCGCTCCTGCAATGCCAGCAGCACGCCCAGCGCCGCGTTCAGACCAGTGACCATGTCCACCACGGGCAAACCAACGCGCAGCGGTTCCCGGTCGGCCTCGCCGTTGATGCTCATGATGCCGGCCATCGCCTGGATCGCCGCGTCATAACCCGGCAGTCCACCCAACGGACCATCGGCGCCGAAGCCCGACACGCGGCAATGCACGAGCCGGGGGAAGCGCTGCGACAGCACATCGAAACCAAGGCCCCATTTCTCGAGCGTGCCGGTCTTGAAGTTCTCGATCAGCACGTCGGCATCGGCCAGCAGCGTCAGCAGGACTTCGCGGTCGGTATCGGCTGTCAGGTCCAGCGTCATGATGCGCTTGTTGCGATTGAGGCCGAAGTAGTACGACGCCACGCCATCGCGGAACGGCGGCCCCCAGGTGCGTGTGTCATCGCCCTGCGGCGGCTCGATCTTGAGTACGTCCGCGCCGTGATCGCCGAGAATCTGGCCGCAAAGCGGGCCGCCCAGAATGCGCGACAGATCGACTACGCGAATGCCTGCCAGCGCGCCGGGTGTGAATGGCGTCATGTCTCCTCCTGTTCTTGTCATGATCAGTCGAGCTGCGCGCCCGACTTCTGCACCACGGAACGCCATTTGCCGACTTCCGACTTCACGAAACCACCAAGCTGCTCTGGCGTGGTGGCCGGCGCGAACTCCAGCCCCTGTGCCAGCAGCGTCTTGCGCACGTCTGGCTGCGCCAACGCATCGGCAAATGCGTGATTGAGCTTGCGGATGACTTCCGGCGGCGTACCGGCAGGTGCTACCACTCCGAAGAATACCGAAACATCGAAGCCGGCAACACCCTGTTCCGCCACGGTGGGCACATCGGGCAATGCCTGCGAACGCCCTTTCGTGGTCACCCCGAGCGCACGCACCTTGCCGCTCTTGATGAACGGCAGCGCGGTCAGCACATCGGTGAACGTCATGCTGACCTGCCCACCCAGCAGATCATTGAGCGCCGGGCCGGTGCCCTTGTATGGCACATGCTGAAAGTCGGTGCCGGCCAGGTTGTTGAACAGCACGCCGGCCAGGTGCGACGATGCGCCATTGCCCGACGACGCATAGGACAGCTTGCCCGGATGCGCCTTGCTGTACGCGATCAGCTCTTGCACGTTCTTCGCGGGCACGCTCGGATTTACCACCAGCACATTGGGCAGTTGGCCGATCTGGATCACCGGCGCGAAGCTCTTGACCGGGTCGTAGTTGATCTTGCGATACAGGCTGACGTTAATGGCCAGCGGCGCCGACGTGCCGAACATCAGCGTGTAGCCATCGGGCTCGGCGCGCGCGACGACTTCCGCGCCGATGTTGCCGCCCGCGCCCGCGCGGTTCTCCACGACCACTGGCTGGCCAAGGCTGTTTTTCAACGCAGCGGCCAGCGTGCGGGCCATCGCGTCGGTGGGTCCGCCGGGCGGATAGGTCACCACCAGCATGATCGGCTTGCTCGGGAATTCCTTCTGCGCGAAGGCCGGCATGGTGGTAAGCGTGAGCGTGCAGGCGACCAACGAGGTCAGCGCGGCAAGGGCCGCGCGGCGGTGCCATTGGGGCATGATGGGTTGTCTCCGGTAAAGCTTTTTATGTTTGGAATGCGCGCCGCGGGCGCGCGAGGTGCGCCGTTGCGGGCGCACCGTACTGCCTGGGTGTTCTCTGGGTGAGCCGTCAGAACACGTTGATCTGGTCCACGGGCCCCGCCGCGCGCACCACGCCATCGGCGGGCGGCTCCACGGTTTCGGCCAGCCACTCGGGCTCGACGCCGCCGCCGAGCGGATCCTGCGGCAGCACGCGATGCACCAGCACCAGTTGCGCCAGCCGCATCCGGCGAACCGAACCGATCTGGCCGGCTTCCCATGCCATGGCGACGGCACTAGTCACGTGATACAGCGCGGAAGCCACCTGACGCGCCAGCACGTCGCCATCGGCCCCGGCATCTGCCGCACGGGTCGCCAGCGCGACGGCGTTGGCCAGGGCCAGGTCGAACGTGGCGCGCGCAGTGGCGTGCATCGGCGTATCGCCAAGCAGCGCCTGCAGGTGTGCCTGCAACACGGGCAGCGAGCCCTCGCGGCGAATTGCGCGCAGCACGTCGAGTGCGACGATATTGCTCGTGCCTTCCCAGATCGAACCGAGATGCGCGTCGCGCACGAGGCGCGGGTCGCTCCATTCCTCGATGTAGCCGCAGCCGCCGCGGATCTCCATCGCATCCCCCGTGACCTTGCGTGCATCGCGGCAGGCGCGGAACTTGATCAGCGGTGTCAGGATGCGCATCAGCGGATAGGCGTCGGCATCGCCCGCATCGGCACGGCGCAGGGCTTCGGCAGTCTGGAACACCATCGTGCGCGCCTGCTCCGTGGGCAGCGTCAGCTTCAGCAACTGGCGACGCATCAGCGGCATGTCCGCCAGGCGCTTGCCGAACGCGCGGCGCTCGCGGGCGATGAACTGGCCCTCGGTCAACGCCCGGCGCATCAGGCCGGCCGCGCGCACGCCGTTGGACAGGCGCGAATTGTTGATCATGTCGGCCATCTGCACGAAACCACGGCCCAGTTCGCCAACCAGGTAGGCGTGCGCGCCCTCCAGCCGGATCTCGCCGCTAGCCATCGAGCGTGTGCCGAGCTTGTCCTTGAGACGGATGATGCGGAAGTGGTTGGCGCTGCCATCCGCCAGCGTGCGCGGCAACAGGAACAGCGAGACGCCCTTGATACCGGCAACGGCCGAGCCGTCAGCTTCCTCCACCCGCGCCAGCACCATCGCCAGCGCGGCATCGGGATTCGAGCAGAACCACTTGTCGCCCACCAGACGCCAGCCACCCTCGGCGTTGCCATCGCGAATCGCGCGGGTGGTCGTGGCGGCGACGTCAGAGCCGGCCCCCTGTTCGGTCATGAACATCGCGCCCTGATAAAGGTCGTCGAACACCTGCGTGGTCAGGTTCGGCAGGAAGCGGTCGACCAGCGCCGGATCGCCGAACTTGCGCAACGTGCGCGTCAGCGAATCGGTCATCGACAACGGGCAACACAGGCCGAATTCCGCCTGCACGAACAGGTAGGTCAGTGCGTACTTCGCGGCAGGGGGCATCGGCTTGTCCCAGCCGAGCACGCCGCCGCGATGCGACGCGGCAGCCAGCCCGAATTCCGAAAACGCCACGCGCTCCAGTTCGACGTAGGACGGATGCTTGTGGATGCGCTGGGCATCAAGGCCGGTGCGGGTGCGGTGCGACAGCGTGGGCGGCGCGTGATCGGCCTCGTTGGCCAGTTCGTCGAGCACGCCGCCGGCCAGCGCGCCCATGCGCTCGAGGTGCGGTAGCAGGTGGTTGAACAGGTCAGCCGGCAGGTAAAGCGGCAGCAGCGCACGCAGGTCCGGATCGGCCGTGAACAGACTCGCGCCATGGCGATCTGGCACCGGATGCGCGGCAACTTCGGGGTACACGGTGGTGGACGCGGCTGGGCGCGCGGCGCTGGTCGGCATGAATCGTCTCCTGGAAGTCCCCGTCCTGAACACGATGCCTGTCGGGCGGCGGTCGGGCGGGATGGTTTGCGTCCATTATTCAAACCCCAACGATTCGTGTCTAATTCTAAAATTGGCTCGATCAATACAAATTTTGTATCGCCATGGAATTCCGACATCTGCGCTACTTCCTTGTGCTCGCCGAGGAACTTCATTTCGGGCGCGCCGCACGGCGACTGTCGATTTCGCAGCCGCCGCTATCGCTCAATATCCAGCAACTCGAAGCCTCGGTCGGCGCCCGGCTGTTCGAGCGTGACAGCCGTGGCGTGCGCCTGACCGCGGCCGGACGCGCGTTTCGGGAATCGGCCATGGCGCTACTGGCGCAGGCCGAGGAAGCCCGCCTGCTGGCGCGGGAGATCGAGGCCGGCGCGGTGGGACGGCTGCGGGTCGGCTTCGTGGGGTCGATGCTCTATCGTGGCCTGCCCCAGCGCCTGAAGGAATTCCAGGCGCGCTATCCCGGTATCCACGTGGCCCTGACCGAGCTGAACTCGCAAGAGCAGATTGACGCACTTTTACACGGTGAACTCGATGCGGGCTTTGTCCATACCAGCCGCGTGCCGGATGAGCTGGCTACTACGCTGGCGCACCGCGAACCGTTCGTCTGCTGCATGCCAGCCAAGCATCCGCTTGGCCAACAGGATATGGTAGCGCTCACTGACTTACGCGGCGAGCCATTCGTCCTGTTCTCCCGCAAGGCGTCGCCCGACTACTACAGCCGCATCTTCGACATGTGCGCCGCGCACGGCTTCTATCCCCAGATTCGCCATGAGGTGCGGCACTGGCTGTCCGTGGTGTCGTTGGTGTCACAGGGGATGGGGATTGCCGTGGTGCCAGCTGCGATGGCTCGCTCCGGCATGGCAGGCGCCGCGTTTCGGCCACTTGCGGATGCGACCGTGCCTTCGGAGGTGTATTGCGTATGGAAGCAGGCGCCAGATCACCCGGCACGCGACCATTTCGTCGAGATGGTCAGGCTGGCCGCCAGCGAGGCAGACATCTAGTCACTCGGCAAGACCGCGCCAGGAATGCGCCAAAAGAAGAAGCCACTGGCCGAAGCCAGTGGCTTGAGAAGTACGCGTGGAACGGGGTGTTCAGCGTGCTTGCAGCTTAGCCCCGAGGCGACTTCGCAACCAATACCGCAATTGTGTTATTCGAAACATAAGGGGGGTTTACCGGGGGCAAATCGTCGTCGATTTCCCAATATGCGATGCGCGGTAAACCACCGTCAAAGCGCCAAACGGCTACGAATGCTATACAATCGAGAACGATTTCTATTTACGTACCCGGCGGGTTCCGAGCCTGCCGTGCGGCGCTGATCGCGCCCCTGGACTGGAAGCATATGCGGTTGTCTGAACTGCCCCGGCGCACTGCCGCCGTCGTGAAATCCGTGGATGACGAATTCACGCATGATCCCATTGCGCGCCGTCTGCGCGACCTGGGCTTCGTGCCCGGCGAGACCGTGCAGATCATCGCGTTCGGACCGTTCGGCCAGGATCCGCTCGTTGCCCAGGTTGGCGACTCGCGATTCGCGTTGCGCCGCTCGGAAGCCGCCCGCATCACCGTGGAAGTGGTCAGCGCCACCGTGACCAGCATCGCGCCAGCCGGCGAAACCGAAGCGCCGCCATCGCAGCGCACCGCGTAACCGGCCTGCCCCTTCGCACTCATATGTCAGTCGCACAGAATCCCAACGCCGCCCTGCGCATTGCGCTGGTAGGCAATCCCAACTGCGGCAAGACCGCACTGTTCAATCGTCTCACCGGCAGCCGCCAGAAGGTGGCCAACTACGCGGGCGTCACCGTCGAACGCAAGGAAGGCCAGTTCGTGTCGCCGGGCGGTCGCACGGTTCGCATCCTCGACCTGCCGGGCGCCTACAGCCTGGACTCCGCCAGCCTGGATGAAGCCATCACGCGCGAGGTCTGCCTGGGCCAGCGCCCGGGCGAGACACGCCCGGACCTGATCGTGTCCGTGGTGGCCGCCACCAATCTGCGCCTGCACCTGCGCTTCGTGCTGGAACTGCGCCGCCTTGGGGTGCCGATGGTGGTGGTGCTGAACATGAGCGATGCCGCCGAACGGCGCGGCATCAAGATCGATCGCGAAGCGCTGTCGCGTGAACTTGGCGTGCCAGTGGTGCAAACCGTCGCGGTCAAGCACGATGGCGCCGCATCGCTGATCAAGCTGTTCGACGACACGCTGCCACCGGCGCCGCCGGCCCAGCCGCTCGATAGCGTGTCGGAGCTCGATACGCACGCCGAGGTCAAGCGGCTGCTCGACGTCGCCGTCACGATGCCCACGCGCACCGCGCAGTTCGAGGACAAGCTCGACGGCGTGGTGCTGCACCCGGTTTTCGGCCTGGCCATTCTGGCGGTGCTGCTGTTCTTCATGTTCCAGGCCGTGTTCTCGTGGGCCACGCCGTTGATGGACGGCATCGAGGCCGGCGTGCACTGGTTCGGCGAACTGGTCGGCACGACAATGCCCGACGGGATGCTCAAGAGCCTGGTCGTGGACGGCATCATCGCGGGCGTTGGCAGCGTGATCGTGTTCCTGCCGCAGATCCTGTTCCTGTTCCTGTTTATCCTGACGCTCGAGGAATCGGGCTACCTGCCACGCGCGGCGTTCCTGCTTGACCGCCTGATGATGAGCGCGGGCCTGTCCGGCCGCTCGTTCATTCCCCTGCTATCCAGCTTCGCCTGCGCGATTCCGGGGATCATGGCCACGCGCACGATCCAGGACCCGCGCGACCGGCTGACGACCATTCTCGTGGCGCCGCTGATGACCTGCTCGGCACGCCTGCCTGTCTACGCGCTGCTGATCGCCGCATTCATTCCGGAACGCACGGTGGCCGGATTGTTCAACCTGCAGGGCTTGGTGCTCTTCGTGCTCTATGTGGCCGGCATCGTCAGCGCGCTGCTGGTGGCATACGTGCTCAAGTGGTTCCGCCGCGACCACACCGAGCATCCGCTGCTGATGGAATTGCCGGCGTATCGCGTGCCGAATCCGCGCGACATCGCCATTGGCCTGTGGGAACGCGCCCGCATCTTCCTGTCACGCGTCGGCCGCGTGATCCTGACGATGACGGTGCTGCTGTGGTTCCTGGCGACGTTCCCGTCGCCGCCCGACGGCGCCACCATGCCGGCAATCGAATATAGCTTCGCGGGGATGATCGGGCGCGCGCTCGAACATGTCTTCGCCCCGATCGGCTTTAACTGGCAGATCTGTATCGCCCTGGTGCCGGGCATGGCTGCCCGCGAAGTGGCCGTGGGCGCGCTGGGTACGGTCTACGCGCTGTCCGGCAGCGACGACGCCGTGGCCACGCAGCTCGCACCGATGATTGCCGCGCAGTGGCCGCTGGCCACCGCGCTGTCGCTGCTGGCGTGGTACGTCTTCGCGCCGCAGTGCATCTCCACGCTCGCCGTGATCCGTCGCGAAACCAACTCCTGGAAGGTGATGGCCGCCTCCGTCGCCTACCTGGGCGGGCTGGCCTACCTCGCGTCGTTCATCACGTACCGTGTGGCGTTGATGTTCAGTTGAACGGGCACAAAGACCATGACGCTCTATCAAGCCTTTGAAACGCTGGTGGTTCCGCTGATCGTGCTGGCCTGCGCCGTGCACGTGGTGGGCCGCTACATGCCGCGCACGCGCGAGCGCGTGAAAGCGAGCCTGGCGGCGGGGCTGGGCGGAGCATCGGCCAGCGGCTGGCGTGGCTGGATCGCGCGACGACTCGCGCCGCGCGAGGCCGCCGGTTGCGCCACGGGGTGCGATACGAACAGTGGATGCAGCACCTGCGGATCCAATACCTCGACCAAGTCGACGGAGTCGGGCGGCGCCAGCAACGAGCAAATCGTCCGCTTCGTACGCAAATCCTGACGACGGGATCGACGGATGATGCCTGACGACGGCGACCTGAAAAGGTCGCCGTTTTCATTTGCGGGGACGCGAGTCACGCTCGCAGAAATGGGTACGCTTTGGTCCGCGCGCACCCCTCTCCCACGACGCAGGCGAGGGGTTGGGGGAGTGGGCGTGCAGGCTCTGCCTGCCGCCTTGTCGCAATTTGAGCCGCTATTCCCTCTCACCCGGCCCCTCTCCCGCAAGCGGGAAAGGGGGCAAACCAGGGAGGCAAGCGTACGCAGAAACGGGTACGCACCTCACGGGAGTGCGTTACTGTGCCGTGCCCGGAATCGTGATCGACAGCGGCATGGCCTCCACCCCAGCCGTGCACGTCGCCGTGACCGAGAAGGGGCCAGCCGCCGTCGGCAGGATCGACGCCGAGTTGGGCGCGAGCACCGACTGCGCGACCACGATGTTGCTGCTCGTTGTCGACCACGCCCAGCTCGTCCCGCAACCGGTGATGCCCTCATCCACACCACGATGCATCAGTTGCACCGCGATAGTCGCGCCAGCCAGGCGGTTCACCACCAATGGCTGTGGACCGTTGTAGACCAGCGCCCACGTTGGTTGCTCCGTGACAAACAGCGTGGCGCGCGGCTTTGCGCTCAGCGTCAAGCTGCTGGCCATCTCCGAAAGAATGCTCTGCAGCGGCGACGCGCCGTTCGGCCGACCGGTGCTGACCGTGGTGAGACGCGTCGAGGAATCCGGCAACACGAGCAACGATGGCGATGTGGTCGTAAAGGTCCACAGGCCGGTGAAATCCGGGGTCGAGTCGTTTCCATCGCTACGCACCACCTGCGAGAGGTACGTCTGCGGGAAGCCGTTGAGCACGTTCAGCGCATTGATCTGCGAGCCGTTTTGCGACAGCACGAGCCGGTAGCTCGATACCCCGGTCGGGAACACCGACACCGGGAAAGCGCCGGTCAGGGTGCTGCCATCCGGCGCCGTGACCTGGACGCTGACCACCGACAGCGCGACGGTGCTCCCCCCATTGACGCCAAGCAGCACGCCGACATTGGCCACGCCTGCGGCCTGCACCGCCGACGTGGTGCTGCGCCAGGTCCATCCGGTGGCGCTGGCGGAGCGATCCGCGCCGTCGCTGTCGATCAGTGATGCCGTCACGCGCAGGGTCTGTCCGTCCGTCATCGAAAGCGATGGGTACGGCAGCGCAAGGCTGTATGTCCTGCTGCCCGGCGCAACCACCGTAATCGTCGTCGATGCCTGTGGCAGCACGGTCGTCGCATTATTGGCGCCGGTCACGGTCGCCACCACGCTGATGTTGGCGATACCCAGACCCACACCGGTCACCACCGCGCCGCCCGGTACCGATGCGTTCGCCACGACTGCGATGGAGGAGTTGATGGTCGACCAGGCAAATGTGGTCGAACCGGTAACGTCATTGCCAAGATTGTCAACGACTGACGCAGTCAGCGGCATCGTGTCGCCTACCGCGACCTTGCCGGAGGTCTGGTTCAACACCAGCGTATAGGACGTCGCCACCGCGCCGGAGCCGCCGCTGCCGGCGCTACCGCCACTGCCACTGCCCGCGCCGCCGGATGGCGCCGATCCCGAGCCCGAACTACCGCCTCCGCCGCCGCATGCCACCATCAGCATGGCGATCGCCGCACAGGCGAGCCATGTGGTCCACGTACGTGTCCGCATGATGATCCCCTCTTGTAGTTTTGGGCCCGTTCCCAGAATCAGACTAGGCGCGATGCGGCGGATGCAATACCGGCCAGAGGATTGAGTGCGAACCAACACAAGGGGCGCGTTTCATCCCTTTGTCGTAAGACGCAACGGCCATGACGGCTCCAAATCGCACCAATGCAGGGCACATCCACGCGGATCCGCGCCCGACTCCAGGTTGACGCCAGCCCGTGTTCTGCACTACGCTCCTTGAGTCGCACAACCGCTGCGACACATTTCCCAGCACGATGACCGCTACCGCACTCAACCTCCGCCACGCCGCCGATGCCTCGCGCATCGATGCCGCCGTGCGCGCGTGCGTCGCGGGCCTGCTGTCGTGCCGCGCCCTGGGCGCTTCCTCGCTACTGCTAAGCCTACCGATCGGTTGCCGGGCCTAGAGCCCTGTGGCAGTTCGGCAGCCTTTCGCCACCGTTTTTCCGTCCGTTTTCCGTTTTTGACGCATTCGTCGCATCTTCCCTTAGCGAGGAAGGAGATTTCCCATGCCCATGTTGCAGGATCCATCCACCAAATATCGCCCCGCCACCACGGTCGACTTGCCTGACCGAACCTGGCCGTCGCGCCAGATCACCCGCGCGCCGCGCTGGATGAGCACCGATCTGCGCGACGGCAACCAGGCACTGATCGAGCCGATGAACAGCGCGCGCAAGCTGCGATTCTTCGAGCAACTCGTCAAGATCGGGCTCAAGGAAATCGAGGTGGCATTTCCCTCCGCATCGCAGACCGATTTCGATTTCGTGCGGATGCTGATCGAGGAAGATCGCATCCCCGAGGACGTCAACATCGTCGTGCTGACCCAGGCGCGCGATGACCTGATCCGCCGCACGGTGGAGTCCGTGCGCGGCGCCAGGCGCGCGACGGTGCATCTCTACAATCCGATCGCGCCCGCATGGCGCCGCATCGTGTTCAATGCGTCGCGTGAGGAGATCAAGGAAGTGGCCGTCTCCGGCACGCGCCTGATCCGTGAACTGACCGATGCCATGCCGGACACCGCATGGACCTACGAGTACTCGCCCGAAACCTTCAGCCTGGCCGAACTCGACTTCTCGCTCGAAGTATCGGACGCGGTGTCCGCCGTGTGGGAGCCCGACGCTAACCGACCGATGGTTCTGAATCTTCCGACCACGGTGGAATGCAGCACCCCCAATGTGTTCGCGGACCAGGTCGAATGGATGCATCGCCGTCTGGCGCGGCGCGAGCACATCGTGCTGTCGGTGCATCCGCACAACGATCGTGGCACTGCCGTGGCCGCGGCGGAACTGGCCGTGATGGCCGGTGCCGATCGCGTGGAAGGCTGCCTGTTCGGCAACGGCGAGCGCACCGGCAATGTGGATCTGGTCACGCTGGCGCTGAACCTGTACACGCAGGGCGTGGACCCGCAACTGGACTTCTCCGATATCGACGAAGTGCGCCAGTGCGTCGAGCACTGCAATCAGTTGCCTGTGCACCCGCGTCATCCGTACGTGGGCGACCTGGTCTTCACGGCATTCTCGGGCTCGCATCAGGACGCGATCCGCAAGGGATTCGCCCAGCAGAAGGACGACGCGATCTGGGAAGTGCCTTACCTGCCGATCGATCCAGTCGACCTCGGACGCAGCTATGACGCGGTGATCCGTGTGAACAGCCAGTCCGGCAAGGGCGGCATGGCCTATCTGCTCGAACAGATGCACGGCATCTACATGCCGCGCCGCCTGCAGATCGAGTTCAGTCGCGCGGTGCAAGCCATGACCGACGAAACCGGGCTCGAGGCCAGTGCCGCGGATCTCTACGCACTGTTCCGCCGCGAGTATCTCGACGTCGAGGCGCCACTGCGCTACGTATCGCATCGCATGGTATCGGCCAGCGACACCGCCGCGGAAGTGGAGATCGATATCGTGCGCGATGGTCGCCCGATGCGCATGCGTGGCACGGGCAATGGGCCGATCGACGCGGCAGTGGATGCGTTCACGCGCGGGCTGGGCGTGGCGGTGCGTGTGATGGACTATCACGAGCACGCCATGACCACCGGCGCCGATGCCAACGCGGCCTGCTATGTCGAAGTGCGCGTCGCGGACTCGGCCACGGGCTTCGGCGCGGGCGTCGATCCCAGCATCGTCACGGCGTCACTGAAGGCCGTGGTCTCCGGTATCAATCGCCATCTGCAGACCCGCGACATGTCGGAAGCCATGCAGGCCAGGGCGGCCTGATGACTGACGGATGCCCTGCATCCGAGAAAACCGGTGTGCCCTCCCCCCAGAGGGCACACCGCGAAAGACGTCCTCTCGGACGCCCACGACATGCGCGGTGCACAACCACGTGCGCACAGCGTACGGGGGCAGCCGCGTGGGCGCCACGAATCATTCCGCATGTGGTTAGAAGCCCTGTCCGCACAAGCTTGATCGCGGTTTGCACAAATCTGTAGCGATCTGTCGCGCACAGGCGACGGTCAATCCCCCTTTCAATAACAGGGTGATTCTTGCTTGTGCTATGTCAAGGTCTGCAAGGGAACCACGGGACACACTGGGCGCACATTTTCAATGTCCAATGCTTTCCGACCATGACCACTACCCTCTCTCCCCGCCGCAAGACCCTTGTTTCCTCCATCTGCATGGCGCTGACCGCCGCCACGATCGGCGCGCTCTCGGCACCGGCCGTGGCCGCCGACGAACAGCAGAGCAACTGGATGATCCGCCTGCGCGGCACATTCCTGAACATGGACAACAAGTCCGACCCGGTTGGCGGTGTGGGCGCATCTGACCGGATCAGCGTCAACAACAAGTGGATTCCGGAACTGGACGTTACCTACTTCATCGTGCCGAACATTGCCGCTGAACTGGTGCTGACGATCCCGCAAAAGCAGGATGTCCGTCTGGATGGCGCGAAGATCGGCACGTTCAGCCACCTGCCGCCGAGCCTGCTGCTGCAGTACCACTTCATTCCGAATGGCACCTTCCGTCCGTATGTTGGCGCTGGTGTGAACGTGACGCGCATCTGGAACGCGGACATCGCCGGCAACTCCCTCGGTCTGGACCGCTGGAGCGTGGGCCCGGCCCTGCAGGTCGGCATGGACTACAAGGTAACCAAGAACTGGTTCCTCAACGTCGACGTCAAGAAGATCTGGATCTCGAGCAACGTCTACGCAAATGGAACAGGCCAGAAGGTATCGAACGTGCAGCTCAATCCGTGGCTGTTCAGCGCCGGTGTCGGCTATCGCTTCTAAGCGGCAATTTTTCTCCTCCTTGTCAAACGGCTGAGCTCGCGACGGCTCACTCCGATTCTAGGCGCGCGGTGATACCGCGCGCTTTTTTTCGTTCAGGAAGACAAGGAGGAAGGTGTCTTGGGTGTCTTATCTGAATGCAGGCTCGTCGAAGCTGCGCAGCTTTCGCGAGTGCAGTTGTTCGACGCCGTTCTCTCGCAGTATGCGGATCGCCTCCAGCCCGATGGTCATGTGCTGGCTCACACGCTGCCGATAGAACGCATTCGCCATGCCGCGCAGCTTGAGTTCGCCGTGTAGCGGCTTGTCCGATACGCACAGGAGCGTGCCGTAGGGCACACGCAGCCGGAAGCCATTGGCGGCCACCGCGGCGCTCTCCATGTCGATGGCGATCGCGCGTGACTGGTTGAAGCGCGCGTAAAGCGACTTCGATTTCAGTTCCCAGTTGCGATCGTCGGTAGACACCACCGTGCCAGTGCGCATCCGTGTCTTCATCTCGGTACCAGACAATCCCGTCACACGCGCCACTGCTTCCTGCAATGCCACCTGGATTTCGGCGATCGGCGGCACCGGCACCCACGGCGGCAGGTCGTGGTCGAGCACGTGGTCGTCGCGCACATACGCATGCGCCAGCACGTAATCGCCAAGCTGCTGCGAGCGGCGCAGCCCGCCGCAGTGGCCCACCATCAGCCAGCAATGCGGGCGCAGCACGGCGAGGTGGTCCGTCATCGTCTTCGCGTTGGAAGGCCCCACGCCGATGTTGACCAGCGTGACACCCAGTCCATCCTCGCGCACGAGGTGGTAGGCCGGCATCTGCGGCAATGCGCGTGGACGTGTCGCGTCATCCGGCTCCTGCTCGCCGAGTTGCTGGATCACGTCGCCGGGCTCGACGAAGCCCACATAGCCATCGCCACCGTCACCGGCCATCAGCGAACGGCCCAGTGTCACGAACTCATCGACGTAACGTTGATAGTTTGTGAACAGCACGAAACGCTGGAAATGCTGCGGCGCGGTACCTGTGTAGTGATAAAGCCGCTGCAGCGCCAGATCCACGCGCTCCGCCGAAAACAGCGACAGCGGCCAAGCTTCGCCCGGAGTGGGCTCATAGGTGCCATTGGCGATCGAGTCGTCGATGCGGCTCAGTTCCGGCAGCACGAATGACGCTTCAAGTTCACGCGCCTGCGTGTAGCTGATATCGGTGGTCGATGCTTCGATCACGAACGGCAGCGGGATCGGTCGGCGCGAAAGCCCCACCACCACCGGCACGCGGTGATAGCGCATCAGGCGCTCGATCTGGTCGCGGTAGTAGTCGCACAGCAGGTCCGGCCGCGTCACCGTGGTCCCATAGACCCCGGGATAGGCCACCGTGCCCCAGGAAGGCCGGCTATCGGTGACCATCGTCTCCAGATTGACTGAGATGCCCAAGTATGGATAGCACGCGTGCGCGGCTGACGGCAGCGGCTTGCCCTGGGCAAACGCGTCAAATCGCGCGCGCACGGCCGCCACTGAGCTGTCATAGATCTCGCGGATACGCGCCAGCGCGCTATCGGCGTCGTTGAACTCGGCAAGCTGATCTGCCGGGTGGGCGGAGGAGAAGATCGTGGCATTCATGGCAGGCATCATACCGCTAGCCCAAGGGACACGACAGAGCCCCGCGCGGGCCCTCGTGCGGCACCGAACGCGGGGGCTTAACGGACAAAGTTGTTTGACGCAGCCGTGTTCGCTTAGCTACACTCTGTCGCCAAAACGCGCGAACCATACGCGCGCCCGTGGCGGAAGGCACTGGCGTACCCCCACTTTCGTGGGAGTAAGGCGTGCGTGCCCAAGTACCAGGCTGGAGGAATCGTCAATGGAAATCCGCAACCCGTTGCCCGCAGATATCGAGGCAGCCCGGCGTCTGCTTGCCGCCAATGGTTGGGAACAACAGGTCAGCAATCCCGAACGGTTCGCGCAGCTCATCGCCAACTCGCAACGCGTCGCAGTGGCGGTGGAGGGCGGCGAGGTCATCGGCTTCGCGCGCGCACTCTGCGACGACATCGCGAACGGCTATATCTCGATGGTTGCCGTAGCGCCACAGCATCGCCGCCGCGGTGTCGGCCGCGCACTGCTGCGGCATGTCATGGGCAACGATCCGGATATCACCTGGGTTCTACGCGCGGCGCGCTCGTCGGAAGCCGCATTCTTCGGCCAGCTCGGGTTCACGCCGTCGATGGTGGCGATGGAGTGGCGGCGCCGCTGAGCAAGCCCGCCACCAGGTCTCACTCATCAGGTCTCACAGCAGGCATCACGGGCTCAGGCATCACGGCGCGGAATTTTGCGCCATGGCACGACGGAACTCCGCTTCCGTGCCCTCCATGTGGAACAACTTGCCTCCCGGCGCGAAGCGGTCGGCGCTGGACAGGCCTCCCACCACCACGGGCTGAAAGCCCGCATCGCGTACCAGCCTGCCGGCAATGATCAGCGCGCCGGCATCGTTCCCCGCCATCGGCACCGCCATCAACGGCCCCTTGCGATTGCTCTCACGCGCGAAGGACCCCGCGCTCGTGAAATTGAAGACACGCACGACTCGCGCGCCCGGCAGGTATTTGGCGGTGGTCACTCCGATGCCATTGGCTTTGACCTCCTCAACGATCGCCCCATCGCGCGGCGCCACAGCGTTGGTGGCGTCGAGCACGATCTTGCCCTTCCAGTCATGCTGGCTGCCCAGTTCGGGCAACGCACCGTAAGGCACGGCAAGCAGGACGACATTGGAAAACTCGAGGGCCTGGTCCACGGTCCCGGCCTGTGCCAGCGATCCCAGTTTCTCGACCAACGGCTTGAGTTCTTCGGGATGGCGCGACGAGAACATCACCGGATGCCCCACACCCACCCAGATACCCCCGATCGTGCCGCCGATGTGGCCGGCACCGATTACGCCGATCTTCGATCTCGGCTTGCCGCGTAGTGACTGTGCCGACGCCGGCAACGCCACGGCGCCCAACGCCGCGGACGCCACCCCGATCAGGAAACCGCGCCGCTCACTCCGAAACCCCTTGCCTGTCTGGCTCATGACACGCTCCAGTCGTTCCGATCCAGACACTCTAGGCGAAATCACGGCACGTGGCGGCGCAAGTTGTCACGGGAACGCCCTGCCAGCGCAAAGCGTACCCGTTTCTGCGTGAAGCGAACTTACTCGGGCTGGATGTTTGCCGCCTTGATGATGCGGCCCCATTTCGCCGATTCCTGCGCCTGGAACTTCGCCAGTTCGGCCGGCGAACTTGTGAACACTTCGGTACCGGTCGACTGGTAGAAGGTGGCGGCGGTCTCGCTCCTGGCGGCCTTGACCAGCATCTGGTTCAGCTTGCCAACCACTGCGGGCGGCGTGCCGGCCGGCGCATAGGCCGCGAACCAGTAGCTCATCTCGTAGCCCTTCACGCCAGCCTCGTCGATCGTCGGCACGTCAGGCGCCAGCGGCGAGCGCGCCTTGCCAGAGACACCCAGCGCGCGCAGCTTGCCGCTCTTCACCTGCGGCAGCCCCGTCGCCGTGTCGGTGATCATCATCTGGATCTGGTTGCCGAGCAGGTCGGTGATCGCCAGCGGGTTGCTCTTGTACGGCACGTGCAGCAGTTCCACGTGCGCCATCTGCTGGAACAGCTCGCCGGCAATACGCGACGACGAACTGCCGCTGCCGAAGCTGAGCTTGCCCGGCTCCTTCTTTGCCAGCGCGATGAACTCGCCCACGGTCTTGGCCGGTACCTGCGGATTGACCACCATGATCTGGCCGCCACGGCCCAGCGCCGTCAGCGGCGCATAGTCCTTGACCGGGTCGTACGGCAGCTTCTTGAACAGATGCTCATTGGCTGCGTGCGTCGTGTTGGTGGTGATCAGCACCGTATAGCCATCGGGGGCGGCCTTCGCCACGTCGCCGGCGGCGATGAAGCCGTTCGCGCCCGGCTTGTTGTCGACCACCACGGTCACCTTCGCTTCCTGCGTCACGGCCTGGCCCACGGCGCGCGCGAGCTGGTCCGTCGCGCTACCGGCCGCGAAGGGCACGACAAAGCGGATCGGCTTGTCGGGAAATTCGGCCCACGCACTGCCGGCCGGCAAGGCCAGGCACGTGAACGTAGCGAAAGCGAGTAGGGCTGCGGGGGCCTGCGGCCTGCGAAACGCGGACATCTGTGTCTCCTCCAGTTGTTTTGTGATGGAACAGCTTGGCAATCATGAGGCGCCGCCGGCGAACCGCGGCGGCAAGGGAATCGGCATGTCCAGCAGCAGAAACGCCAGCGCCTTGCCGTGTGTATCGAGATTGAGCGCATCGTTGACGCCGCCATCGAGCGCGCCGTCGATGACGAAGTTCATCGCGTGGATCGACGGCACCAGATAGCGTTTCACGGCCCCTGGGTGCCGATGCGCAAACAACGCGCGCACCGCATCCTCGGTCACGTGCGCGACGAGGTGATCGAAATCGCGGGCATCGTAAGCAATCACGCTGATGTTGGAGCGGTCGCCCTTGTCGCCGGTGCGGCCGTGAGCAAACCGGTAGAGCTGTGTGGTTACGGTCATGGCTGACTCCGGTCAGGACAACAGAGTATGGCGCGGGGCCACGGCGGAGCGTGGCGCCAGGCACGACATCGCGTTGAGGCGCGCACGCAATGCCGTGCGCACGCCACCACCGCCCGCTGGGCCGCAGGTGTAGAGCGCATTGACCTCGCGCAGCAGCGCCTGGGCCACGGCCTTGTCCTCGTGCGCCAGCGCCGCGCGCAGGCGCACATCGCGCGCCTCGGCCTCATGCGGCTGCGGCCGCGCCAGCATCTCGCCGGCGTCATCGGCAAACACGCTCAGGACGCCGATCAGGTCGAAGCGGATCGGCACGTCGAAACCAAGCCCCTTCATGCGTTTGCCAAGGATGTCGGCAGCCAGCCGCGCACGCGCCGCCGCATTGGGGCCTGCATATGAGATCTCGCCCTCGGCAATCCACCCGCCCTGATAGAACAGGTTGACCTTGAGCGTGTCCGGACGCGCATGGCCTCGGATATTGCGGACAGCTACGCGATCCGGACCGACCTGCGCGACGGTCACCTCGCCGATATCGGCGACCACGTCGGGGGTCAGGTAGGCGCAGGGGTCGTGCACCTCGTACAGAAGTTGTTCCTTCACGGTGCGCAGATCCACGCAGCCGCCGGTGCCAGCCGCCTTGAAGATCTCGATGCCACCATCGGCATCGAGCCGCGCGATCGGAAATCCCACGGCGTGTACATCGGGCACGTCCTTCATGCCCGGATCGGCAAAATAGCCGCCGCTGACCTGCGCGCCGCATTCGAGCAGATGGCCGGCCATCGTCGCAGCAGCCAGGCGATTCCAGTCATCCCAGGCCCAGCCGAAGTGCGCCATCGCCGGACCCACGGCCAGCGCGGGATCGGCCACGCGGCCGCACACCACCACCTGCGCGCCGTCACGCAGCGCATCGGCAATGCCCTGCGCGCCGATGTAGGCGTTGGCGCAGACGAAACGCGCCTCCGGGAAAGTGTCGCCGACGATTCCGCGCAGCAGCGCGCGACCTTCGTCGTGCGACAGGTCATCACCCTCCACAACGGCCACACGCGGCGCCGGCAGACCCAACTCCACCGCCAGCTCGCCGATACGGCGGGCCGCCGCACGCGGATTGGCCGCGCCGAAGTTGCCGACGATCGGAATGTCGTTGACCAGGCACAAGCCGAGGACCGGCGTCAGGAGCTGGTCCAGCAGCGGTTCGTAGCCATGCTCGGGATCGTCGCGACGTGCCAGTTGCGCAAGTGCCAACGTGCGTTCGGCCAGCGTTTCGAAGATCAGCGCGGCAGGTCCGCCCGCGGCAATCAGCGTGCGCACCACTGGCAGGGCGGCGTCGGTGCGGTCACCGGAAAATCCGGCGCCGGAGCCGATCAGCAAGGGGACAGTCATGGCGTTTCCGAAACTCGAAGAAAAGGACGGCGAACCCATTCTAGGTCTCGCAGGCTCTCACTAACAAACGGATGATTTGGATTAATCTATCGACATTGCCGATAAATCTCCACTACCCGAACCATGCTGTCGAACCTGTCGGTCAAGCACCTGCGCGCTTTCGTTGCGCTGGCCACCCATCGCAATTTCACGCGCGCGGCGCAGGCGTGCCACCTGTCCCAATCGGCATTCAGCGCGTTGATCCAGACGCTCGAGGAACAGGCGGGCTGCCGGCTTTTCGAACGCACCACGCGACATGTGGACCTGAGCACCGACGGGCGCCGATTCGAGGAGATGGCGCGTCGGCTGCTGGGCGATTTCGAAGCGGCCTTCGATGACCTGCGCGATCATGCCGAGCGCCGCAAGGGTCGCGTGGCGATCGCGGCGCTACCGTCGCTCGCGGGCGGCGACCTGCCGCCGCTGCTGGCCAACTTCCACCAGCAATATCCCGGTATCGCGCTGGAACTGCACGATCAGCTCGCCGACGGCTGCATCGAGTTGGTGCGACGTGGGCAGGCCGACTTCGCGCTGGCGCCCGCGCCAGCCCAGGACGCCGACCTGCGCGTCGAAGCGCTGGTGCGCGATAGTTTCCATCTGGTCTGCCCGGCCGATCACCCGCTGGCCGGGAAGCGCCGCGTTACGCCGCAAGCCCTGGCCGGACTGCCATTCATCCAGCTGTCGCGCACCAGCAGCGTGAGGCAGCACCTGGATGCAGCACTGCATCCGCTCAAGCTGAACGGGGTCATGGAAGTCGAGCACCTGGCTACCGTGGCGGCGCTCGTCGAGGCGGGTCTGGGCGTGTCGGTCGTGCCGGCGCTGGCGCTATTCCAGTTCCGGCGCGAGGGGCTGGCCATCCGGCCCATGCAGATGCCCACGCTGGTGCGCGACATCTGCGTGGTACGGCTCAAGGATCGGGGCGATTCGGCGGCGGCAACCGCGATGCTGGATTGCCTGCGCGCGCATTACCGGAGCGGCAGGCGCTAGAGCTAGGGATTGGGCTCAGAAGTGGCCAAGGTAGCCACCATCGACGGCCAGCACTTGCCCTGTCACGTACGATGCCGCCGGCGAAGCCAGGAACACCACCGCGCCCGCCACCTCTTCCGGCTGGCCCCAGCGGCCCAGTGACGTCCGGTTGCGCAGCCACTCTGCCACGGTCTTGTCGGCCACCATCGCCTGATTCGGCTCGGTGGCGAAGTATCCCGGTGCAATGGCATTGACGGTGATGCCCTGGCGGCCCAGATCGGCGGCCATCGCACGCGTCAGCGCATCGAGTCCGCCCTTGGTGGCGGGATAGAGCACGTCATTGGCGCGCGCCACCTGGCCGGCGATCGACGTGACATTGACGATCCGTCCATACCCGCCACGCTGCATCCATTGCGCCGCATGACGGCACAACGCATAGGGCGCGACGAGGTTGGTTTCCAGCATCTGGCGCAAGTCGGCCGCATCGAGGTGGGCCATCGAATTGCGATTGCGCGCGCCGGCATTGTTGACGAGGATGTCGAGCCGCCCGTGACGGGCGACGATGTCGTCGAACGCCGCGGCCACGGCGGCTTCATCGGTGATGTCGAGAACGAGCGCCTCGGCGCCTAGGCCGTTGGCCCGCAGTTGCGCGACGGCTTCCTCCACGCGCGCGGCGTTGCGCGCGCAGATCAGGACGTGCGCGCCAGCGGCGGCCAGGCCGGCGGCAATCGCCTGGCCAAGGCCCTGCGCGCCGCCCGTGACCAGTGCCACGCGGCCGGCGAGCGAAAAGGGATGGGCTGAGGATGCATTTTCCATGCGGGGAAATATACCGCAGCCCTCCGGTCTTCAGCGGATCAGCTTGCCGGTCGACGAAACGATCGACATTTCCACGAACGAGGAACCGGTGTGGCGCGTCGGGCTGTAGCTGATCAGGATGCCGCCGAGATCGTAGTCGCGCAGGCCTTCAAGCGCCGCCACGAGCTTCTCGCGTGTGGGCTCCGGTCCCGCGCGGCGCAACCCCTCGACCAGCACCTTTGCCGACATGAAGCCCTCCATGCCCGCATTGCTCGGCTCCACCTTCTGCGCCTTGGCCAGGCCGCGATATTCGCTGGCAACGCTCATCTGGCTCGAGTTCATGCCCGGCACCACCTGCGTGATGATCAGGCCCCGGGCATCGTCGCCCAACTCCTTGATGAACGAGTCGGCGGCGTTGTTGGACAGCGTGACGAACTGCGCCTGGCTACCGGCCTTCTTCATCTCGTGGATGATTCTTGCAGCCTCCGAGCCCGAACCGATCACCATCACGGCCTGCGGATCAGCCTTGTTGACGCTGGCCACACCCTGGCTGATATCCCCCATCGGGCGATTGAACGACGCCGCGCCAGCAGGCTGCACGCCACGTGCCTGCAAGGCCGTGTTGAACCCCTCGAAGACGTCCTGCCCGAAGCCGTCGTTGGCATAGAAGATCGCGATCCGGTTCATGCCGGATGTGGCCAGATGATTGATCGCGCGGGCCACTTCATCCTGGTACTTCGCACGCACGTTGAACACGTAGCGATTGACCGGTCGGTGCAGCGTGATGGCCCCGGTCAGCGGCGCCACCAGCGGCACCTTCTCCGCGCCGATGATCGGCAGGATGCTCTCGTTCTGGGGCGTGCCACGCACCATGAACAGCGCGAAGACCTTGTCGTCGGCAATCAGCTTGCGCACATTGCCGGGCGTGCGTTTGGCGTCGAAGCCGTCGTCATAGGTCAGCAGTTCGATGCGCCGGCCCGCGACGCCGCCGCTGGCATTGACCGCATTGAGATAGACCTGGGCACCGGCGATCTGCTCCTTGACCGAGCCCGCCACCGGGCCGGTGACGCCGGCCGACTGGCCGATGCGGATGGTGTTCTTGGTGATGCCGGGTTCCGCGTGTGCCGCGATGGGCGCGACAAACCCGAGCGTGGCGGCGAATATGCCGCACGCGAACTGCCTTGCGTTCATTGTTGACCCCTCCAGTAGCGCTGGTGTGTTTGATTTTTAAGCGCGCCGCGCAACTGCGGCGGCATGGGGACGGTAACCCAATGGGTGGCAATGAGCAAACAAAGCGGCGGATAAGGCGGAATTTGGCGCAGAAAGAGTGGTGAAGTGTTGCTGCGGCATCACACCGGAAACCTGAAGACTCCGGTACCGGTTTCAGGTGTGGCCGCAGCATGGCGCGTGATGGGACACACGCCGGGGCGCGCCACGACGGGCGCGCGAAGGGAAAGGCCTGGCCCCGCTTCGATCAGGGGAAGGCCGGTACTGCAGGATCCAGGCCGGCGAAGGACGCTTCGGGGTGTGCCTTCTGCAGCAGCGCCTCGACTTCTTCGACACGGCCGCGCGGCACATCCACCATCAGCAGCAGCTTGCCTGCCTCGATGTCCTTCTCGAACGACCGTAGTCGACTGTTCGGCGCCGAGCTGCCGATCATGCTCGCGGCCCACGCGCCAAACACGGCGCCCAGCACGGCGAGCACGCCGACCAGGCCCCATTGCGGAGAGTCGCTGACGATCGGGAACATCGCTACCACCACACCGGCCACGATACCGACACCACCGCCAACCATCAGACCCATTTCCGCAGCGTGAACGATGTCCGAAGTCTGGAACAGGTTTGCCTCGTGCAGACCCGTCATGTCGGCGCCATCGCGTCCCACGAAATGGATGTGGCTATTCTCGATGCGAGCCAGCAGCAGGTCGTCCATGGTACGGCGCGCGCTCGCCAGGTCGGGCAACAACCAGAAGATCCGTTTGCGCATGACTAGTCTCCTCTGTCAGGCCGCCCCGTACTCTGATGATCCGTCTTCGGGACGGGTTAGTAGCTGTTCTACTCTCTCCACGAAGCCTGCGCAAGGTACCGAATGGATGACGGGAAGTGGGGTGCCAAACGGAGAATTTCGCGCGTCACTTCGCCTGTGCGAACGCCATCAGAATGTGATCGGTAGACGCACCGTCACCGTCAGATCTGGTGTGTCTCGCGTCAGGCCCGCACCCACCGAGAGGTTCAGCGTGTACCGGTTGTTGAAGCGATAGGAGTAGCCCACGAGCAGCGTGCCCTGCGTGATGCGCACGGAGCCTGGGACGGTCTGCCCGTTCTGCTTGGTCGGCCAGATGATGCTTTGGTCGTAGCCGATACTGAACGACGCGTGCTCGTTGAGCGACAGGCCCATGCCGAAGTTGAACTCGAAGATGTCTCCCGGTGCGATCTTGCCGAGGAATTCCTGCTGGCCGTTCAGCACGGTGCGATAGATGTTGTCACGCGCGAAGTTGTGCAGGTAGCTGAAGGTGCCAAAGAACACCGCCGGATCGGTCGGCAACAGCCACGTGACGCCCGGCTGAATTGCCTGGAAGCCGGTGCCGGTCGGCATGCCCAGCGGCAACCCGGTGCCGGTGGTGTTGCTGACACAGCGGGTCACGCAATCGGTCACCACCTCGAACGGATCCTTGCCGGTGTTGGACTTGTAGCGCAACCAGCCGATGAAGTACGGCATCTTCTCGTTGCCGTAGTTGAGCTGGTAGCGCAACGTCGCCTCGACGTCGCCCAGGCCGCTGCCGCTTGAGTTGAAGGCGTTGTCGACGGCGGTGCCGGTGAAGATCTCGCGGCTGACGGTATCGCTGCTCGAATGCACGTACGGCACCTTGGCTTCGATCTCGAGACGCTTGGTAATGCCGTAGCGGAAGGCCATGGACGTGATGTACGTCGACGTCTTGATCTCGCGCACGTCGATCAGGCCGATCAGCAGTGCGGGAATCACCGTGTAGCCGACCAGTACCGCGCGGTCACTCGACGAGTAGCCGTACTGGAAGCTCGGTTCGATCACGATCTTGCCCTGCGGCGTGAGTACGCCAGGCTGGTCGAAAATTGGCGCGATCTCTGGTGGACGCGTATCGCGCTCCGGCGGCCTGCCCACCGGTTGTTCGGGACCCGCGGCGGACTCGCCTTGCTGGTCGCCCTGCGCGGCCTGGCCCTGCTGCATGTTCTGTGGCGCCACGGCCTGCGGCGGCGCGTCGGAAGGCGCCTGCTGGGCCTGCACGCCTTGCTGGGCCGTGCTGTTGATCTGTGTGGCGCTGGCGCCCGCGGCGGCCGCGGCGGCATTGGTCGCCATGTTGCTCGGCGTCACGCCGGTGCCTACCCCGGCCTGGCCACCACGTTTGCGCGCCAGCGATTCGCTATCCACCGTGCTGCGCAGTTCGCGGATCGTGGCCTCCTGTTCGGCCAGCGCCCGCTTCATCGCCTCCAGCTGCTTCGCCTGTTCGGTCAGTTCCTTCTGCAGCGTTTCGAGCTTGGCGGCCGCCGGCGGCCCATCGTCAGGCGGGGTCTGCGCGTGAGCCATGCCGCCAAGCAGGCACATCGTAGAGCAACTGGCAAGACCAATGCCCTGCAGCGAGCGCTTCTTCATGACGTCTACCTCCCCCGAGGACGGCGGGCAAAAACGCTAAGGCCCGCTACCAGTTCGTCGATGTCTTCCTTTCCACGACCAAAGTTTGCTGCGACTGCCTTGTTGCTGTTATTTCATGCCGGCCATTGTTGGAATGACGCTGTTCAGCGCGGTGTTTGCCATTTGCGCGCGGAATGCCGCCAGTGTGTTCACGCTGGCGTTGATCGTCATCAGGCTCTGGATATTCTGGTTGTTGAGGGTATTCTGGATAACCGTGGCCGGCATGTTCGCTACCGAACCTACGTTCGCGGTGTTGGCCGCGCCGTTCTGTATCACCGTGAGCAGGCCGTTGGTGACGACCGTGCCCGCCGCCGCGACGGCGGTCGCGGCCTGTTGTTGCGCTACGCCGGCGGCGCCCGTTGCCTGGGCGATCCCGCCGCTTGCGGCTGCAGTAGAAGTGGACGCCGCGACACCGGCAGCACCTTGCGCACTGGCTGCCGCGCCATTCGCTGCCGTGGTCGCGGATTGTCCCGCCTGACCGGCCTGGCCCGTTGCAGCCTGCGCGGCAGCAATCGCCGCGCTCGCAATGCTGTTGGCGCCGGTTATGGCAACAGTCACCGGCGCCAGGGCCTGCGCGAGTTGCGCGGCCTGGGCCGAGGTGATGCTGCTGATGTTGGGAATCGTGATGCTCGTGGCCACGGCCAGCGCGCCATTGACGAAGACGGCGCGATCAATGCCGAAGCCAACCTGCAACCCGGCGACATCGAAACCGCCACGCGATTCTTCAAGCCGCGCCTGCGCGACCGGCTTCCACTTGGCCATGCCGTCGCGTGCCTCGGCCACCTGCACACCGGGTTCCCGCGTGGCCATTGTCATGGCAGCCACGAGTGTGTCCCCGGTGGGGTGATGCCGCGCAACGGACGCCTTGTCCACCGGTTCTACTCCCCGCGCAGGCGCTTCGGCGATCGACTCGACAGCTCTCCCAGACACGTTCTCCGCGACGATGTCCGCAACGATGGGGTCTGCGGCACGCGCCGCCACAGTATTTGGATCTTCGGATAGCGCCGACAGCTGTGTCGGCGTCGGCATTGCAGGCAGGTCGATGGCGACCGGAGTCGCGACGCCCGCGGTATCGGCTGACTCGGGTGCCAGGGTCTCGACACCGGCGTGGGCATTGCCCGCGCAGGCCAGCCCCGCGCCAAGCAGCACGGCCGCGGTTGTCGACCTGGCCGTGCATCTTGATGCGGATGAAATGGTTGTCTGGACCATGATGTTCCTCAGCTCAGAAATCGGCGGGGCCATGCTTTGGCATGACGGTGAAGAACAGACTGTCTCGCGGAACTCCCATCCAGTAAGGGCCCGACGGCGCCACGCGCCAGTCGGCTGCCAGGTTGAATCGCGCGCGGTCCGTGCGATTGTGGATAACGAACAGCAACTGGCTGTCCCAGATCTTTTCGAAGTGATCGCGCTCGATGGAGCGGGTGCCGCGCGCGGGGTCACCGATCAGCACGCGGTCGCCCTTGATCCCCTTGATCACGACGAAGTGGTGATAACCGTTCTCGACGATCAGCACGATCGCCGGAATCTGCGCTTCCTCGAGCTTTGATAGCGGCAACTCGTAGCCGTCGGCCAGGAACCCGCGCGACTCGAGGAACCGCTTCATGTCGAGCAGGGAGAATCCTTCCGAGCGAATCTTGGCTTGGTCGCCATTGACATACATGTTGGCGAAGACCGTCTCTTCATTGACGGGGAATCCGTACTGAAAGGTCAGTAGCGTGGCCACGGCGGCCGAGCCGCAGCTGAAGTCGTATTGCTGTCGGATGGTCGTGCGGAAGCGCGCTTCGCGCAGGCTGGTCACGGGCACCGTGTAAGAGTTGCCCTGATCGCCCGGAATGCGAATGGTATCGGCGCGGGCTTCGGCGATGCCACCCAGCACCACCGCCAGCGTGGCGGCTGCCAACAGCAGGCTGCGCATGATCATTTGAACTGGACGTTGAGGATGGTCGCGTTCTGGATCAGTACGTTGTTGCCCGAATTCTGGATCACGGTCGGCAAACCCGCGGCATTGGCGAACGAACCGTCCGAGACATAGTTGCTGCCCGACAGCGTGTTGATGGCGGCGTTGCCGCCCACGGTGCCGTTCAGGCGCATGTCGTTGACGACCAGTTCAGCGCCACCGCGCACGTCGTCGAGCTTGCTGCTCGCGACCGCATTGGCTGTCGTGCCGAAAATATTTAACTTGGGGGCAGCATCCGGCGTTACCGCCGTCACGCTTGCCGCCGCGCCCGCCACAACAGTGGCTGCGCCAGTATCACTGCTTGCCGCCGCGACGGCCGTGGCGGATGCCTCGGCGACGGGTGGCCCCGCAATAGCCTGCGCAAACGGCCAGGCCAGGATGGCTGTCGACATTGCCAGGACAGCTCGGCGATGCAATCGCATGGTGCGTCTCCTCATGCCCCGAGGCACGGCCCCCCATCCGGGCCGCCAGCGTCGGAAGCGATTTCGGACCTACAGGCGTCTGATGCGGCAGAGCGGCCGACAAACGATGCCGTCGGCACGCACTGCCCCATCCGATTCAACCCTGCGGGTGCTGTACCGTTCCGTGCGGAACGGTACAGACGCTCGAAGGACTTACTTGCCGACTGCCAGGTTCGCCTGGACGTTGACGCTTTGTTGCACCAGCGACGACATGCCGCTGTTCTGGTTGGCCATCATGATGCCGGCTGCGGACTGGCCGACGCTGGACATCATGTTCGACATGTTGAAGGTGCCTGCATCGACATAGTTGGTGCCGCCGTTGCCGCCAGCGCCGCCAACCGCACCGTTGCCGGTACCACCCGTGCCGCCCATGCCCACGCCACCAGCACCGCCAGCGCCAGACGAAGCGCCAACCGCGCCATTGCCTGCCGTTGCGCTGCCATTCGACGCCATGCTGCTTGCGCTGCCGTTAGTGGCCGCACCGCCAGCGCCACCGTTGCCGGCAACACTGTTCTGCGCACCACCGGCGCCGCCGGTCGAAGTCGCGGCGCCACCAGTTGCCGCGCCGGCAGTCGAGGTGTTGGCGCCGCCAGCACCACCGGTGCCAGTGCCTGCGCCGCCTGCGGAGCCAGCAGTCGCTGCACCGCCCGCACCGCCAGCACCACCCGTGCCGCTAGCTCCGCCACCAGTACCCGAGGCAGTACCGCCAGTACCAGCGCCACCAGCACCAGCTGTCGCCGTGCTGTTACCAGCATTGCCATGGACCTTGCCGAGCGCGGCGCCTGCGCCGCTGCTGCCGCCAAGTCCACCGCTCGCGCCAAGCGCATCACCGCCACTACCCTTGGCGTTTCCGCCGTCGCCACCGAAGCCACCCAGGGCGCCAGCGCCCGAGTTGCCGCCACTGCCCTTGCCCGAGCCGCCGAAGCCGCCTACGCCAAGGCTCGCCGTGAGCGCGCCGCCACCGTTGCTCTTGGCGTTGCCGCCATCGCCAGCCCAGCCAACGGCCTTGCCGCCTGCCGCGCCATCGCCAGCCGTTGCGCTGCCATTGACGGCATAACCCGCCTTGGCGCTGCCGTTGGTTGCCGAGCCGCCGCTGCCGCCGCCGCCGCCAGCGCCGCTAGCGCCACCCGAACCACCCGAGCCGCCCTTGCCGTCGCCGCCATAGCCCGCGCCACCCTTGCCACCCGCTCCACCGTTGGCGGTGCCATTGTTGGTGGCAACGTTACCGATGTTGTGGATGTAGTTGCCGGTCACATAGCCTTCAAGCTTGCTGATGGCCAGGGCCTTGCTGGAGTTGAACGAGTTGGTGAAGTTGGCGGTAGCCGTACTGCCATTGGCCGCTGCGGCATTGCCATAGCCGCTCATGTCCTGATCGGTGTGATTCTTGGAGTTGGTGTTGGTTGTAGTGTTGGTAGTGTTCTTCGTCTTGTTGGTGGTCGACGAGGAAGAGTTTCCATTAGCCTGGAGAGCCGTCGAATTTTCATTCGCAGATGCACCAGCACCGCTCTGCGTGGATGTTGCCGTCGCATTCTGGGTATTGGTGGTGCCGGTCTTTTCGTTGTTGTTCGTCGGGTTTGCCAGCGCCTGGCCACCTATGCCAAAAGCCAGCGCAATCGCCGACGCAAGTAATGTCTTGTTCATACGTTGCTCCCAGGAGAATTTCACATTGCGGCTCAGCCTCCGGCCACCGCTCATACAGCCAGAACGCCGGCTGGAGGTTCAGGTCCCGCACGGTTGCTGGACCAGCCTTCCCCTGCGCATATTCAGTGCCAGCACGCATGGCGCGTGGCGCATCCCGTTGAATTACAAAGGCTGGCGCGGGTTTCTCCGGGAACTTTTTTCGTTTGTTGTGCGCCGCACATTCACCCGGAACCTGTGCATGGGAGTAGACATGTCACAGCGGTGTGACACCGATTTTGGCCGTCAGGCGAACCGGCCCGGTACGTCCGAAAAAAATGCCAGAAATTCAATGTGTTATGACCGCACGAGCGACACGCTGAAGACGGCAACCCGCGTAACGGCGGTGAAACAGCGATGCCACCGCCCCCCAACCATCCCCCCCAAAGGTGCTGGCAAGCCTGACCAGTCAGTGTCGGCTTCGTCATGCTGCAAGCGCGTGAAACCGGGCCGCACGGACATATGACTACGCCCCGGTGCGCAGGAATCGCCGCTGCCCCCCGTCTTTTCTTGCGGCTGGCGGACGTTCGATGCCGTCTCGCAACACATATGGTCGCGGATTGTGCTTCGCACGCCGCGAGTGCGTTTGATGCTGGCCGCCATGTCTGATTTAAAGTACATTACACGCGTCTAGGACTTGTCAGCGCTTACGCAAGGGAAACCATGAGTGAAGCCGTCGTTCCCCTGTATCACCAGATTTACGTGGTGCTCCGCCAGCAGATCGTGGAAGGCCGCTTCGGCCAGGGCCCGCTGCCAGGCGAAATCGACCTTGCCAAGCAATTTCATGCTTCGCGCGTGACGATGCGGCGCGTGTTCGACCGTCTGGTTCAGGAAGGTCTGGTCCGCCGCCATCGCGGACTCGGGACCTTCGTGAACCCGCATCCGGTCAGGCCGCAGGTCACCGAAGAGCGCGCCACGAGCCTGCTCGGCGCCATCATCGACATGGGCGAGAAGACTGCGGTCAAGGTCATCTCGATCGACGAGGTGCACGCCACCCCTGAAGTCGCTGAAGCGCTGCAGATCCAGGTGGGCGATCCCGTGGTCAAGATCGTGCGCGTGCGTCACTACCGCAACCGCCCTCTGTCCCACATCACGGTCTACCTGCCGATCGACCTGGGCCGCTCGCTGACCCGCAAGGATCTGGAAAACACGCCGATGCTGCGCCTGCTGGAAGCCGCCGGTGTGGAGCTGGGCCGCGCGTCGCAAGTGCTGACGGCCCGCCTGGCCGACGTGGTCGTGGCCCCGCTGCTCGACGTGCCCGTTGGCGGCGCGCTGCTGGCCGTGCGCCGCGTGGTGCTCGACAAGAACGGGCGTCCGGTGCAACTGCTGATGGGCCAGTATCGACCCGACCGCTACGAATACCGCATGGAACTGTCGCCAATGGGCGGCGGGGACAGCGCCAACGTGTGGGTGGAGAACGAAACCCGCACGGGTCTGCGCGACTGACCTGCGGGCGAGGCCGGAACCCACTCCTCGTACCGGCCACGCGACGAATCGGAATCGGGCGATACTGCGCACTCCACATCACAACCGAGGAGCTTTCGTCATGCCAGTCGTTCGCCCGGGCGAGCATCAGCCTGCCTGTAAGTCTGCCCTGCAATCCGCAAGCAGCCGGCGGCGCGCATCCTGCGCCGCGCTGCTCGCGCTGGCCGCGTGGTGCATCGCGCCTTCCGCACAGGCCGCGCAAGCTACGATCGCTGGCGGCAAGCCGATCCGCATCCTGGTAGGCGCGCCCGCGGGCGGCACCACCGACACGCTGGCACGCACGATCGCCCAAGAAATGTCGCAGACGCTGGACCAGCCCGTGGTGGTCGAGAACCGCCCCGGCGCAGGCGGCAATATCGCTGCCGACATGGTGGCCAAGAGCCCGGCCGACGGCACCACGCTGCTGATGAGCTTCACCAGCCATACGATCAACGCGACGCTGTACAAGAAGCTACCGTTCGATCCGATCCAGGACTTCACGCCGATCACGCTCGTGGCCACCGTGCCCAGCGTGCTGGTGGCACGGCCCAACCTGCCCGCCAACAACATCCCCGAACTGATCCGTCTGGCCAAGTCCGAGCCGGGCAAGCTGAACTTCGGCATCGGCGCGGTGGGATCGTCGGTGCATCTGGCCGGTGACATGTTCAAGATGATGACGGGCACGTATATCGTCAACATCCCGTACAAGGGCACCACGCCCGCCATCACGGATCTGCTCGCGGGCCAGGTTGACCTGATGTTCGCCAGCACGATCAACGTGGCGCAGCACGTCAAGGCCGGCAAGCTCAAGGTGCTCGGCGTGACCAGCCCGACGCCGCTGCCGCAGTTTCCGGGCGCGCAGCCGATTGGCGCCACGGTGAAGGGTTTCGAGTCCAGCGCGTGGTTCGGCCTGTTCGGCCCGGCCAATCTGCCGCCGGAGATCACACAGGCGCTGTATCAGGCCGCACGCCACGGGCTCGAGCAGCCCGCAGTGCGCAAGCGCCTGGAAACCGATGGCGCGCAGCCCAGTGCCATGCCACCCGAGGCGTTCGCGAATTTCGTGAAGCAGGACGTCAAGCGCTGGGCCACGGTGGTGAAGTATTCAGGAGCCAAGCCCGAATGACCCTGCCGCACGGCAAGACCGCGGTCGACCCCAGCCAACTGCCCGCCACACTCGCCCAGAAACTGGTCGCTCGTGCGGCAGGTGTGTCGCATGTCACGCCGGGATCAGTGGTGATGTGCAAGGTCGACCTGGCCATGTCGCACGACTCGAGCGGACCGCGCCGTGTGGCGCCGCTGCTGCGCGAACTCGGCGCAAAGGTCTGGGATCCGTCCCGCTTCGTGGTGGTCACCGACCACTACGTGCCTGCGGCCGACCCCGAAGCCGAATCGATCCTGCGCTTCACGCGCGACTGGGTGCGTGAAGCGGGCATTCAGAACTTCATCGACAACGAAGGCATCTGCCACGTGGTGCTGCCCGAGCGCGGCCATATCCTGCCCGGACGCTTCATCGTCGGCGGCGACAGCCACAGCCCCACGGGCGGCGCTTTTGGCGCGTACATGTTCGGCATCGGCGCCACGGAAATGGCCGGCGTGCTGGCCACGGGGGAGATCTGGCTGCGTGTGCCGAACACGATCCGGGTCGAGTGGCAGGGGACGCTGTCGGACGGCGTTTGCGCCAAGGACATCATGCTGTTCCTGTGCGCCACGCTGGGTATGGCGGGTGGCCGCTACGAAGTGATCGAGTACACCGGGAGCACGGTAAAGACGCTGTCGATGCAGGAGCGTATGACGCTCACGAACATGAGCACCGAACTCGGCGCGCAAACGGCGCTGATCGCGCCGGATGCCACGACGATGGCATGGCTTGCCGATGCCGGCGTCGATGCCGCCACGCTCGCCGCGATCGAACCGCGCCAGTGGCGCAGCGATGCCGACGCACCGGTACTGGCCACACATCGCTTCGATGCCGGCACGCTGGTACCGCAGGTAGCCGCGCCGCATTCGCCGGCCAACAGCGGCCCGGTCGACCAGGCCGCCGGCGCGCCGATCGAGATCGCCTATCTGGGCGCCTGCACCGGCGCCAAGCTTGAAGACCTGCGCATGGCCGCGCGCGTGCTGCGCGGGCGCAAGGTGGCACCGGGCGTGTCGTTGAAGGTCGCGCCGGCCTCGCTGCGCGACCAGCAACAAGCGGCCACCGAAGGGACGCTCGGCGTGCTGATGGATGCCGGCGCGGAACTGCTGCCGAACGCGTGCAATGCGTGCGCCGGCTACGGCGCCACACGCTTTCCGGCTGGCAGCCGCGCCATCGCCTCGACCGCGCGCAACTTCCCCGGCCGCATGGGCGATGCAGGTAGCGCCGTATGGCTGGCATCGCCTATGACCGTGGCTGCCAGCGCCGCCACCGGCTGCATCACTGACCCACGCACGCTACTGGCATGACCCCGGCTCCAGATTTCCAACCCCCGCCCTCTGGCCGCATCTGGCGCTTCGGCGAAAACGTCGATACCGACGCGATGGCGCCGGGCCGATTCATGAAGGACGGGCTCGATGTGCTGGCAAGCCACTGCCTGGAAAACCTGCGGCCGGAGTTTCCGGGTGCGGTCAAACCCGGCGACGTCATCGTGGCGGGCAGCAACTTCGGCATGGGGTCTTCGCGTGAGCAGGCAGCCCAGGCATTGAAGCATCTTGGTGTGTCGGCCGTGCTGGCGTCGTCGTTCGCCGGGCTGTTTTATCGCAACGCGATCAACATTGGCCTGCCGGTGCTGGTGTGCGCGGATACGGCCGCATTGGCCGACGGGGCGCGAGCCACGTTCTTCCTCGATGCGGCCGAGATCAGGCTCTGCGATGGCCGGCGCGTATCCTGCGAGCCGGTGCCCGATTTCCTGCGCGCACTGTTGCACGCGGGCGGGCTGGTGCCGCACCTCAAAGCCCGCCTCAATAAAGTCTGAGACCTGGTGTCAGTGGGCAGCCGGCCCGTTGCTGAGGTGTCCTGACTCACCACCTCCTGACACACCACCATTGCGCGACCAGGCACCATGCGTGGCCAAGGGCGGTGCGACGGCAGCGGCCTCGCGCAACAGCGACAGCGCCTCGTCATCCGAGGTCTGCGTGAAATCGAGATAGAACGCGCCGACCGCGCCAAAGTTTTCGGGGATATTCAGGCAGACCACGCGATCCGCCACGGCGCGGAGCGTGTCGAGGCCATCCACGGATCCCACCGGCACCGCCGCCACGACCTCCGCGGCACCCGCCATGCGCACGGCATCGAGCGCCGCACGCATCGTCGCGCCGGTAGCCACGCCATCATCGACAACGATCACGCGCCGGCCCGCCATCGCGGTAACGGGGTGCCCCTGGCGATACCGCTGCTGTCGACGGCAGATCTCGCCAAGCTGACGGCCGCGTTCCGCATCGAACGCGCCAGACTCCAGCGCGCGGCGTGCCCACGGGTCGTCGTTGACGACCGTATGCGGCCCGCTGCCACCGGCATCGCCCTCGACCACGGCACCAAGCGCCAGTTCCGGATAGCCGGGCGCGCCGATCTTGCGCACGAGCAGCACGTCTAGTGTCGCGTCGAGCGCGCGTGCGACTTCGTAGGCAACGGGAACACCACCGCGTGGCAAGGCCAGCACAAGTGCCGGATCGCCATCATGTGACCGGAAATAGCCAAGCGCGGCCAGATGACGACCGAGGTACTGGCCCGCCTCGCGGCGGTTGGCAAAACATGGCGGAAGACTCATGACGGGCTCCCCCAGGCTGGCAGGAAAGATGGGATGGAAACCGCGCCGGGCGCGGCTCCACAGCCACTATAGTCCTGGCCGAACAGCCCGGCGGCGCTTTGTTCACGCTGTCTTTGCGACACGACAAACCCACAACATATGCAGGGCCGTTGTTGTGATGAAAGCGCTTGATGTGCGGTGCATATCCGCGATTGATGGTGGAACTGGAACAGTCTTTTCGGGCGGATGCCGCTGATTCCTCCGCCAGGCTTGGGTAGGATGCATTGCGTGACGGCAATCCCGTCCGGTTCCTTGACACGCGGTGCCCAGGCGGCCCGCCCTGAATGAGTGAGCGTTACCGTGAATCCGCAACAGATCTCCCGCACCAACGACGAGGCCAAGCAACCGGAGGCCGACCTCGACATCCCCTTCGGCTCGCTCGACGCGGCCGCCATGGCCGAGTTGCCGTACACGTTCCGGCAAACCGGCACGTGCACGCGCTATTACCAGGAGTTCTTCGGCTGAGTTTGGGAATATGGAAATGGCGGCGGGCCGGATGCAACCGGCCGCCGCGAAGGCGCATCTGGCGCCTGCAGCCCCTTCCTTCGCCGTCAGTAGGTCTTGTACGGCAGGAACTTGCCGGACATCTCGATGCGAACGCGATCGCCGTTGGGATCGGGTTCGCGCTGCAGGTCCATGCGGAAGTCGATGGCACTCATGATCCCGTCGCCGAATTCCTCGTGAATCAATGCCTTGAAGGTTGTGCCATAGACGCTGATCAGTTCGTAGAAGCGATATATCAGCGGGTCCGTGGGCACCTGCGTGGGTAGCGAACCCTTGTAGGGCACGGCACGCAGCCACGGTTCGGCCTCGGCGGGCAGCCCGAAGATCTCCATTACGGCGCGCGCACCGGCTTCATCGAAGGCCATCTGGCCCAGGCAGGCTGCGGTCGTCCATTCCTTGCTCTTGCCGACACGTTCGGCTACATCGGCCCATCGAATGCCACGCAGCACCTTGGCTTCGATAATCAGGTCGGTCACGTCAGTACGATTCATGGTCTCTCCGTTCGTCATGGATGAATGCGGAGAGGACGTGAACACCGGCGCGCCTGTGCTCGCCCCTGCCCTTGCTCGCCTATGGCTACGGCTATGGCTATGGCACCTGGGTGCGATCGATGACCGCCACGGCATCCGCGCCATCGACGCCGCCGTGGGCACGGGCGAATTGCGGCACGGTAAGCGGGCTCAGACCTTCAAGCGCCTGCAAGACCAGCACGATGAGCATGACCGGCATGACGTCCTCCCTCGGGATTACGGCGAACTCATTGGCGCAAACTTCATGCCACCGGGCCAGCGGCATCCGCGCCCTGCTTTTGACGCATCGTGGGGCAATCCGGACACAGGCCGCCACCACGGACACGCATTGCGCACCATGTCCGGGCACCCGCCGATTCCGGCTCAACCAGCGAAAGCGTACCCGCTTCTGCGTCCAACGTGGGGAACGTCTCCTGCGATGACAGGGGTCCTCCGATACCGCAGCCGAGCCCCTCGCATCGGAAAATCTTTGCAAGATTCATTTCCGATGTAACGCCACATTATTTGGCGCGCCATCGCGCGGGCATGTCGGCGCGTTCGCGTCACATTCCTCCAAACCCTTGCCGGTCAAGGGCTGGCGGGTTATCTGTCAGGTCAGAAAACAAGCGGTCGGGGCGTTGCGGCGTGAGAGACCGTCTTACAAGTGCAACCGCGCAAGAGAAGAGGCCGTCGCTAGAGTGAAGCCGTGTTCAACGCGAACCGGATATGGAGCCCCGAATGAAACGCGCACTCACCCTGGCCTTGCTGCTTGTCACCACCAGTGCCCTGCTTTCCGCGTGCATCGTGGTGCCACCGCGCGGACCGCATTACCACTACGACCACTATGACCGCTATGGCGGCCGCTACTGAGCCCGCTGGGCCCGGATGCAGCCGACACCGGTTTCCGACTCAACGCTAGCCAAGGAGACATCATGAAACGCCAGCTACTGCTCGCCGCCGCCGTGCTTGCCGCCGGCAGCGTCTTCGGACTGATTTCGCCGGGCGCCCAGGCGCACGACAACTACTACCGAAGCCCACCGCCGCCGCCGCGCCACGAGGTTCGCCCCGCGCCACGGCCCGGCCACGTCTGGGTACCAGGCCACTATGACCACGCTCGAGACAACTACGCCTGGCGCGGCGGCTACTGGCAATCGGCACGCCCGGGCTACCGCTACGTGCCCGAGCGCTGGGAGCGTGGCCCGCACGGGTGGTACAAGCGCCCGGGCTACTGGGGCCGATAAGCCGCACGGACGAATGGCTCCGCCAGGTGGGCGCGATCGGTAAAACGGCAGCCTGGCGTTGGTTGGGGCATGGGCATGTGACCCCGACAACGCCAGGTTTACCAGCCGATCAGTCTCGCCGAGGGTGGTGGGAACCCGGGAGACGGACGGCCGACAGGCAATCTTTTATCTCCTACTGAAGTGGGGTACATCCCTCATCCATTTGAACTAGTGCGACTCCCATTCCGCGTCAACCCGATGTCCGGATATATGGCATAAATGCCCTTTTTCATGGGTTTCATCAGTGTGTCAGCCAGCACGATATTCGTTAATGCCACACCCCCCAACCGGGTGAATAATTGATAATTGTCAGACCTCTTTCATTCAAATCGGTTGCATCGGTGAAACATTCTCGGGAATCACTGTATCAAGCGTGAAACCCTTGTGACAGCACGTCCAGCAAGGCTTAGCGGGCAGGCACGCCACCAAATGAATGAATCTGGAGACGGATTATGAGGCGGACTTCATTCCATCCCGACACCGCCTCTAATCCAGCCGCTTGCAATCAGATCAACCAGCCCATAAGATGAATTTAAGTTCGATTTTGGAGCGAGATTTTCTTTCGGGTTTGGGTTCGGGTCATACTTCCGGTCGCGCGGACAAGTCCATCCTGACAAATGGACAAAGACTGACACGGAAGCACGGGGTTGGCGCAGTTTCGCGGCACCGCCATTGGGGCGGCTGTCTGTCCTGACGCAGCAATGATTCCCGCAAGCAAAGCATCCCGCAGCTCGCCCATGAACGGGGAGTGAAGAAGAATGAACGCCTTGCTTATCGAGGAGCATCCATTGCTCCGGCTCGGGCTGTTGCAGATGCTCGAGACCATTCAGGAATTCGGTCACGTACTTGCGTTGTCGCCAGCTGACGTTGCCCGAACTGAAGTACCTCATCGAAATGCCGAACTGCTGGTCTTTGGCATGCCCGGCGACCAAGCCTCCGGATGGGCGCAGCTCGAACAGGCGCGCGAGCGTCTGGCGCCGCAACGCATCCTGGTGCTGGCCGACGCCTTGCCGCTGCACGTGCCCAACGCGGAGGCCGCGCGCGGCATCTGCGGATGCCTGCCGAAGTCCACATCGCTGCCCGTGATCGAGGCCGCCATCCGGCTGACCATCTCTAGCGTGCAGGGCCTGATGCTCGCAAGCGAGGTCTGCGCGACGCCATCGGCATCGCGCTCGGCCATGCATGCCACGCAATCGCTGGCATCGGCTGCGCCATTGCCGTTGCCACCGGCCATGCAGGAGCCGCTTTCGCCCGGCGCTTGCGCCAGCGTCCTGCGCACCACCGTTGCCGTGCGCGACCTCACGAGTCTGCGCCCGGGCCAGCCGATCAGTTCGTCGGCTGCCCCGTTGTCGCCGATGGTCGAGGAGGAGCCAGGCTACGACGAAGCAGAGATGCTGCAGATCACGCCGCGCCAGTACGAAGTGCTGGTGCTGCTGGCACGCGGGTATCCGATCAAGACCGTCAGCCGGATGCTCAATATCTCGGTGGCCACCGTGAAGAGCCACGCCTGCACGCTCTATCAGCGCCTCAAGGTTCGCAACAAGGGAGAAGCCGTGTATGCGGCATTGCAGCGCGGCGCAACGCTCGAGTGGGTCCATGGCGACGAACACTCGGCTCGCGACGGCGGTGTGCGGCGCGTGATCGCTCGCGGTCCCGACGCACAGTACGACAGCAGCTTGCCTGTCTGAGTCTCCGGATCTCCCGGACCCCTGCCATGCGGGCGCCTTCCTCGGAAGGCGCCTTTTTCATTTGGCTCGGCACATTGGGCACGTCACGCCCGGGTGCCGCCACTGTGTGGGGTAGCAGACAGTAGGTTCAGGACACCCCCCCTACAGTCCGCGTATTGCTAACCAAAATGTGACTGTCATGGGCGTAAACGAACTGGATAACCTCTTCGACGCGGCCGACAAGCCCGGCGATGCATCGACGCCACGCGGCGCCAATGGCCGGCGCCGGGCACTGATTACCGGCATCACCGGCCAGGACGGTTCGTACCTGTGCGAATACCTGCTCGACAAGGGATACGAAGTCCACGGCATCAAGCGGCGCAGTTCGCTGTTCAATACCGAGCGTATCGATCATCTGTACGAGGACCCGCAAGCGCCGGACCGCAGGCTGATCCTCCATCACGGCGACATGACCGATACGGCAAGCCTCGTGCGCGTCGTGCAGCAGGCCCGCCCAGACGAGGTTTACAACCTCGCGGCGCAGAGCCATGTGCAGGTGTCCTTCGAGGAGCCCGAGTACACCGCCAACACCGACGCCGTCGGCACGCTGCGCCTGCTCGAGGCGATGCGGATTCTCGGCATGGAGCAAAGCACGCGCTTCTACCAGGCATCCACGTCCGAACTGTATGGGCTGGTGCAGGAGATTCCGCAGAAGGAAACCACGCCGTTCTATCCGCGCAGCCCGTATGCCGTGGCCAAGCTCTACGCCTACTGGATCACCGTGAACTACCGCGAAGCCTATGGCATGTACGCGTGCAACGGCATCCTGTTCAATCACGAAAGCCCCGTGCGTGGCGAGACGTTCGTCACCCGCAAGATCACGCGCGCCATCGCGCGCATCGCGCTGGGCCTGCAGGAAGTGCTCTATCTTGGCAATTTGTCCGCGCTGCGCGACTGGGGCCATGCACGCGACTACGTCGAGATGCAGTGGCTGATGCTGCAGCAGGAAACGCCGCGTGATTTCGTCATCGCCACGGGCGAGCAACACAGCGTGCGCGAGTTCGTCACGCTCTCCGCACAGAAGCTCGGGCTGACGGTCACCTTCGAGGGCAGCGGCGTCGACGAGGTCGGCATCATTTCCCACATCGACAGCTCACGCCGCGAGTTGTCCTCACGCTGCAAGGTCGGCGACGTGATCGTGCGCGTGGACCCGCGCTACTTCCGCCCGACCGAAGTCGAGACGCTGCTGGGCGACCCAACGCAGGCACGCGAGCAACTGGGCTGGTCCCCACGCATCACGTTCGACGAACTGGTGCACGAAATGATCGAAGCGGACTTCGTGGCCGCGCGGCGTGACGCGCTGGTCAAGATGGCCGGCTTCAGGACCTATGACTACCATGAGTGACGCCCGCCCGAGAGTGTTCGTGGCCGGCCATCGCGGCATGGTCGGTTCCGCGATCGTGCGCGCGCTGGCCGCGCGTGGCGACGTGGAACTGGTCCTGCGCACCCACCGTGAACTGGATCTGACCGAACAGCAAGACGTGCGCCATTTCTTCGCCACCGAACGGATCTCCCAGGTCTACCTGGCGGCCGCGCGCGTGGGCGGCATCCATGCCAATAACGTCTATCCCGCCGAGTTCATCCAGCAGAACCTGACGATCGCGGCCAACGTGATTCACGAAGCCTGGCGCGGCGGTGTCGAGCAGTTGCTGTTCCTGGGTTCGAGTTGCATCTATCCGAAATTCGCGCCGCAGCCCATCCAGGAATCGGCGTTGCTGACCGGCGCGCTGGAGCCCACCAACGCGCCATACGCGATCGCCAAGATCGCCGGCATGATGATGTGCGACAGCTACAACCGCCAGTATGGCGTCGACTACCGGAGCGTGATGCCCACGAACCTCTATGGTCCGGGCGACAACTACCATCCCGAGAACAGCCACGTCATCCCGGCATTGATCCGACGCATCCACGAGGCCAGGCTGGCGGATGCGCCGGAGGTCGCCGTGTGGGGCTCCGGTGCGCCGATGCGCGAATTCCTTCACGCCGACGACCTCGCCCGCGCCTGCCTGCATGTGATGGACCTGCCCCAGGTATCGTACCGGGCGCATACGGAGGGTGCAGGGTTCCTGAACGTCGGGAGCGGAGAGGAAGTCTCGATTCGACAGCTGGCGCTGCTGATCGCGCGCGTGGTCGGCTATCGCGGCCACATCGCTTTCGACCCGACGCGCCCGGACGGGACGCCACGCAAGATGCTCGACTGCGGCCTTATCAACGCAACCGGCTGGCAGCCGCAGGTGTCGCTGGAATCCGGCCTGCGATCGACCTACCAGGAGGCGCTTTCGAGCGGACGGCTCAGCGTCGAGCCGGAAGCGCTGGCCACGCCAACCTAGCGGTTCGAACGAGCCAAGCGACTCCCGGGAGACCAACATGCGTTTGCAGCGCAACTTCGTATGGGACACCCTGCTGGCGGGCACGCTGTTGCTGATCGTCGGCTACTGCCATGCGATATCGCATATGGACTCGCCGATGTTGCTGCTGTCGACCCTGATGCTGACCGCGATGGTCATCATCCACTGGTTGCTGCACGTGCGGGAACGCGTCCCATCGCTGGCGAACTCTAGCGTGCTGCTCTTCGAGACGCTGTTTCTCGTCGTAGCCCCCTCCGTGCAGCGCGCCTATTACGAATGGCATATGGTCAACACGGCCACGCTCGAGGAAAGCCTGGCGGTGAGCACCAACCTGCTCTGCACGCTGTTCGTGATGACCTACGTTGCCACGCGGTACTACATGCAACGGCGCGACCAGCATCGGTCGCGCACGCGTCGGCCACGTCCGCCCACGTTCGTGCGCACGTTGCGCCTGAATGCGCCGCGCACGTTCGTGCTGCTGGGCGTGGCGGCAGTGGCCGCAATGCTGTCCTGGCAGACCATCGACCTGCGCGCGCAGTCTGAAGTGATCGAAGCCACGCCGCAGTACCTTCTGGTGCAGAAATACCTCTGCTTCATGCCCGTGCCGATGCTACTGATGCTGGTCAACGTGAAGGGGCGCAAGCTGCTGCGCCAGCCGTTCTGGCTGCTGGTCACGCTGTTCGTGCTGGCCTGTGTGCTGATCACCCAGAATCCGCTGATCGAGAAGCGCAACGCCATCGGGCCGATCTACCTGAGCCTGTTGCTGATGCTGATGCCGTGGTTCTCCCGCACGCCTCGCCGCCTGGTATCGACGCTCGTGCTTCTGACCGGCGTCTTCTTTCCGTTGCTGTCGATCTTCACGCACACCGACCTGTCGGCATGGCAGCCGTCGGAGATCCTCGATCCGTGGCTGTATTTCTCGCACTTCCTTGATCTGCACTACGACGCATGGGCCAACATCGCCACGGTCATCGAGATGGTGAACCGCGACGGCCTGAGCTATGGCCACCAGCTGGCGGGCAGTCTGCTTTTCTTCGTGCCACACACGCTTTGGGAAACCAAGCCGCTCGCCACGGGCATCGAGATCGGCCAGTTCCTGATGGCGTACTACAAGCTCGATTTCGACAACCTGTCGGCGCCGCTGATCGCGGAGGCCTACATCGACTTCTTCGCATTTGGCGTGATCGCCTACGCAATTGCCCTGGCGTTTATCGTGCGGCTGCTGGACAAGCTCTGCCGTAGCGGCGGCATCATGGCGCTGCCCGCCGGTATCTATTTCTCGATCTTCCTGATCTTCGCGCTGCGCGGCGCGCTGATGATCGCCGTGGCCTACGGCAGCGGCGCCTTGATGGCCTTTCTCACCATCGGCTGGTTCGTTTCCGGCAAGCGCAGGCTCCATACCCGGCGCTCCCGCAATGTTCGCCCGCTAGGCCCCGCGCCAATCCGTCCGGCCATCTAGTCGATTCGCTTCGTCCACGTCCACGTTTGCGCTTGCGCTTGCACTTCCGCTTGCGTTCGCTGGACCCGCCAGTATCTACGTCGGCGAGATCAAAGCGAACGGAGGCGTGTCCCTCCCCTCGCATGGCCCATGCCACGTTCCGGCACCGCCGGAGCGTCAGCCAACGTCTCAGTGCTGCGCATCCAGCGAGCCCCGGCTCAGTCGCACGATGGCCTGCGTCGGCATCATCCAGAGAGCGGTCATGGCATTGGCCGCGATCAGCGCCTCCACCACATGCGGGAAGCTGACCGCATCGGCGAAGTAAAGGATGGTGCAGAGCACGCCAGCAGCCAGAAACTCGGCCATGCCGATGTTGCCCAGGCTGACGAACGCCTTCGCGCCCATCAGCACCGGCGTGCTCGCCGCCGACGTTACCAGCAAGGCGAAGTAGACGGCGCACAGCGTAGCGAGCTTGTTGGAGATCGGGTATTCACCGGCCGTCCACAGCGACACCGCCGCGCCACCAACGCATGCCGCGCCGACAATGGCTAGCAGCCCGTAGGCCACGTAGCACGTGGCCAGCTTGCGATAAATCCTGATCACCCACTGCCAGTCGCCCGCCAGCATGTTGCGATGAATGATCGGCCAGAGCGGCTGGTTGATCATGTAGACGAAGCTATGCAGCAGCAGGTTGGCGCGAAAGAGCAAGGCGAGCAGCGCGGCATCGCGCGGCATGTCGGTTTCGTAGCACAGCAGCACCGCGCCCTGCTGCAGGAAAACCACAGCCAGTTGCGCCTGCAGGAGCGACCAGGAATTGCGTGCCAGCTCGCGCGCGAACGCCTTGCCAGGAAAAGCATGAGGCCATCCGGCGCGTACCACCACGCCGATCATGTTCACCACGCGGATCAGGATGAAACCGGCCTGGCTGGCCACGAACAGCAACGTCACATCGACATGTTCCTGGCCGGGCGGGCGGAAATAGGTCACCAGCAGGATGAACACGACGTTCAGAATGCTGCCCGCCGCGGTAATCAGGTTGTTCACATGCTGACGATGCTGCCCCTGGTTCACCGCCTCGCCCACGGACAGAACGGTCAGCATCGCATAGCAGACCAGCGCCGCGGTGAAGAGACTGTAGTGTCTGGCGGAGAACAGGTTGATGCCACTTTGTTCGAGTACCGGCCGCAGGATCAGCACCAGCACGATCAGCGACGCGAAGATCGCCGACAGCCCCACCCACGACACCGTCAGCACACCTGCCAGTTGCCCGCGCCGCCGATCGTCGGCAGCGATGGAAGTGACGGTCGGCCAGATACCGATCGCCACCAGCGACAGCCATGCCGTCACGCCGAAGTAGACCATCATCGCGCTGAAATCGTCGGTGTCCAGCACCCGGGCGAAGAGCGGAATGCTGACGGCCTGCAAGCCGATGCTGCAAACCTTCGACACCATCGAGCTTGCCACGGCCAGGCGCAACGCCCGCTTGGCCTCGCTGGCCCGCTCCGCGGCCGCGCCGTACTGCCCGCCTTGCGCGGCCGCCGCCATCCCGGTTTCGGTTTCACCCTCCAGCAACTCCCCCTTGATGGTCGTCACACATACCTCCAGATGGCCAGGCTTCAGATTGATGTTCGCCGATGCCGTTCATGGCATCGGCTTGGCAAATAGGGACGCGCGGACACGCACGATGCAGGACCGCCCGGCATTGGAGCGTAGTCCCCTGACCCATCCGCTTCTGTTCGCTCGCGCACAACCGTGCCAGGCGCTGGCGCGTGCGTGCGGAGGCGAACGTTCCCTTCCGGCGACTCTCCCTACACTTCGCACGTGAATGACCCGCCTTGTCGCACTGACCGACGGTAGGTCCCGAATGGATACCTCCGCCCTGACCAGCCCGGGGCGGCAGTACTGAAGTAGACCGATGAAAATCCTGCTTTATTGCCTCAACTACGCGCCGGAACTGACTGGTATCGGCAAGTACACCGGAGAACAGGCCGAATGGCTTGCCGCGCGCGGGCATCAGGTGCGCGTGATCACGGCGCCGCCCTACTACCCTGCCTGGAAGATCGACCGGGCATACCGGGGCCTGCGCTACCGGCGCGAGATGCGCCACGCCGTCGACGTCATGCGCGCGCCACTGTGGGTGCCAGAGCATCCGTCCGGCGTGAAGCGACTGCTGCATCTCGCGTCGTTCGCCGTCACCAGCCTTGGATGGCTGGCACGCCAGGTGGCATGGCGCCCCGACGTGGTGTTCACGGTCGAGCCGCCATTGTTCTGCAGCCCCGCGACGCTGTTATTCGCCCGGCTCACCGGCGCGAAGGCATGGCTGCATATCCAGGACTACGAGGTCGATGCCGCCTTCAAGCTGGGGCTGCTCAAGGGCGGCCTGCCGCAACGCATGGCGAGTACGTTCGAGCGCTTCATCATGCGGCGCTATGACCATGTGTCATCGATCTCGCACACGATGGTGGCACTGGCACGCCAGAAAGGCGTGGACGCCACGCGCGTGTCCATGCTGCCGAACTGGGTAGACCTGGCGGCACTGGCACGCCGTGGCGAGGCGGATTTCCGCGCACGCCTTGGGATACCGGCGAACGCCGTCGTGGCGCTATATTCCGGCACCATCGGCACCAAGCAGGGCATCGAGATCCTGGCCGACGCGGCGCGGCACCTGTGCTCGCGCGATGACCTTCATTTCATCATCTGCGGCGCAGGCGCCGGCGTGCCGGCATTGCGCGCGCAATGCGAAGGCCTGGCACGCGTGCATTTCCTCCCGCTGCAATCGGCCGAAGACTTCCCGGCGTTGCTCGATTGTGCCGACATCCACCTGATGCCCCAGCGGGCCGACGCCGCCGACCTCGTGCTGCCGTCCAAGCTCACGAACATGCTCGCCAGCGGCAAACCCGTGGTGGCCACTGCTGCACCGGACACCGAGTTGGGCAAGCTGGTCATTCAGTTCGGCTCGCTGGTCGAACCCGGCAACAGCGTGGCAATGGCCGATGCCATCGCGGCGCTGGCCGACGATCCGCCGCGCCGTCAGGCTCTTGGTTCGGCCGGAAAGGCCTGGGCAGCCGCGCATCTCGACCGGGATGCCGTGCTGGCGGAATTCGAGCGAACGTTGCTGCGATTGCGTGCCCCACGTGGCGTGGCCGATCAGGCCGCCGCCGACATCGCCGGGAAATAAGGCCGGGCACACGTCATGTGACCGCTTTGTGGTCTGGCGTACGGTACGCACGCCAGCGCGCGGCCATGATGAAACTATCGTCACCGGCCTGACCGGGAACAAGGCTCGGGCTGGTTCCAGCCCGGCATTAGGAGCCTGCTGTATGTTTCAGGACCTGTCGACTTTCCGCATGCCACCCGGCTTCCGTGGCCGCTCCGCCGTTGTCGTGCAACTGTGGTGGTGCGTCCAGAGCCTGTTCTTTCATCACTCTCCGCATTTCGCCAACGGGTTCCGCTGCTGGCTGTTGCGCCGCTTTGGCGCGCGCGTGGGCCATCACGTCGTCATCCGGCCCAGCGTCCGCATCACCTATCCGTGGAAAGTCAGCATCGGCGACTACGCGTGGATCGGTGACGGCGCCGAGCTATACAGCCTGGCCGAAATCGAGATCGGCAATCACGCGGTGGTATCCCAGTTCAGCTACCTGTGCGGCGGCGACCATGACTACCGCAGCAGCGACTTCGCCATCCAGGGACGCCCTATCCGCATCGCGGACGAGGCGTGGGTGGCCAGCCACACCTTTATCGCGCCGGGCGTCAGCATCGGCAAAGGCGCCGTGATCGGCGCCCGCAGCGCGGTATTCACCGACATGCCTGCCGGCATGCTCTGTGTGGGCAGTCCTTGCCGGCCGTTGCGGCCACGCCTGGACACTGCCCCGCGGAACCAGACGCGTCCGCATTCGCAGGCGGCCGCGCCATCAGAACGAGATTCCGCTCAAGTCAACTAGATAACGGGAATGCGGAAACCAAACAGGGAACTCATGGCTGCCAATGATCGACATCTATCACAACATCCTATGGCCTAGGTACAAGGGAGCCGTATTCAGCGAAGCTTTCTCTCACGCACACAAAGCCGGGCATAAGGTGCGCTTCTTCCATATCTCGTCCACGGGATACGGGCGCACGGCCTACAGCAGCGTCGACACCAGTTATCACCGGTACCCGTACGAGATTCTTTTCGATGAACCGTACGAGGCGATACCGACGTGGAAGATGTCGCTGCGGCTCATGCGCGAGGTCTGGCGTTCGAAGAACCGTCTGATCCTGATGCCTGGCTACCATCGCGTGGAGTTCTGGGCAATGCTGGTAGCGTGCATGTTGAGTGGCAAGCGTCGTGCCGTGTTCTGCGATTCCACCATCCAGGACCAAGTCGACCATCCGATGAAGCGGCGGCTGAAGCGGTTCTTCTTCAGCCGGTGCGATGGCGTGTTCGTCTACGGCCGACGCTCCGCCGAGTACGCGATCGCAATGGGTGCCGACCCCACGAAAGTCATCTGCCATTGCCAGGCCGCCGCGCTGCCGCACTCGTACAACGCGGCCGAAGCCACCCGAATGCGGATCGCCAACGCACCGACAGCGGAGGCGCCACGTTTCCTGTTCGCGGGCCTGGTATGCCGCGCCAAGGGCATCGAGGACCTACTCCGGGCGTTCGTGGAAGTGCGCAGGCAACTGCCGGCCGCCACGCTGGTACTGGCAGGACCTGTCGTCGAGGCCGACCAGTTGCCGGAACTGGCGCGGTCACTGGGCCTTGGCGATGCCGTGCAGTTCCTGGGCGCCATGGATATCGATCAACTGGCGCAGCAGTACTCGCGCTCGACGTGCCTGGTACTGCCGAGCCACACGGAAGCCTGGGGCCTGGTCGTGAACGAAGCGCTCAACTATGGCTGCCCGGCAGTGGTCAGCGATTGCTGCGGTTGCATCCCCGAACTGATCAAGGAAGGCCGCACGGGCCATACGTTCGTCACGCGCGACGTCGACGATCTGGCGCGCGTGCTGTTGAAGGCGACCAGCAGCTTCGCCGACGTCCAGGCCACCATGCGGAACTGCGTTGAGGTGGTGCGAAAGTACACACCTGCCCGCGCCGGCCGATCCATCATCAAAGGCTGCCAGAAGATACTGAAGAGGGCCCGAACATGACGATACCCAATACCCTCGGTCCCATCGCCCGGCAGCCAGTCGACGATGACATCCCGCCATCGCCGGCGCAGTCTCTCGCGCAAGCTGGCGCACCGGCAGCAGTTGCGCGGCCGGTGCTGTTCCTCGGGCCGCTTCCGCCGCCGCATCACGGCTTCTCGGCGTCGAACCAGCGCATGGTGGACCAGATTCGTCAGCACGCGCCCGTCGTGGTGCTGGACGTCGCGCCACGGGCGTCCGGCCGGTTCGGCGGCTTACACGCGCTGGGCAATCGCGCACGGCAACTCTGGCGCATGGTCCGGCTCGTGACGGACCGCAAGCCCGGCAACCGGCCGCATACGCTGTACATGGGGCTCTCTGGCGGTCTTGGCCAACTGCTCGACGCCCCTTTCGTGGCACTGGCGCACTGGTCCGGCATGGACATCTACTTCCATCATCACAGCTTCGCGTACATCAACCGGCCCACGTGGTACACGCGTCTGATCCTGCGTTGCGCGCCGCGCGGCAGGCATCTGACGCTGTGCGACCGGATGCGCGCGGAGCTGGCCCGCCTCTACCGGCTGACCCCGGACCGTGTCCAGGTACTGTCCAACCTGAGCCTCATCGACCTGCCTGCATCGACATCGACATCGGCAGAGGCGCCGGCCCGCCGGCATTCGGAAGTGATCAACGTCGGTTTCCTGTCGAACATCACCGCCGCCAAGGGAATCTTCACATTTCTGGAGGTAGTGCGTCTGGCGCAGGAGATCGGCATCCCGGTTTGCGCCCGGATCGCGGGGCCAGTGGCACGCGATATCCGCGCGAGGTTCGATACGGAACTGGCCCGCACGCCCTGCACGCGCTACCTCGGTCCGATTCATGGCACGGAGAAGGAGGCGTTCTTCCAGGATATCGACGTGCTGATGTTCCCGACGACCTATCACAACGAAGCGGCCCCGCTGATCGTGCTTGAAGCGCACAGCCATGGTGTGCCCGTCGTTGCGCATGACCGTGGCTGTATCGGGTCCATGATCGACGAGCGCAATGGCGTGCTGGTGCCGGCCGACGCGGACTTTGCCGAAGCCGCCATCGCTTACCTGCGGAACATGATGCTCGCTGACACGCAGGCCCACACGCAGGCCGAAGGGCAGCGTGCCGCGCTGCTCGCCGACTTCCAGGCTCAACGCGGACGCGCCGAGGCCGTTCTGGCGCGCGCGGTGGCGGATATCAGCCACTGCCCCGACTGACCGGGGCAGCGGCAAGGGCGGGTCAGATATCGGTCAAATGTCGTGATAGCGCATCAACACGACCCCGGCCTGCCTGAACGCCGTGGCAAGGGGCGTCGGATGCATCAGCGGCTCACCTTCTTCCCGGCGCCATGGCTCGGCGAATCCCGGGTGCACCGACATCTCGGTCACGCCTTCTGGCAGCATGGCCGGCAACCGCAGCGCCCATCCCTGCTGACGCGTATCCGCGCCCACGTAGAAGTCCGGGCTGCGCAGGCCGTTGAAGTGGCGCAGCAGCATCACGTTCATCGCGCCGCGCATGTGGTTCTTCAGGAAGTAGCAGTTCTGCGGCGGCCGGACACGCTCGATGCCGGCGCGCAGCATTTCGTCGCGCAGCACCCGCATGACGGCGGGGTACTTGTGCAGATGGCCATGCCCATCGACGTGCGACACGTTCACGCCGTGATCGCGCAGTTCGTCGAGCTGGAGCCGGAACTCGCGCCGGATATCGGCGGCGTCGATCAGGCCCGCCATCGCGCGGGCGCGCTGGATCTTCGGCGGGAACAGCGAGCCGTCCTTGCGGCACAGCGTGGAAGACGCGCCATGCGGGCGCCGCCCTTCCACGATATTGAAGTGCAGCCCGAACGAGAACCGGCTGTGATTGTCTCGCGCGTACTGGCAGGCGCGTGCTGTCGCCGGGCTGCCCGCCAGGATCGTAGCGCTGGTCAGCAGCCCAGCGTCGAAGCAGGCAACAGTGGCCTGAAACGTATCGTCGTCATAGCCGAAATCGTCGGCGTTGATGATCACGCCCTTCATGCTTCCCCCTCCTTGTTTTTGGTGCGGCAAGAATGCGCCGACGGGCCGGATGCGCGGCCAGTGGTGCGAACGATACGCGGCACGTCAAGGGGCCTTCCGTGCGCCGCGCAACACATCGGCGCGACAAAGGCCATTAGGCCAGTCCTTCGGACGTCAATGTGGTGAAACGCACCGATAGCGCACATTGCAGGCTCCTACGATGCACGTAAATGCGCGGGACTGCGATGTCCGCGCTCGTTTCAACGACTGCGGAGAGGATGCCGTGAAGAGATGCCCTGACCACGCCGCCTGCAGGCAGGATGCCGGATCGTTTCATACGCTGGGAGCCACGCTTGCCATGGCCTGCGCGGCGCTGCTGCTGAGCGCGTGCGCGGTGTCTCCGGGGATGCAGTTCAGCTCCAGTGCGCCGGTCAATGCGGTGAGCCCGAACGCGATGCCCGATGTCACACCCATCACGCTCGACCTCGTGCACGAACAGCAGGCGCACTCCAAGCCGACCAATGCCGGCGTGGAGGAACTGTACGGCACGCCAACGCCTTACCGTATCGGCCCGGGCGACATCATCTCGGTCGTGGTCTGGGACCACCCCGAACTGGTGTTCCCAACGCAGACGTACAGCATCGGCGCGGCCTTCGAGATTCCGACGTCGAGCGGTGGCTCCAATATGCCTGGCTACGTGGTGAGCCCCGCGGGTGATATCCAGTTTCCTTACGCCGGGGTGATGCGGGTGGCAGGCAAGACCGCCAACGAAGTGCGCGACGAGATGGCGCGCATCCTGTCGCGCGTGGTGCGTGACCCGCAGATGACCGTGCGCGTGCTCGGATTCCGCAGCCAGCGCGTCTACGTGGATGGGGAGGTCAAGACCCCGGGGATGCTGGCGATCGACGATGCGCCAATGACATTGGTCGAGGCGCTGAACCGCGCCGGCGGCGTGCTTAACCTGACCGGCGACAACAGCCGCGTCCGTGTCACACGTGGTGAACGCAGCTGGTACGTCAACATTCCGGCACTGCTGACCAAGGGTACGGACCCCGCACGGATTCTGCTGCAATCGGGCGACATCGTTCGCGTGGAGCAACGCGAGGACAGCAAGATTTTCGTGACAGGCGAGGTGGTCAAGCCGTCGTCGCTACTGATGCGCAACGGCCGCATGACGCTGAACGAAGCACTGGGCGATGCCGGTGGTGTGAATCCGTCGTCGGCCAACGCCGAACAGATCTTTGTGATTCGCCGGGCCACCGACGGCAAGCCGAAGGTGTACCACCTCGACGGCACGTCGCCGGTGGCGCTGGCCATCGCCGAGAGCTTCGAGCTCGAACCCAAGGACGTGGTCTACGTGGATGCGCGTGACCTCGTGCGCTGGAGCCGTGTGATGACGCTGCTGATCCAGCCGGTCGTCGGCACGGCCACCATTGTCAAGCCATAAGACATGGAAGTCATGAGAGAGGAAAAGGAAGCAGCATTCATCCGGTCGATCCTCGTGGTGTGTATCGGGAACCGTTGCCGCAGCCCGATGGCGGCGGCACTGCTTGGCCGCGCGCTGCCGCAGTGCCGCGTGCTGTCAGCGGGCCTGGCACCACCGGTAGGCGCCGCGGCCGATCCGCGCGCGGTGCGCCTGCTGGCGGTGGAGGGCAGCGATCTGACCGACCACCGCGCGCGCGCCGTGAGCGCGGCGCTCGTCGCCGGCGCGGACCTCGTGCTGGTCATGGATGAAGAGCAACGCGACGCGCTGGAGGACATGTACCCCCAGGCGCGCGGCAAGACCTATCGCCTGTGCGAACAGGAACAGACCGACGTGCCAGATCCGTTCAGCGGATCGATGAGCATGTTCGTCATCGCGCTTGGGCTGATCAAGATGGGGGTTGAATCCTGGTCGGCAAGAATTCATGCGGCAGAACCGGCACACCGCCACGGAGGGGCATGATGAGTAACGTAAGGCATTTCCGAGAGCCCTCGCCAGAGCCATGGGAGGAAAGCGACAACGCCGTCGACATGACGTCCTATGTCGATGTGCTGATTCGCTATCGCTGGACCTTCCTCGTCGTCGCGGGGACGATCCTCGGCGTCGGCCTGTTGTACGCGCTGATGGCCCGCCCGATCTACCGCGCCGACATCATGGTCCAGGTGGAGGAATCCAACCCGACCAATAACGCGAGCAAGCTGATCGCCAGCATTTCGCCGGGGCTCGACGTGAAACCGGCAGCCACGGCCGAGATGGAACTGCTGCGCTCACGTGCGGTAGTGGGCAAGGCAGTGGAAACGCTGCGTCTCGACATCGACGCCAAGCCACGCTATTTCCCGCTTATCGGCGCATCGATCGCCAGCTACAACAAGGAGCTGTCGAAGCCGGGGCTATTCGGCTTTGGCGGGTTCGCCTGGGGCAGCGAGTCGATCGTGGTCGACCGGCTCGACGTGCCGGAGCAGATGGAAGACCGCCGCATGGTGGTGACAGCGTTGGGCGACGGCAAGTACCGGCTCGAGTTCGCCAGCAGCGAGAAATCCGCCGAAGGCACGGTCGGCCAGCCGCTGACGGTAGCCACGGACAGCGGCACCGTCTCGATCGACATCAGCCAGCTGGACGCGCGCGCCGGCACCCAGTTCCGCGTGCGCCGCGTGCCACGCGCCACCGCCATCGCCAACCTGCAGGACCAGTTGATGATCGGCGAGCGCGGCAAGCAGAGCGGCGTGATCGGCGTGGCGCTGGAGGACACATCGGCCGTCACGGCCGCCGCCATCCTGAACGAGATCGCCACCGAGTACGTGGACCAGAACCTGCGCCGCAAGGCCGCGGAAGCCGAGAAGTCGGTGAACTTCCTCGAAAGCCAGTTGCCGCAGCTCAAGCAGCAGATGGAAACCTCCGAGGCACGCTACAACGCGATGCGCAACCAGCGCGGCACGATCGACCTCAGCGAGGAATCGAAGCTGATCCTGGCGCAGTCGGTGCAGATCCAGGGCAAGCTGCAGGAACTGCGTCAGAAGCGCCAGGAACTGATCGTGCGCTTCACCGCGAATCACCCCACGATCGAAATCCTGGATAGCCAGATCGCAGGCCTGACCGCGCAGCTCAACGGCGTCTCCGGCAAGATCCAGAAGCTGCCGGACGTGGAACAGGATGTGGTGCGCCTGATGCGCGATGTGAAGGTCAACACGGAGCTTTACCAGTCCTTGCTCAATGACGTGCAGCAACTGCGGCTGCTGAAGGCCAGCAAGGTCGGCACGGCACGCCTGATCGACGCCGCCGACGTGCCGATCAAGCCGGTGCGTCCAAACCGGATGCTGGTCACGGGCGTATCGGTGGCGATGGCTGTCGTCATGGGACTGCTCGCGGTTGGGGTGCGCCGCGTCTTCGATGGCGGCATCACCGACGCCGAAGAGATCGAGACGCAATGCGGCATGACCGTCTACGCCACGATTCCCATGAGTCCGAACCAGGCCCGCCTGGCACGCAACAAGGAGAGCGGCGGCGATGTGCTGGCACTCGACCAGCCGGACGATCCGGCCATCGAAAGCCTGCGTGCGTTCCGCACGGCATTGCAGTTCGCGCTGCTCTCCGCGCAGCGCAACAACGTCGTGGTCTTCACGGGCCCGTCGCCCGAGGCCGGCAAGTCGTTTGTCAGCGTCAACTTCGCTGTGGTCGCGGCCGCCGCCGGGCGCAAGGTGATTCTGGTCGACAGCGACCTGCGCCGTGGTCTGCTCAACGAGCGCTTCAATGTGTCGCGCAAACCCGGCCTGACCGAGGCACTGACTGGCACGCGGCTCGACCAGGTCATCCAGCACGACGTGGCGCCCGGTGTGGACTTCATCGCGACCGGCGCGGAGCCGCCGCTTGCGGCGGACCTGCTGCAGAGCCCCGGCATGGACACGCTGCTCGCGGAGCTGCGTTCACGCTATGACCTCGTGCTGATCGACACGCCTCCGGTTCTGGCGGCATCCGATGCCGGCATCCTGGCCCCGAAGGCCGGCGCGGTGTTCATGGTGGCTCGCGCTGACAAGACCACGACCGCCGAACTTACCGCCGCACGCCGCCTGGTGGAGCAGACAGGTGGCGAGATCAAGGGCGTGCTGTTCAATGGGCTCAAGATCGAAGGACGCTGGTACCGCTCGCATTACCACTTCGGCAAGTACCGCTACCTGAACCGCTACGGCCACGATCACGCCAAGCAGGCGTGAACCACGCCAGGAATGACAAGGCCGCTTCTTCGGAAGCGGCCTTTTCTGGGTATTCGGAAAAGGCTGTTGATTCGGTGTTGTAGGTCAGCATCTACATTTCAATTTTGATTTCGTAGATTGCTGTTGACAGCCTGCATTCTTGGC
>NZ_JWMB01000060.1:0-156158 GCF_000812445.1 Cupriavidus sp. SHE | reverse complement strand
GATCGCCCCGATCGCCATGGAAGAAGGTCTGCGCTTCGCTATCCGCGAAGGTGGCCGTACCGTCGGCGCCGGCGTTGTGGCAAAGATCCTCGACTAAGCAATCTTCCTGGGACATGCCCGCGGGCATGTCCCCTTTTATCCGGGCCACTGGCCCATCGCTCTTTTAAGGAACAATCATGCAGAACCAGAAGATCCGTATCCGCCTGAAGGCTTTCGACTATCGCCTGATCGACCAGTCGGCAGCCGAAATCGTGGATACCGCCAAGCGTACCGGTGCTATCGTCAAGGGTCCCGTGCCCCTGCCGACCCGTATCCAGCGCTTCGACATCCTGCGTTCGCCGCACGTCAACAAGACCAGCCGCGATCAGTTCGAGATCCGCACTCACCAGCGCCTGATGGACATCGTCGACCCGACCGATAAGACCGTCGACGCGCTGATGAAGCTCGACCTGCCGGCAGGCGTGGACGTCGAGATCAAGGTGTAAATATGTTTCGGGCCGCATCGGCGGCCTGTTGCAGCAAAACGGCGAACTTCGGTTCGCCGTTTTTGTTTTGTGGTGACCCGGTTTCTTGCCTGGCTCAGCCCCGACCGCGTCGTCGCAAGGTTTCTCCTGGGCACTCCCCAAACGCACGCCGGTATTCGACGCTGAATCGCCCCAGGTGAGCAAAGCCCCAGCGCAACGCGGCGGCCGTTACCGAAGACAGCGTTGCGTCATTGAGCAGATCCTGCCTCACGCGTTCCAGGCGGACCGTGCGCAGATAGGTCATCGGGCTCAGGCCCCGATGCTCGCGAAATCCCGCATACAGGCTGCGCAGACTGACCCCCGCCATCTCGGCGAGCAGCGCGGGCGTCACCGCTGCATCGGCGTGGGCATGGATGTATTCCTCGACAACCTTCACGTGCCTTGGCGCCAGCGGCTTGCCATGTTCGCGTAACACGTCGGACAGGCTGTGCGGCTGGAACGTCAGCAATGTGCCGATTGCCAATTGCTCGAGCTGGCAGGCAGTTAGCGGGTGGCTCGCGGTTTGCGGCGCGTGGTTCAAGGTGTCGGCCAGATACTGGACGAGCGACTGCCACCCCGTGTTGCGCCAGGCCATGCCGAGCTGGAAGCGCAGCGGCTGGTTCGGTCGCCGGCCCAGATATGCCGCGCAAACGCGTTCCAGTGCGCTGCGCTCGATGCGTACGATGAGTTGGTCGTTGTCGGCGCTCCACCGCATCCGCAGGGGTTCGCTCGGTGTCAGCACCGAGGCGCATTCCGAATCCGAGACAACGTGCTGCCCGCCGCAGTGAATATCCGCCTGGCCAGCCATCGGCATCTGTATCAGCAAGAAATCGCCCAGCGGGCCTGGGTCGATGGTCACGTCTCCGCCGTAACTGAGCCGGTTGAAGGACACTGCGCCCACGGGCACGTGATGCATTCGCGCACGCAGCGCATTGCCATGCAGGGTGAGTCGATGGGGCTTGAAGACCGACGCAACCCGTGCACGCGTGGTGTCGAGGTCGTCCGAATCGAACACCAGACGGCCGGTGTCGTGAAGCAGGGCACCTGCCAGCGGCACCATGGCCGGGGCAGTGGGGGGCATCTGCGGCATGTCTCGCTCCTGGCGGGGCCGGCCTGGGCGCTGCCGCTTCTGCCGGTGGATCGCCACCTTGACCGAACGTGCGCGCCGCGTGATTCCGGCTGTTGTCAGCCGGCTGGCACAGTGCGCAGCGGCTGATTCGCTGCGCACCACTATAGCGGATTCGTCTCCGGCCCCCACGTCCCCCTTGAACGGGGACGCACTTTCCTGCACTAATCGGATAGCCGCTGCACTAGGCGGCTAGTTTGCTGCGGTGCGGGTCTCCGATCATGAAGGCAACGGCGGGGCACGCACGGCGGCCATACCCACAAAACATACAGGAGCAAAAGGCATGGGCCAGACCATCCAGATCCAGACCCAGGACGGCAACTTCAGTGGCTATCTCGCCACTCCGGCAGTAGGTAAGGGCCCGGGCATCGTGCTGTGCCAGGAGATCTTCGGCGTCAACGCCACCATGCGGCAGGTGGCCGACTACTACGCCGAGGAAGGCTATACCGTGCTGGTGCCGGATCTGTTCTGGCGCATCGAGCACGGGATCGAGCTATCCGACCGTGGGGCGGACTTCCAGCGTGCGCTCGGCTTGTACCAGCAATTTGACGAAGATAAGGGCGTGCAGGACGTCGGCGCCGCCCTCGCCACGCTGCGCCAACGCCCCGAATGCGCTGGCCAGACCGGTGTGCTCGGCTTCTGCCTCGGCGGCAAGCTGGCCTATCTGGCGGCGTGCCGACTGCCGGACGTAGCCTGTGCCGTCGGCTACTACGGGGTTGGTATCGAGCGCGCGCTTGGCGAGGCCAAAAACATCCGTGGCCGGCTGGTACTGCATGTCGCCGAGCGCGATGGCTTCTGCCCGCCCGAGGCGCAGGCGAGCATCCGCGAAGCGCTGTCCGGCCAACCCGGTGTCGAACTGTACGTCTATCCGGGGATGGATCACGCGTTCGCGCGCACCGGCGGCGAGCACTTCGACAAGGCCTCGGCCCTGATGGCGCACCAGCGTTCGATCGCGGCGTTCCGCGCCGAGATGGGCCCGCACTACGATTTCTCCGCGCTGTGGGATAAGCATTGCGAGTACGAATTCGCCACGCGCGATGTCGATGCCACGATGGCTACGATGGTGGCCGAGCCATACGTCAACCACATCCCGACGATGACCGGTGGCGTGGGCTACCGGCAGCTCAAGCGCTTCTACCAGCACCACTTCGTCCACAGCAATCCGCCCGACACCACGCTGATTCCGCTGTCCCGCACGATCGGCGCCAGCCAGGTAGTGGACGAGATCCTCTTCTGCTTTACCCACACCTGCGAGATCGACTGGATGCTCCCCGGCGTGCCTCCAACCGGCAAGCGCGTAGAGATCCCGCTGATCGCCATCATCAAGTTCCGTGGCGACAAGCTCTATCACGAGCATATCTACTGGGACCAGGCCAGCGTGCTGGTACAGGTCGGCCTGCTCGATCCCAAGGGGCTGCCCGTGGCCGGAATCGAGACGGCACGCAAGCTGCTGGACGAAACCCTGCCATCCAACACGCTGATGGCGCGCTGGAGCGAGAGCGAAGGCAAGTAACGCCCCCGGCCCACGTCGCGGAACGGGCTGAACGCGGGGACGGCACGTCAGAGGCCGCCCCGCACATCAACAGAGGAGACACCATCATGCAAGGCTTGCAGGACAAAGTAGCCATCGTCACAGGCGGCGCCACACTGATCGGCGCGGGGGTTGCCCGCGCATTTGCCGAAGCGGGCACCCGCGTGGCGATTCTCGATATCGACGCCGCCGGCGGCGAGCGCGTGGCGGCGTCGTTGGGACCGATGGCCATGTTCGTGCCCACCGACATCACCCAGGACGATCAGGTCCGCAGCGCGGTGGCGCAGGTGGTCAGCCGCTTCGGCGGCGTGGATTTTCTGGTCAACCTGGCCTGCACCTATCTGGATGATGGCTTTCGCTCTTCCCGCGCTGACTGGCTGGCGGCACTCGATGTGAACGTGGTGTCCGGCGTCATGCTGGCGCAGGCCGTGCACCCGCACATGCGCACGCGTGGCGGCGGTGCCATCGTCAATTTCACCAGCATCTCGGCGCGGGTCGCGCAGACCGGGCGCTGGCTCTATCCGGTATCCAAGGCCGCCATGGCGCAACTGACGCGCAGCATGGCGATGGACCTCGCGCCGGACCGCATCCGCGTCAATGCCGTCTCGCCGGGATGGACCTGGTGCCGGCTGATGGACGAAGTCAGCGGTGGCAACCGCGCGCGCACCGATGCCGTGGCCGCGCCCTTCCACATGCTCGGACGCGTTGGCGAGCCCGACGAGGTCGCACAGGTAGTCCTGTTTCTCTGCTCGGATCACGCCAGCTTCGTCACCGGAGCGGACTACGCGGTGGATGGCGGATACGCCGCCATGGGCCCTGAACAGAACGTGCCGGCCATCGGCAAGCTGGCTGGCTGAATCGCCTTCCGAAAACAGATCACGGAGACAACCATGAGCCAACGTATTGCCATCGTCGGTGCCGGCCAGTCCGGATTACAGATGGCCCTGGGGCTGCAGGCCAGAGGCTATCGGGTGACCTTGCTGTCTAATCGCACCGCGGACCAGATTCGCGCGGGCAAGGTGATGTCCAGCCAATGCATGTTCGACCGCGCGTTGCAGACCGAGCGCGATCTCGATCTCAACTGGTGGGAGGATGCCTGCCCGCCGGTGGAAGGTATCGGCCTGGCCATTCCCCATCCTGAACGACGTGGCGAGAAGCTGATCGACTGGGCGGCCCCGCTGGACCGCGTGGCGCAGGCAGTGGACCAGCGTCTGAAGATGCCGGCGTGGATGGATGCCTTTGTCGAACGCGGCGGCGATCTGCGCATTGTCGATGTTGGGCTGGATGAGTTGGAGGCCCTGACGCTCGAGCACGACCTGGTGCTGCTGGCCGCCGGCAAGGGAGAGATCGTCAGCCGCTTCGAGCGCGACGCCGCACGCAGCCCTTTCAGCGCGCCACAACGCGCGCTGGCGCTGACGTACGTCACCGGCATGTTGCCGCGCACACCCTTCTCGCGGGTTTGCTTCAACCTCATCCCGGGGGTAGGGGAGTACTTCGTGTTCCCAGCGCTTACGCTATCCGGGCCATGCGAGATCATGGTGTTCGAAGGGGTACCGGGCGGCGACATGGACCGCTGGTCCGAAGCGCGCACGCCGGAAGCACACCTCGAGGAGAGCCTGCGCATCCTGCGTACCTATCTACCCTGGGAGGCCGAGCGTTGCGATGCCGTGGCGCTGACCGATGCCAACGGCATCCTGTCGGGCCGCTTCGCGCCGACGGTGCGCAAGCCGGTACTGACCTTGCCTTCCGGTCGACTGGTGTTCGGCATGGCCGACGCCGTGGTCGTCAACGATCCCATCACTGGCCAGGGTTCGAACAACGCCGCCAAGTGTTGCAAGGTCTATCTGGATGCCATCCTCGCGCGGGACGGGCTTCCCTATGACGCGGACTGGATGAACCAGACGTTCGAGCGGTACTGGGCGTATGCGGGCGATGTGGTCAACTGGACCAACTCGCTGCTGACCCCGCCGCCGCCTCATATCCTCGGCCTCCTGGGCGCCGCGGGCCAGTTGCCGGCTTTGGCCGCGCGCATTGCCAACGGATTCGACAATCCACCGGATTTCTTCCCGTGGTGGTCCGATCCGGTGGCATGTCAGCAGTTGATCGACCAGCAACTGGCCAAGGCAGCGTGACATGGACTCGACCAAGATAGTCGGAAGCGCGTCATCGGGCGCGCCCGATCCCCGGGCCCTGCGACGGGTCTGCGGACGGTTCGCGACGGGCGTGGCGATCATTGGCGCGTGCGCCCCGCAAGGCCGGCCGGTGGGGCTGACCGTGAACTCGTTCGCCTCGCTGTCGCTGGATCCGCCGTTGATCATTTGGAGCCTGGCGCGCCATTCGCCCAATGCGGCACTGTTTCAGTCAGGAGAGGCGTTCGGCGTGAGCATCCTCCGGGCCGGGCACGACGAACTGGCGCGTCGCTTCGCCAGGCCACAGCCCGACAAGTTCGCCGGCGTGCCGCATTGGCGCTGTCCGCGTGGCGTGCCGTATCTTGACGAGGCGCTCGCGACGCTTTCGTGCCGTGTCGAGCGCGCCGACCCGCTCGGCGATCACCTGCTGATCGTCGGTGCGGTAGAGGATTTTGCCGCCTCGGAAGGTGATCCGCTGGTGTTCTATGGGGGTGATTTCGTCCGCGTGGCCGCCTGAAATGCACACTTCGGCGGCCATCGCGCCGCCACGAGTTGGCTTTACGCCGCAATTTCGCCGAATTCTGCCGCTACGGACGTGGTTCTGCGCGGGATTCGGCAATTGAACTTGCCCTTTCCAAGCTCCTGCGTTATAGTGTAAGGCTACCCGTTTCTCCGGGTAGCGGGGACCGTTTTGGTCGTGCGCAATTTCTTTCGCGCAACCCGCACTCACACAGTTTTCGTGTATCAATCAGCCCCGGCCAATCGCAGCTGGGAATGGAGCAAACCATGAGCCTTGGCCTTGTAGGTCGCAAGGTTGGCATGACCCGTATTTTCACGGACGACGGTGATTCGATTCCCGTTACCGTGGTCGAGGTCGGCGACAACCGCGTGACGCAAATCAAGACGGACGAGACCGACGGTTACACCGCCGTTCAAGTCACCTTTGGCAGCCGACGCGCAAGCCGCGTTACCAAGCCGCTGGCGGGTCACCTCGCCAAAGCCGGTGTGGAAGCTGGCGAAGTCATCAAAGAATTCCGCATCGATGCAGCCAAGGCTGCCGAGCTGCAAGCTGGCAGCTCGCTCTCCGTCGACCTGTTCCAGGTTGGCCAGAAGATCGACGTGCAGGGCGTGAGCATCGGTAAGGGCTACGCCGGTACCATCAAGCGCCACCACTTCGCATCGGGTCGTGCCACCCACGGTAACTCGCGTTCGCACAACGTTCCGGGTTCCATCGGTATGGCACAGGATCCGGGCCGCGTGTTCCCGGGCAAGCGCATGACGGGTCACCTGGGTGACGCTACCCGCACCGTGCAAAACCTCGAGATCGCCAAGATCGACGCAGAGCGCAAGCTGCTGCTGGTCAAGGGCGCCATCCCCGGTTCCAAGGGCGGCAAGGTCATCGTGACCCCGGCCGTCAAGGCCAAAGCTTAAGGAGCGCATGTAATGGAACTCAAGCTCCTCCAGGACAACGGTCAAATCGGCGCCGGCGTTGCCGCGTCTGCCGAAGTGTTCGGCCGTGACTACAACGAAGCCCTCGTTCACCAGATCGTCGTCGCTTACCAGGCCAACGCGCGTAGCGGTAACCGTAAGCAGAAGGATCGTGAAGAGGTCAAGCACACGACCAAGAAGCCGTGGCGCCAGAAGGGTACGGGCCGTGCTCGTGCCGGTATGTCGTCCTCGCCCCTGTGGCGTGGCGGTGGCCGTATCTTCCCGAATTCGCCGGAAGAGAACTTCAGCCAGAAGGTCAACAAGAAGATGTTCCGTGCTGGTATGCGCTCGATTTACTCGCAGCTCGCACGTGAAGGTCGTATCAACGTGGTGGACGGTTTCGCTGTCGACGCGCCCAAGACCAAGCTCTTGGCCGACAAGTTCAAGGCCATGGGCCTGGACTCGGTGCTGATCATCACCGACAACCTCGACGAGAACCTCTACCTGGCTTCGCGCAACCTGCCGAACGTGGCAGTCGTGGAGCCGCGTCATGCTGATCCGCTGTCGCTCGTGCACTACAAGAAGGTGCTGGTGACGAAGGCGGCTGTCGCGCAGATCGAGGAGTTGCTGAAATGACGCAAGTAGCCAAGAACGATCATCGTTTGATGCAGGTGCTGCTCGCGCCGGTGGTTTCCGAAAAGGCAACCCTGGTAGCCGACAAGAATGAACAAGTCGTGTTCGAAGTGGCTCGCGATGCCAACAAGGCAGAAGTGAAGGCCGCAGTCGAACTGCTGTTCAAGGTCGAGGTGCAGTCCGTTCAGATCCTGAACCAGAAGGGCAAGCAAAAGCGCTTTGGCCGCTTCATGGGCCGTCGCAACCACGTGAAGAAAGCTTACGTGTCGCTGAAGCCGGGTCAGGAAATCAATTTTGAAGCGGAGGCCAAGTAATCATGGCACTCGTCAAGACCAAGCCGACTTCCCCGGGTCGTCGCTCGATGGTGAAGGTGGTCAACAAGGACCTTCACAAGGGCGCCCCGCACGCTCCGCTGCTGGAAAAGCAATTCCAGAAGTCGGGTCGTAACAACAATGGTCATATCACCACCCGCCACAAGGGCGGTGGTCATAAGCACCACTACCGCGTGGTCGACTTCAAGCGCAACGACAAGGACGGCATCGCCGCCAAGGTCGAGCGCCTGGAATACGATCCGAACCGCAGCGCGAACATCGCGCTGGTGCTGTTCGCCGACGGCGAGCGCCGCTACATCATCGCCACGAAGGGCATGGTGGCCGGCCAAGCCCTGATGAACGGCTCGGAAGCGCCGATCAAGGCTGGTAACAACCTGCCGATCCGCAATATCCCGGTTGGTACCACGATCAACAACGTGGAAATCCTGCCTGGCAAGGGCGCGCAAGTTGCGCGTGCTGCTGGTGGTTCCGCCGTGCTGCTGGCCCGCGAAGGCCTGTACGCTCAGGTTCGTCTGCGCTCCGGTGAAGTGCGTCGCGTGCATATCGAATGCCGCGCCACCATCGGTGAAGTGGGCAACGAAGAGCACAGCCTGCGCGTCATCGGCAAGGCCGGTGCAACTCGCTGGCGCGGTATTCGCCCGACCGTTCGCGGCGTGGTGATGAACCCGGTCGACCACCCGCATGGTGGTGGTGAAGGCAAGACTGCTGCTGGTCGCGATCCTGTGTCGCCGTGGGGTACCCCTGCTAAGGGTTACCGTACCCGCAGCAACAAGCGCACGGACAGCATGATCGTCCAGCGCCGCCACAAGCGCTAATCGGTAGGTAGGAGCTAAAGATATGACTCGTTCCGCAAAAAAGGGTCCGTTCTGCGACGGCCACCTGCTGAAGAAGGTGGAAGCGGCCGTTGGCGGCAAGGACAAGAAGCCCATCAAGACATGGTCGCGTCGTTCGACCATTCTGCCGGACTTCATCGGCCTGACGATCGCCGTGCACAACGGCCGTCAACACGTGCCGGTGTACGTGACGGAAAACATGGTTGGCCACAAGCTCGGCGAATTTGCGATCACTCGCACGTTCAAGGGCCACGCGGCTGACAAGAAAGCGAAGAGGTAAGGTGCCATCATGGAAGTGAAAGCGATTCATCGCGGTGCCCGCATCTCCGCCCAGAAGACGCGTCTGGTCGCTGACCAGATCCGTGGTCTGCCGATCGAGCGTGCGCTCAACATCCTGGCTTTCAGCCCGAAGAAGGCCGCCGGGATCGTGAAGAAGGTGGTCGAATCGGCCATCGCCAACGCTGAGCACAACGAAGGCGCTGACATCGACGAGCTGAAGGTCAAATCGATCTTCGTCGACAAGGCAACCTCGCTCAAGCGCTTCACCGCACGGGCGAAGGGCCGCGGCAACCGCATCGAGAAACAAACCTGTCACATCACTGTGACGCTCGGCAACTAAGGAGTCACGATGGGACAGAAGATTCATCCGACTGGCTTCCGTCTGGCCGTCAGCCGTAACTGGGCTTCGCGTTGGTACGCCAACAACACGAAGTTCGCCGGCATGCTGAAAGAAGACATCGAAGTTCGCGAGTTCCTGAAGAAGAAGCTCAAGAACGCATCGGTTGGCCGCGTCGTGATCGAGCGTCCTGCCCGTAATGCACGTATCACCATTTACAGCTCGCGTCCGGGCGTGGTGATCGGCAAGAAGGGTGAGGACATCGAACTGCTGAAGGCCGAGCTGCAACGTCGCATGGGTGTGCCCGTGCACGTGAACATCGAGGAAATCCGCAAGCCGGAAACCGATGCGCAGCTGATCGCCGATTCGATCACGCAGCAGCTCGAGCGCCGCATCATGTTCCGTCGCGCCATGAAGCGCGCGATGCAGAACGCGATGCGTCTGGGTGCCCAAGGCATCAAGATCATGAGCTCGGGTCGTCTGAACGGTATCGAAATCGCACGTACCGAGTGGTACCGCGAAGGCCGTGTGCCCCTGCACACCCTGCGCGCCGACATCGACTACGGCTTCTCCGAAGCCGAAACCACCTACGGCATCATCGGTGTCAAGGTGTGGGTCTACAAGGGTGATCACCTGGGCCGCAACGATGCGCCTGTGGTTGAAGAGCCGCAAGAAGACCGTCGTCGTCGCCCGGGTCGTCCGGAAGGCCGTCGCCGCGAAGGTGAAGGCCGTCCGGCTGGCAACCGCCGCGGTGGTGCCGGTGCTGGTCGTCGTGCTGCGCCTGGCGCAGATGCGAAGAGTGGAGAATAACAATGCTGCAACCGAAGCGTAGGAAGTATCGCAAGGAGCAGAAGGGCCGCAACACGGGTAAGGCTACCCGTGGTAACGCCGTGTCTTTCGGCGAATTCGGCCTGAAGGCAATGGGCCGTGGTCGCCTGACCGCTCGTCAGATCGAGTCGGCACGTCGTGCGATGACCCGTCACATCAAGCGTGGCGGCCGCATCTGGATCCGGATTTTCCCGGACAAGCCGATCTCGAAGAAGCCTGCCGAAGTTCGTATGGGTAACGGTAAGGGCAACCCGGAATACTACGTGGCTGAAATTCAGCCGGGCAAGATGCTGTACGAAATGGATGGCGTGAGCGAAGAGCTGGCGCGTGAGGCGTTCCGCCTCGCGGCCGCCAAGCTGCCGATCGCCACGAATTTCGTGGTGCGTCAGGTCGGTACGTAAGGAGAGTTAAGGATGAAAGCATCCGAACTGCGCGGCAAGGACGCCGCAGGCCTGAACCAGGAGCTCTCCGAGCTGCTGAAGGCCCAATTTAGCCTGCGCATGCAAAAGGCCACCCAACAGCTGCAGAACACCAGCCAGCTGAAGAAGGTGCGCAAGGACATCGCGCGTGTGCAAACCGTGCTGACCGAAAAGGCGAACGCGAAATGACTGAAGCTGCGAAGACTGAAACGTCGCTTCGCCGTACCCTCGTGGGTCGTGTCGTGAGCGACAAGATGGACAAGACCGTGACGGTCCTGATCGAAAACCGCGTCAAGCACCCCCTGTACGGCAAGTACGTGCTGCGTTCGAAGAAGTACCACGCACACGACGAAGCCAACCAGTACAAGGAAGGCGACAAGGTCGAGATCCAGGAAACCCGTCCGCTGTCGCGGACCAAGTCCTGGGTGGTTTCCCGGCTGGTAGAAGCTGCGCGCGTCATCTAAACACAACAGTGTATTGATGACTTGCAAGTCCAGGATTATATGCTATAATCCTGGACTTCCGCTTTGTTGCGCTTGCCCCTGCAGTATCACCCGGGCGGGCCTGTGAGGCGAGCCAGGGTCTGGTGCTCCATGTTTTACGGGGTAACAGGCACTACCGACTTCCAAGTTGATCAACCCAAGCGGTGCGGGGCGCAATGCCAGGTACCGACGGGACCAAGACTGACCGGCAGGCTTCGTATAGAAAGTCTGGCGGATTAAGTTGGGAAGATAACACCATGATTCAGACAGAAAGCCGGCTCGAAGTGGCCGATAACACCGGTGCGCGCGAAGTGCTGTGCATCAAGGTACTGGGTGGGTCCAAGCGCCGCTATGCGAGCGTGGGCGACATCATCAAGGTGACCGTGAAGGACGCAGCGCCGCGCGGTCGCGTGAAGAAGGGCGACATCTACAACGCAGTCGTCGTGCGTACCGCCAAGGGCGTGCGCCGCGCTGATGGTTCGCTCGTCAAGTTCGACGGCAATGCTGCTGTCCTGCTGAACAACAAGCTCGAGCCGATCGGCACCCGTATCTTCGGGCCGGTGACTCGTGAACTCCGTACCGAGCGCTTCATGAAGATCGTGTCGCTCGCTCCGGAAGTGCTGTAAGGAGCCGCCATGAACAAGATTCGCAAAGGCGACGAAGTCATCGTGCTGACCGGCAAGGACAAGGGCAAGCGCGGCACGGTGCAAGCAGTGCAGGGTGACAAGGTCGTGGTTGAAGGTGTGAACGTTGCCAAGAAGCACGCTCGCCCGAACCCGATGCTGGGCACCACCGGTGGTGTGGTCGACAAGCTCATGCCGCTGCATATTTCCAACGTTGCGCTCGTAGATGCCAATGGCAAGCCGTCGCGCGTCGGTATCAAGGTCGAAGACGGCAAGCGCGTGCGCGTGCTGAAGACGACCGGTGCCGTCCTGGCCGCTTGATTCTGGGCACAGATAGGAGTTGAGCATGACAGCACGTCTGCAAGAGTTTTACAAAGAACAGGTTGTGCCGGCGCTGATGAAGCAGTTCGGCTACAAGTCGGTCATGGAAGTGCCGCGTTTCACCAAGATCACCCTGAACATGGGCCTTGGCGAAGCCATCAATGACAAGAAGGTCATTGAACTGGCCGTCGGCGACCTGACCAAGATCGCCGGTCAGAAGCCTGTGGTGACGAAGGCCAAGAAGGCCATCGCCGGCTTCAAGATCCGTCAGGGCTACCCCATCGGTGCGATGGTGACCCTGCGCGGTGAGCGTATGTTCGAATTCCTGGATCGTTTCGTGACCGTGGCCCTGCCGCGCGTGCGTGACTTCCGTGGTGTGTCGGGCAAATCGTTCGACGGTCGTGGTAACTACAACATCGGTGTGAAAGAGCAGATCATTTTCCCCGAAATTGAGTACGACAAGATCGACGCACTGCGTGGTCTGAACATCAGCATCACGACGACGGCTAAGAACGACGAGGAAGCCAAGGCTCTCCTGAATGCGTTCAAGTTCCCGTTCCGTAATTAAGGGGTAACCGTGGCTAAACTGGCTCTGATTGAACGTGAGAAGAAGCGCGCAAAGCTCGTGGCGAAGTACGCCGACAAGCGCGCAAACCTCAAGGCCATTATTGACGACCAAGAAAAGTCGGAAGAAGAGCGTTATCTGGCGCGCCTCGAGCTGCAAAAGCTCCCGCGCAACGCGAACCCGACTCGCCAGCGTAACCGCTGCGCGATCACCGGTCGTCCCCGCGGTACCTTCCGCAAGTTTGGCCTGGCGCGTAACAAGATTCGTGAAATCGCCTTCAAGGGCGAAATTCCGGGTCTGACGAAAGCCAGCTGGTAATTACGCACAGGCTACAGGAGAAACAGTATGAGCATGAGCGATCCTATCGCCGATATGCTGACGCGCATTCGCAACGCCCAGGGCGTGCAGAAGGCGTCGGTGGTCATGCCCTCGTCCAAACTGAAGGCTGCGATCGCCAAAGTCCTGAAGGACGAAGGCTACGTCGAAGACTTCTCGGTGCAGGAAGAAGGCGGCAAGGCGCAACTGACCATTGGTCTGAAGTATTACGCCGGCCGTCCGGTGATCGAGCGCATTGAACGCGTTTCGAAGCCCGGTCTGCGCGTGTACAAGGGCCGCAGCGACATTCCCCACGTGATGAACGGCCTGGGCGTTGCGATCATCTCGACCCCGCAGGGTCTGATGACCGACCGCAAGGCACGTGCCACTGGCGTGGGCGGCGAAGTTCTCTGCTACGTCGCGTAAGGAGCAAACATGTCCCGTGTAGGTAAGGCTCCCATCGCGCTGCCGAAAGGCGCGGAAGTTAATGTGGCGGCTGGCGTGCTCTCCGTAAAGGGCCCGCTCGGTACGCTGTCCCAGCCGATTCATAGCCTGGTGAAGGTCAACGTTGCCGAAGGCACGCTGACGTTCGAACCGGCCGACGAATCGCGCGAAGCTAACGCCCTGCAAGGCACCATGCGCGCGCTGGCCGCGAACATGGTCAAGGGCGTGACCACCGGTTTCGAGCGCAAGCTGCAGCTGGTTGGCGTGGGTTACCGCGCTCAGCTGCAGGGCGCCGCTCTGAAGCTCCAGCTTGGTTTCTCGCACGACGTGATCCATGAGATGCCGGAAGGCGTGAAGGCGGAAACGCCGACGCAGACCGAGATCATCATCAAGGGTGCGGACAAGCAGAAAGTCGGTCAGGTTGCCGCGGAAGTTCGCGCGTACCGTCCGCCTGAGCCCTACAAGGGCAAGGGTGTTCGCTACGCTGACGAGCGCGTCATCCTGAAGGAAACCAAGAAGAAGTAAGGGGTGCAATGATGAACAAGAAAGACGCTCGTTTGCGCCGTGCACGTCAGACCCGCGCCAAGATCGCGGAACTGAAGGTGAATCGTCTGACCGTGTTCCGTACGAATTCGCATATTTACGCTCAGGTGTACTCGCCGTGCGGCACGCAAGTGCTGGCTTCGGCTTCGACCGCCGAGGCAGAAGTGCGCAAGGAACTGAATGGCAACGGCGCTACCGTCGCTGCCGCCACCGTGGTGGGCAAGCGTGTTGCCGAGAAGGCAAAGGCTGCCGGCGTGGAAACCGTCGCGTTCGATCGCGCTGGCTTCCGCTTCCACGGCCGCGTGAAGGCCCTGGCTGACGCTGCCCGCGAAGCCGGCCTCAAGTTCTAAGCGCTCACAGAGAGATACGTCATGGCAAAGATGCAAGCAAAAGTCCAACAGGACGAACGCGACGACGGCCTCCGCGAGAAGATGATCTCGGTCAACCGTGTCACCAAAGTGGTGAAGGGTGGCCGTATCCTCGGTTTCGCTGCGCTGACCGTGGTGGGTGACGGCGATGGCCGCATCGGCATGGGCAAGGGCAAGGCCAAGGAAGTTCCGGTGGCCGTGCAGAAGGCAATGGACGAAGCCCGTCGCAAGATGGTCAAGGTCGCACTGAAGAACGGCACGCTGCAGCACGAAGTTGTTGGTCGTCACGGCGCCGCCAAGGTTCTGATGATGCCCGCCAAGGAAGGTACTGGCGTGATCGCCGGCGGCCCGATGCGCGCGATCTTCGAAGTGATGGGTGTGACGAACGTTGTGACCAAGTCGCACGGTTCGACGAACCCTTACAACATGGTTCGTGCCACCCTCGATGGTCTGACCAAGATGAGCACGCCGGCAGAAATCGCCGCAAAGCGTGGCAAGTCGGTTGAAGACATCCTCGGCTAAGGTGAACGAAATGTCGCAGAAAACCGTAAAAGTGCAACTCGTGCGCAGCCTGATCGGCACGCGCGAGGATCATCGCGCCACCGTTCGTGGCCTGGGCCTGCGCCGTCTGAACTCCGTTTCGGAGCTGCAGGACACGCCCGCCGTGCGCGGCATGATCAACAAGGTCTCGTACCTGGTCAAGGTTCTGGCCTGATCGGGACTTGGAGAGCAACATGCAACTGAACAACCTGAAACCGGCTGACGGTTCGAAGCACGCTAAGCGTCGCGTCGGCCGCGGTATCGGCTCCGGCCTGGGCAAGACGGCTGGTCGCGGTCACAAGGGTCAGAAGTCGCGTTCGGGCGGCTTCCACAAGGTGGGCTTCGAAGGCGGTCAAATGCCGCTGTATCGCCGCCTGCCGAAGCGTGGTTTCACCTCGCTGACCAAGGCCTTCACCGCCGAAGTGACCCTGCGCGACATCGAACGCCTGGAAGCTGCTGAAGTGGACCTGCTGGTCCTGAAGCAAGCTGGCCTGGTGGGCGAGCTGGTCAAGAGCGCAAAGGTCATCAAGGCCGGTGAACTGTCCCGCAAGGTGACGATCAAGGGTCTGGGCGCCACCGCTGGTGCCAAGGCTGCGATCGAAGCCGCTGGCGGCCAGATCGAAGCGTAATTACGCAGTAGCATTCGCAGCATAGGCGAAGTCACAGTCGGAGCATCGTTTGGCCACGGCGAAACCCAATGCAAGCGCGCAGGCCAGGAACACGGCGAAGTACGGCGACCTCAAGCGCCGGTTGATGTTCCTGGTGCTGGCTTTGATCGTCTACCGCATCGGTGCGCATATTCCGGTGCCGGGGATTGATCCGGACCAGCTTGCGAAGCTTTTCCAGTCTCAGTCAGGTGGCATCCTCGGGATGTTCAACCTGTTCTCGGGCGGTGCGCTGTCGCGCTTTACCGTCTTTGCGCTCGGCATCATGCCGTACATCTCGGCGTCGATCATCATGCAGTTGTTGACGATCGTGCTGCCGCAGTTGGAGTCGTTGAAGAAGGAAGGGCAGGCAGGGCAACGCAAGATTACGCAGTACACGCGTTACGGCACTGTGGTTCTGGCCACGTTCCAGGCGCTGTCGATTGCGGTTGCGCTGGAATCGCAGCCTGGTCTCGTGTTGGAACCGGGTCTGATGTTCCGGGCCACGGCGGTGATCACGCTGGTGACTGGCACGATGTTCCTGATGTGGCTGGGTGAACAGATCACCGAGCGTGGTCTGGGCAACGGTATCTCGATCATCATCTTTGGCGGTATCGCGGCGGGCTTGCCCAATGCGATTGGCGGACTGTTCGAACTGGTTCGTACGGGTTCCATGAGCATCATCGCGGCGATCTTCATCGTGGCGATCATTGCGGGTGTGACCTTCGCCGTGGTGTTTATCGAGCGTGGCCAGCGCAAGATTCTGGTGAACTATGCCAAGCGTCAGGTCGGCAACAAGGTGTACGGCGGTCAGTCGTCGCACCTGCCGCTGAAGCTGAACATGGCAGGGGTGATCCCGCCGATCTTTGCATCGTCGATCATCCTGTTCCCGGCAACGATTGCGGGCTGGTTTACGTCGGACTCGACGAGTGCGGTGGGTCGGTTCATCAAGGACCTGGCTGCCACGCTGTCGCCGGGTCAGCCGGTGTACATCCTGCTGTATGCGACTGCGATTGTTTTCTTCTGCTTCTTCTATACGGCTCTGGTGTACAACAGCCGGGAAGTGGCGGATAACCTGAAAAAGAGTGGTGCCTTCATTCCGGGCATCCGTCCGGGCGAGCAAACGACGCGCTATATCGACAAGATCTTGGTGCGCCTGACGCTGGCTGGTGCGATTTACATCACACTAGTCTGCCTGTTGCCGGAATTCCTGGTGCTGCGCTGGAACGTTCCGTTCTATTTCGGCGGAACCTCGCTGCTGATCATCGTGGTCGTCACGATGGACTTCATGGCACAGGTACAGTCCTACGTCATGTCGCAGCAGTATGAGTCGCTGCTGAAGAAGGCGAATTTCAAGGGTAACCTGACCTTGCGTTAAAAACAGGTTGGGACAGGCTCAGGTATGGCAAAAGACGACGTCATCCAGATGCAAGGGGAGGTCCTGGAAAATCTCCCCAACGCGACGTTCCGCGTCAAGCTTGAAAACGGCCACATAGTACTGGGCCATATCTCCGGCAAGATGCGAATGAACTACATCCGGATTCTTCCGGGTGACAAGGTGACTGTCGAGCTGACCCCATATGATCTGTCACGCGCACGCATCGTCTTCCGGACGAAGTGAAGCGAACAGGAATTGAAGGAAGAGGAAAATCATGAAAGTGCTGGCTTCTGTTAAGCGCATTTGCCGCAACTGCAAAATCATCAAGCGCAACGGTGTCGTGCGCGTGATCTGCTCGTCGGATCCCCGCCACAAGCAACGCCAAGGCTAATCGGAAAGAGGATTGACGAATGGCACGTATCGCAGGGGTTAACATCCCGAACCACAAGCATACCGAAATCGGCCTGACGGCCATTTACGGTATCGGCCGCTCGCGCGCCCGCAAGATTTGCGAGGCCACCGGTGTACCGTTTGACAAGAAGGTCAAGGACCTGACCGACGCCGACCTGGAAAAGCTTCGTGATGAAGTGGGTAAGGTCACGGTCGAGGGTGACCTGCGTCGTGAAACCACGATGAACATCAAGCGTCTGATGGACCTTGGTTGCTATCGTGGCATGCGTCACCGCAAGGGTCTGCCGATGCGCGGTCAGCGTACCCGCACCAATGCTCGTACCCGTAAGGGTCCGCGCAAGGCCGGCGTGGCACTGAAGAAGTAAAGCCGAAGGCATAGGAAGAATCGAATGGCAAAAGGTCCGAATAACGCCGCCCAGCGCGCGCGTAAGAAGGTCAAGAAGAACGTTGCCGACGGCATTGCGCACGTCCACGCTTCGTTCAACAACACCATCATCACCATCACCGACCGCCAGGGCAACGCCCTGTCGTGGGCGACCGCAGGTGGCCAGGGCTTCAAGGGTTCGCGTAAGTCGACCCCGTTCGCTGCCCAGGTTGCTGCCGAGAACGCCGGCCGTGTTGCGCAAGACCAGGGTATCAAGAACCTGGAAGTGCGCATCAAGGGCCCCGGTCCCGGCCGTGAGTCGGCTGTCCGTGCGCTGAACGCGCTGGGCATCAAGATCGCGGTGATCGAAGATGTGACGCCGGTGCCGCACAACGGCTGCCGCCCGCCGAAGCGCCGCCGTATCTAAGCGCTTGGTTTGCCGGAGAATCGCAAGGGGGTTTTTATCCCTTGCCTCCGGACTGTGGTAGTATCGCGCGTTCGCCTGCTGCAATCTGATTGCAGCAGGTTTTCGTTTTGCGTCTGGACGAAGGGGTCATTGCCTCCGCAGTCCGGCGTGTTGTCATGCTTTTGCGTTGCTTCCGTGCGGCAGGCTGCCTGTCGTTGGCGGATGAAGAACCATAAGCCCACCGTCCGTTACAACCGGTGACGGACTCATGGCGCGTCATGATGGCGCCGTGATCGATCAAAGGAAGATAAAGTGGCACGTTATATCGGCCCGAAGGCCAAACTCTCCCGCCGCGAAGGCACAGATCTGTTCCTGAAGAGCGCACGCCGCTCGCTGGCCGACAAGTGCAAGCTGGACAGCAAGCCTGGCCAACACGGTCGCACTTCGGGCGCCCGTACGTCCGACTACGGCAACCAGCTCCGCGAAAAGCAGAAGGTCAAGCGTATCTACGGCGTGCTCGAGCGTCAGTTCCGCCGTTACTTCGCCGAAGCCGATCGCCGCAAGGGCAATACCGGTGAAAAGCTGCTGCAACTGCTGGAATCGCGTCTGGACAACGTCGTGTACCGCATGGGCTTCGGTTCGACCCGCGCAGAAGCGCGTCAACTGGTGTCGCACAAGGCGATCCTGGTGAACGGTCAGACGCTGAACGTTCCGTCGGCCCAGATCAAGGCGGGCGATATCGTGTCGGTGCGCGAGCAGTCGAAGAAGCAAGTGCGTATCGCCGAAGCACTGTCGCTGGCTGAGCAGTCGGGCTTCCCGACCTGGGTTGCTGTGGATGCCAAGAAGTTCGAAGGCACGTTCAAGCAAGCCCCGGATCGCGCCGACATCTCCGGCGACATCAACGAAAGCCTGATCGTCGAATTGTATTCGCGTTAATCGCCGAATCGATCATCGAACGGTTCAGCGCTTGCCTTTCAAGCAAGGCTTCGCTTTCAGCCCGACGCGCTCTGTGGCGCGCCGGGCTTATTGCCCATCGTACGATGGGATTCTCAGGTTCCAAACGTCAGCCTTATCGGTGTAACGAGCCGAGGGTATTGAAAAGGACAACCTAATGCAAACAGCACTCCTCAAGCCAAAAATCATCGCCGTTGAACCGCTGGGCGACCATCACGCCAAGGTCGTGATGGAGCCGTTCGAGCGCGGTTACGGTCATACGCTCGGTAACGCCCTGCGTCGCGTGCTGCTGTCGTCGATGGTCGGTTATGCGCCGACTGAGGTCACGATCGCTGGGGTGGTCCACGAGTACTCCACCATCGATGGCGTGCAAGAAGACGTCGTCAACCTGCTCCTCAATCTGAAGGGCGTGGTGTTCAAGCTGCACAACCGCGACGAAGTCACGGTTTCTCTGCGCAAGGACGGTGAAGGCGTGGTGACGGCGGCCGATATCGAACTGCCGCACGACGTCGAGATCATCAACCCGGGTCACGTCATTGCTCACCTGTCCGCCGGTGGCAAGCTCGACATGCAGATCAAGGTTGAACAAGGCCGCGGCTATGTGCCGGGTAACGTTCGCAAGTTCGGCGACGAAGCCAGCAAGGTGATCGGCCGTATCGTGCTGGACGCCTCGTTCTCGCCGGTCCGCCGGGTTTCGTACGCCGTCGAATCGGCGCGTGTGGAACAGCGTACCGATCTGGACAAGCTGGTGATGAACATCGAAACCGACGGCGTGATCTCGCCCGAGGAAGCGATTCGTCAGTCGGCCCGTATCCTGGTTGACCAGCTGTCGGTGTTCGCCGCCCTGGAAGGCACCGAATCGGCTGCCGAGGCTGCTTCGAGCCGCGCGCCGCAGATCGATCCGATCCTGCTGCGCCCGGTCGACGACCTCGAACTGACGGTGCGTTCGGCCAACTGCCTGAAGGCCGAGAACATCTACTACATCGGCGACCTGATCCAGCGTACCGAGAACGAACTGCTCAAGACCCCGAATCTGGGTCGCAAGTCGCTCAACGAGATCAAGGAAGTCCTGGCTTCGCGTGGTCTGACGCTCGGCATGAAGCTCGAGAACTGGCCGCCCGCAGGTCTGGAGAAGTAATTGAAGTCGTGGGGCAGCGGTAACGCCGCCCCACGCTTCGCACGCGCCACAGGCATTCCGCCCGTGGCATGGAAGCCCCACCGGCCCGCGCCGTTCGTTGCGTAAGCAAAGGCGATAGAAGAGCTGGTTAAACACTGAAATCGAAAGGAATCATCATGCGTCACCGTCATGGTTTGCGGAAACTGAACCGCACCTCGTCGCACCGTCTCGCGATGCTGCGCAACATGTCCAACTCGCTGTTCCAGCACGAGCTGATCAAGACCACCCTGCCCAAGGCGAAGGAACTGCGCAAGGTTGTCGAGCCGCTCATCACGCTGGCCAAGAAGGACACCGTTGCCAACCGCCGTCTGGCTTTCGCCCGTCTGCGCGACCGCGACATGGTTACCAAGCTGTTCACCGAACTGGGCCCGCGCTATGCCACCCGTCCGGGCGGCTACACCCGTATCCTGAAGTTCGGCTTCCGTCAGGGCGACAACGCGCCGATGGCGCTGGTCGAGCTGGTGGATCGTCCGGAAATCACCGAAGCCCCGGCTGAAGAAGCGGCGGAATAAGTGATGCCTGATCCCGTCTTTCGCTGACGGGATTCTGGACACGGCACTACAATCGAGCCAGGCTTTTGCCTGGCTCTTTTGTTTTGTGCCTTGTTTGCGCTGGAATCTGGATATGACCGCTTCGAACGCTTCCCTTTCCGCTCAGTCGGCGGACCCGACGGAGTCGGTACTGATTGCGATGACGAACCTGCCCGACGAGGCGTCGGCGATCCGCCTGAGCGCGGCCATTCTCGAGGCGCGCGTAGCGGCGTGTGTGAACCGGATGGCACCATGCCAGTCGGAGTACTGGTGGCAGGGCAGGCTGGAGCAAGCGCAGGAATGGCCGCTGCTGATCAAGACGACGCAGCGTCAGTACGCGGCCTTGGAAAAGCTGATCCGCGCCGCGCATCCTTACGACGTGCCGGAGCTTGTCGCATGGCCGCTGGCGGCCGGTTTGCCGGCTTATCTGGACTGGGTCCGGAGCGAAGCGACAGGTGCTGACGACAAGGTCTGAAGCTTCTGAAGCTTCTCAAGTATCGGAATATCAACACATGGTAATGACGGGTAGCAGCATCGGAACAATGTGGAAAACCGGTGCAACGCGCGGGGATCTGGTGCGACATATCGCCGCACTTTGGCTGACTATATTCGCCTGCCTCTTCTTCTGGAACGTTGCACATGCGGCGACCGAAGACGATTTCCTGCCGCCGGAGCAGGCCTTTCGATTTGCCGCCAGACAGGTCGACCAGAAGACCGTCGAGGTTCGCTTCGACGTGGCAGATGGCTACTACCTGTACCGGGAGCGCTTTTCCTTCGCAGCCCAGCCGGCTGACGTAAAACTCGGCAAGCCGGAGATGCCTGCCGGAAAGGTCCATTTCGATGAGACCTTCGGCAAGGACATGGAGACGTATCGTGGCGCCGTTGTGATCAAGGTGCCGGTTGAGCAGGCGCCCGCAGATGGCCGCTGGTCGCTCGTGGTGACGTCCCAGGGTTGTGCGGACAAGGGGCTTTGCTATCCGCCGATGGAAAGCATCTACAAGGTCGGCGGCTCCGTACTTGGCAACTTGTTCGGCGATCGTGGGGCGGCGGCTCAGTCGACGCCGGAGGCGCAGGCTCCTGCCGCAGTGCTACCTGCACCGGATCGCGCGGCGCCGACGCGTTCAAGCAAGGTGGTCGACGACACCGATAGGATCGCCAATGCACTCGCCAGCCGCAATCTCGCGCTGATCGGGGCCCTGTTCTTCGGCCTCGGCATTCTTCTGACATTCACGCCGTGCGTGCTGCCGATGGTGCCGATTCTTTCGTCGATCGTCGTCGGCGAGCATGTCACGCGCGGGCGTGCGTTCCTGGTGTCGCTCTCCTACGTGCTTGGCATGGCCGTGGTCTACACCACGGTGGGCGTAGCGGCCGGTCTGGCTGGCGAAGGCCTGGCCGCGGCGCTCCAGACGCCCTGGGTGCTTGGCGCTTTCGCAGCCTTGATGGTCGCGCTCGCGATGTCCATGTTCGGCATGTACGAACTGCAGATGCCGCAGCGCTGGCAAGCCCGACTGACCGAATCCTCGAATCGCCGGCAGAGCGGGCAGTTTGTCGGTGCGGCCCTGATGGGGGCGATTTCCGCGCTGATCGTGGGGCCCTGTGTCACGGCGCCGCTCGCGGGTGCGCTGGCGTATATCGCGCAAACCGGCGATGCCATCACCGGCGGCGCGGCCCTGATGGCCATGGCTCTCGGCATGGGCGTGCCGCTGATGCTGGTTGGAATGGGCGCCGGCAATCTGCTGCCACGTGCGGGCAAGTGGATGGAGGCTACCAAGCGCTTCTTCGGCTTCCTGCTTCTGGGCGTGGCGATCTGGATGGTGACGCCCGTACTGCCGGCTTGGGTCGTGATGCTGGCATGGGCGGCGCTGCTGCTTGTGGCGGCCGTTTATCTCGGCGCGTTCGATGCCCTGGGCCCGGACCCACGGGGCGTGGTGCGACTGGGCAAGGGGCTTGGCCTGCTGGCGGCACTGGTGGGCGCGATTCAGATCGTTGGTGTGGCGTCGGGCGGACGCAATCCCTTGCAGCCGCTTTCCCATCTGAGTCTGTCGGCGGCCACGCTGCCACCGCATGCCGCCGAGATTCGCTTCGAGCGCGTGCGGAACATCGCCGAACTGGATGCGCGGATCGCACAGGCCTCCGCTGCCGGGCGTCCGGTGCTGCTGGATTTCTATGCCGACTGGTGCGTCAGTTGCAAGGAGATGGAGAAGCTGACGTTCCCGGACGCGAAAGTCAGGGCGCAACTCGCGGACGTCGTCCTGTTGCAGGCTGACGTGACGGCCAACAATGCCGACGATCGCGCGTTACTGAAGCGTTTCGGTCTGTTCGGCCCGCCGGGCATCATCCTTTTCGGCAAGGATGGACAGGAGCGCCCGGTGCGGGTGATCGGCTATCAATCGGCATCGCGCTTCCTCGAAAGCCTAGAGCGCGCGCTGGGGCCGCGGTCGCAGACCTGACCCGGCCCGGTCCGCGTCCTAGCGATCCAGCCAGCGGCCCAGACCCCAGACGCCACCGATCACGGCGACCACGGCTCCCATCAACCCGATCGACCACCAGAAGCCTTCAGGCTCTTGCAGCCACGGCATTCGCGCGAAGTTCATGCCGAAGATGCCCGTGATGAGCGTCAGCGGCATGAAGACCGCCGTGATGACGGTCAGCGCGCGCATGGTCCGGTTGGTTCGGTGGGCCACTGCGGAAAAGTGGATCTGCACCGCGGATTCGATCGAATCCTCGAGTCGCCGGGCGTGCGCCAGCACGCGCAGGATGTGCTCCATCAGGTCGTTGATACGTACGAGCAGGACTTCGTCGCGGCTCGCTTCCTGCGTAGCTTCGGCATCTTCGGCGCTATAGCGGTTGTCGAGCAGACTGTCGCGAAACTCCTGCAGCGCATCCCGCTGCTCTTCACTGAGATGCTCCAGCCGCCTGAGCTGGATGCGCGCATCCAGCAGACCTTCCCAGCTTGAGAAACTATGGCGACTGCTCAGCAGCGCCCGCTGCCAGCGATCGAGCTGCCGGGTCAGCGGGGCACGCAGATCCAAGTAGCGGTCGACCATCGCGTTCAGCAGCCGCAGCATGAGGTCTTCGGGCCGGGTTGGCGGCCTGACGCCATGCACCAGCGCCGCCGCGCCGCCGGCACGCGCGGACGCGGGGCGAGGCGCGCCACAGCTCTCGAGTAGCCTTTGGCGTACCTGCTCGATAGTGCGTGATGGCGAGGGCCGCACGGTCACCAGTACGTTGTCGAAGACGAAGAATGCAACTGGCTGTGTATCAATGCGGGCGAGCGCCGGCAGGAAACCCGGCGCGTACTTGCGCGATGCCTTGCGCTGCGCGACGGATTGTGTGGCTTCGGCCTCGGCGAACTGCCGGCTGGTTTCGAAGGTGAGCTTGCGAAAGATCACCATGTCGTACGCGTGGGTCGTATCGAAGAACGACGGATGCGCAGGATTGGTGGCGTCGGCCAGATGCAGGTCGAGGATGGGGGCACCCGTCAGCGCCATCAGGCTGTCGCGCCAGGCGCCGGGCGCTGGCGTGACTTCCTCGGTGCCGAAGTCCGCCCAGACAAACCGCGCGGCCGCATTTCCGGAGAGGAAGTCGCGTGCCGCGTCGAGTGTGTCCAGCGGATGTACCTGGTTGGCCGAGAAGCCTAGCAGCTGCATCCGCCGCTCAGGCCTGCAGCAGGCGCGCGGCGTCGCGCGCGAAGTAGGTCAGGATGCCATCCGCGCCGGCACGGCGGAATGCCAGCAGCGATTCCATCATGACCTTGTCGTGGTCGAGCCAGCCATTCTGCGCGGCGGCCTTGAGCATCGCGTACTCGCCGCTGACCTGATACACGTACGTCGGGAAGCGAAACTCGTCCTTCACGCGGCGCACGATGTCGAGGTACGGCATACCCGGCTTCACCATGACCATGTCGGCGCCTTCCATGATGTCCTGCGCGACTTCGCGCAGGGCCTCGTCGGTATTGGCGGGGTCCATCTGGTAGGTCATCTTGTTGCCCTTGCCCAGATTGCTGGCCGAGCCCACCGCATCGCGGAACGGGCCGTAGAACGCGGACGCGTACTTGGCCGAGTAGGCCATGATGCGCGTGTGGATGTGGCCCGCTTCTTCCAGCGCGTTGCGCACGGCGCCGATACGGCCGTCCATCATGTCTGACGGCGCGACGATGTCGACACCTGCTTCCGCCTGGACAAGTGCCTGCTTGACGAGGATCTCGACGGTGATGTCGTTGATCACGTAACCGTTCTCGTCGAGCACGCCATCCTGGCCATGGCTCGTGTACGGATCGAGCGCGACGTCGGTCAGCACGCCAAGCTCGGGAAAGCGATTCTTCAGCGCTCGCACGGCGCGAGGCACCAGGCCTTCGGGGTTCGTGGCCTCGATGCCGTCAGGCGTTTTCAGCGACGGATCGATCACCGGGAACAGCGCGATGACCGGAATGCCGAGCTTCACGCAGTCTTCCGCGACCGGCATCAGCAGATCCACGGACACACGTTCCACGCCGGGCATCGACGCCACGGTCTGTCGCTGGTTCTGGCCTTCCAGGATAAAGACCGGATAGATCAGGTTGTCAGGCGACAGGCGATTCTCGCGCATCATGCGGCGCGAGAAGTCATCGCGACGCATGCGGCGGGGACGGAACTCGGGGAACGTGGACATGGCTGAATCTTGGGAGAGTCGTGGACGAATGCGTGGCGCACGTCACCGCGAGAAGCCCGCGGCAGACAACAGCAGTAGTACGCCGAAAGAAAAAAGAACTTTTGTGCGTGCCCGCTATCATACTCGCGGACACCCTGTGTTGCTCCGCGCAGCGAGGATGTCCCCCGCTACTCCTCCCTGAGCGGGTACCCGCCCTGAACCGGCGGGAAAGTTCGTCCCCGTTGTTCGCAACGGGGCTTTTTTTTGCCGGTTCAAAGTCGATGCGTGGCCTCAGCCCTGCGGCGTGTCGGGCGCATCGGTCTTCGCAACGGCAGGCTGCGCTTCAGGCAACGCCAGCCAACCCGCCACTACCCGCTGCGCTTCTTCGATGCCGCGACGCTTCAGGCTGGAGAACAACTGGGCGGTGAGCGCCGGCGGGTTTTCCATCTGCGCCGCGTAATCGGCAAGCACCTTGCGCGTTTCGCGCAGCGCCTTGGCATTATCGCTGGTGGTCAACTTGTCCGCCTTGGTCAGCAACACGTGGATCGGCTTGCCGGTCGGCAGAAACCACTCGACCATCTGGCAGTCGAGGTCCGTGAACGGGCGGCGCGCATCCATCATCAGGATCAGGCCGGACAACTGCGTCCGGGCCTGCACGTAGTCGGAAAGCAGGCCTTGCCAGTGAAACTTGGCGCTGCCAGATACTTCCGCATAGCCGTAACCGGGCAGGTCGACCAGGAAGCCGACAGGATCGGGCGCCTTGACCGGCGCCACGGTGAAGAAGTTGATATGCTGCGTGCGCCCGGGCGTGCGTGACGAGAACGCCAGCCGCTTCTGGTTGCACAGGATGTTGATGGCCGTGGACTTGCCGGCGTTGGAGCGGCCGGCGAACGCCACCTCGGGGACTGCCGTGGCAGGCAGGTCGCGGAGGTGGTTGACGGTCGTAAAGAAGCGGGCCTGATGTAGGAGGGACATGCGCTGGAGTGTTGAGGCAGGTGACGAGTCGGCGGGGTGGTATACGACCCCTGGAAGGGACGTCGCCATAGAGACTGATCTAAGTCAATCCGGAAAGCGATTTATTGTACAATAACCCGGTTTACGGTCTCCTGAGCAGGTGACGTGTGGCATCCTTGCGCGATGTCATCGGCGATGCCTTAAATCGCCCGGGAAGCAATGTCCGGGGCAGGTTGGCGGGTGTTGCGTATACCGGTCTCACCCCTTGCTCGAAAAGGCGCTTCCTCACCGCCTGGCAAGGGAAGATCGGCATGCATTACGGTGTTCATAACAAATCTGACAAGGTATACGAATGAACCGCATTGCGAAACTTCTGGGTGTCATGGCGCTGGCCGTTCCGATGGCCGCCATGAGTGGGCTGGCATCTGCCGCAGAGCAGGCCGCCGCCAAGGCAGATCCCGCCAAGGGCGAGACGCTGTATTCGCAAGGCGCACCCGATCGCAATGTGCCGGCATGTCTTTCCTGCCACGGCGCAGCCGGCAACAGTGCCGCGGCCACCAATCCTAAGCTGGCTGGCCAGCAAGCGGAGTACGTGCACAAGCAACTGGCAGACTTCAAGGCCAAGAGCCGTAACAACGCCATCATGACGCCCTATGCGTCGGCGCTGAACGACCAGGAAATGAAGGACATCGGCGCCTATCTCGCCAAGCAGCAGGTCAAGCCTGCCACCGCGAAGAACAAGGACACGATCGAGGTTGGCCAGAAGATCTACCGCGGTGGTATCGCGGCCAAGGGCGTGCCGGCCTGCGCTGGCTGCCACGGTCCGACCGGTGCTGGCATCCCGGCGCAATATCCGCGAATCGGCGGCCAGTATTCCGAGTACACCGAAGCGCAACTGGTGGCGTTCCGCCAGGGCACCCGTACCAACAATTCGGTCATGAGCACGATCGCCGCCCAGATGTCGGATACCGAGATCAAGGCGGTCGCGGACTACGTCGCCGGCGTCCGTTAAGTCGTATCCGGCCGGCATGGCAGGGTATCCCCTTGGGGGGTGAACCAGCCGTGCCAGCAGCAATCGAAGAGGGTGGCCTGCTTGCCAAAGCACGTCCACCCTCTTTTGTTTTCCGGCGCCCAACCGGCGTCACATCAAGCACCAAACCGGATTTCGGGTATTACCGCACATGTCGACCCCTTCCACTTCAGGCCTGCACCTGAAGACTCATCACCGCGTGCTGCGCGACGGCGTCGAATTGCTGTCCTCGATGCGCTTCGCCATCACGCTGCTGACGGTGATTGCCATCGCCAGCATCATCGGCACGGTGCTCAAGCAGAATGAGCCGTACCCGAACTATGTCAATCAGTTCGGGCCGTTCTGGGCGGACCTGTTCCACGCGCTGTCCCTGCAGAAGGTGTACAGCTCCTGGTGGTTCCTGCTGATCCTGGGCTTTCTCGTTGTCTCGACGTCGCTCTGTATCGCGCGCAATGGGCCGAAGATGATCGTCGATATGCGCTCGTGGAAGGATCACGTGCGCGAGCGCAGCCTGCGCGCGTTCCATCATCGGGGTGAGTACGATGCATCGCGCGTCCGCACCGATGCCGCCGGCCGGGCGTATGCGCTGCTGCGCAACCGGGGTTATCGCATCAAGCCCGTCGAGCACGAGGGCGCCACGTTGCTGGCTGCCAAAGCCGGTTCGGCGAACAAGCTCGGCTACATCCTCGCGCACACGGCCATTGTCGTGATCTGCCTGGGCGGCTTGCTTGATGGCGACATGCTGATCCGGGCGCAAATGTGGTTTGGCGGCAAGAGCCCGATCGACGGCAATGCCATCATCAGCGAGATTCCTGCCAAGCACAGGCTCTCGCCGAGCAATCCGGGCTTCCGCGGCAATGCGTTCGTGCCCGAAGGCGCGACCGTGTCGACCGCGATCCTCAACATCGCCGACGGCGCGCTGGTGCAGGACCTGCCGTTCACGATCATGCTCAAGAAGTTCACCGTGGACTTCTATTCAACCGGGATGCCCAAGCTGTTCGCCTCCGATGTGGTGGTGACAGACCGGGCCACCGGCAAGAAGACCGAGGCGACGATCAAGGTCAATGAGCCATTGGTCATCGACGGCGTGGCCATCTATCAGTCGAGCTTCGAAGACGGCGGCTCGCGCCTGAAGTTCGTCGGGTATCCCATGTCGGGCAGTACCCATGCGACGTTCCCGTTTGCCGGCACGATCGGTGGCAACGCGCCTCTCGCGGGCACGGGCACCGGTGCCGACAAGGATGGATTGACCGTCGAGTTCAGCGACTTCCGGCTGATGAACGTCGAGACCGTCACGGATGCGTCGGGCAAGGCCGACGCGCGTGGCGTGGCGCGCAAGTCCTCGCTGGGCACGCTGGAGCAGCACCTCGGCGCCGCCGCCAATCCCAACAAGGAAAAGGACCTACGCAATGTCGGTCCGTCGGTGCAGTACAAGCTGCGCGACGCCAATGGTCAGGCGCGCGAGTTCAACAACTACGTGCTGCCGGTGCAATTGGATGGGCAGACCGTGTTCCTGGCGGGTATGCGCGAATCGCCGAATGAGCCATTCCGCTACCTGAGAATTCCGGCCGATGACCAGAGTAGTGTGGCGGACTGGATGCGCCTGCGCGCGGCGCTGCAGGACAAGGGGATGCGCGGCGAAGCTGCCCGCCGATTCGCCGAGATATCGATGCCGGGCGCCGACAAGGCGGACCTGCGCAAGCAACTGGCCGAAAGCGCCATGCGTGCGTTGGACCTGTTTGCCGGGGCCACTCGTATGTCGCCCGACGCGCCTCCGGGCGGTTTCACGGCGATCGCTGCCTTCCTGGAAAAATCGGTCCCGCAGGCTGATCAGCAAAAGGCTGCAGACGTGCTGCTGAAGATTCTCAACGGCTCGATGTGGGAGCTCTGGCAACTGGCGCGCGAGCAGGACAAGCTGCCGGCCATCCCAAATGACACGAAAAGCGGCGTCTTCCTGCAGCAGGCAATCAATGCGCTTTCGGACAGTTTCTTCTACGCCGCGCCGGTGTTTCTGCAGCTCGAAGACTTCCAGCAGGTCCAGGCCAGCGTGTTCCAGATGACTCGTGCGCCGGGCAAGAACATCGTGTATCTTGGGTGTTTGCTGCTTGTCTTGGGCGTGTTCGCAATGTTCTACATTCGCGAACGGCGCGTTTGGATCTGGATCAAGGACAAGGGCGCAGATGCTGCCGGACACTCCAGCGGTAGTCACGTCCTGATGGCGATGTCCACACAGCGTCGCACGATGGATTTCGAGAAGGAATTCGTGGCGTTGCGCGCCGATATCGGCCGCGCCGTTGGCGCCGAGGTGACGGAAGCGGCTGCTGGTTATGATGCCGCGATGACGCAAGGGGCACCGCAATCGGGGCCATCAGCGTCAGATGATAAGCACGCGTCATCGCTATAGTACAAAGTACAAGAGCATGAACCGGCGTCAGCCTGTGCGGAGACCCGCGGGCGGGGGCGCAGCAGATAAAACAGGCGCGTAGCGCCAAAGAGCAGGAATGCCATGTCCTCGAATGTGAATCACGTCAATCCTGGCCTGTCGCCGCGGCGCGCCGCGGCAACCGACGATGTGTCCCGTGACGCAGCCGGACAGGACACCGCCTATCTCGAACCTTCGTTTCTGAGCCGCCTGGGCTGGACCGACTGGGTCTTCGCGCTGCTGCTCGTGGTCGGCGCCGGGTTTGCGCTCTCGCGCTACGGCCAGTGGATGAACGTCTATGACAAGGGCGTGCTGATTGCCGCAGTGCCGACGTTCGCGCTGCTGGGCTGGCACTGGAAGCCCGTCCGTCTGCTGATGATCGGCATCGCGGCGTTTTCGCTGTTCGCGATCCAGCTCTATCAGGGTGACCTCGCGCGCGCCGAACTGGCTTTCTTCCTGAAGTACTTCCTGTCGAGCCAGTCGGCCATCCTCTGGATGAGTGCGCTGGTGTTCCTCTCGACCCTGTTCTACTGGGTTGGACTGATTTCGCGGTCGGAAACCGGCTACAGCATTGGCAGCAAGCTCTGCTGGGCTGCGGTCGTGCTGGGCTTCACGGGTCTGATGGTGCGGTGGTACGAGTCGTACCTGATCGGCGCGGACATCGGCCATATTCCAATCTCGAACCTCTATGAGGTTTTCGTTCTCTTCTCGCTGATCACGTCCCTGTTTTATCTGTACTACGAGCGCCGCTACGCAACCCGCGCGCTTGGGCCGTTCGTGATGCTCGTGGTGTCGGCGGCAGTCGGTTTCTTGCTGTGGTACACGGTCAGCCGCAATGCCCAGGAGATCCAGCCGTTGGTGCCCGCCCTGCAGAGCTGGTGGATGAAGATCCACGTGCCGGCGAACTTCATCGGATACGGCACGTTCGCGCTGGCGGCAATGGTGTCGGTGGCCTATCTGCTCAAGCAGCGTGGCATTCTGGCCGAGCGTCTGCCTTCGCTCGAGCTGCTCGACGACGTCATGTACAAGGCGATCGCGGTCGGTTTCGCCTTCTTCACGATCGCAACGATCCTCGGCGCACTGTGGGCTGCCGAGGCTTGGGGTGGCTACTGGAGCTGGGATCCGAAAGAAACCTGGGCGCTGATCGTCTGGCTCAACTATGCAGCTTGGCTGCACATGCGCCTGATGAAGGGGCTGCGCGGTACGGTTGCTGCCTGGTGGGCGCTGGTTGGCCTGTTGGTGACGACCTTCGCCTTCCTCGGTGTGAACATGTTCCTGTCGGGGCTGCACAGCTACGGCGAACTCTGATCCGCCAGATCATCTATCCAGATGATGAAGCCTGCCGACTCCGGCAGGCTTTTTTGTTTTCTGAGCGGACCCTGAACATCGGACAGGCCCGAACCGTCGCATCATGTTTTGCAGAGAATGCACTTTGATTTACGGAATATGCATCTTTAGGCATTTTCAGCTATCTAAGAAGCCACTTTCTGCCGCTGAACGCCACATTTTTTTGAGGTGGGAGGAATAAACACATCACATCGGGTGTTTACTGAAAGAGAACGGCGCCGGTTGTCGGCACCGCCCTGAAGAAGGAGACCCTCATGATGGCTTCTCGTCACACTGCTGTATCGAAGCTCCGCCCGATCGCACTCGCGCTGGGTGCTGCCACTGTCCTGCTGGCCGGTTGTTCCAGCTTGGGGATGGGTGGTGGCGACATGCCGCCTACCGTGAAAGTCACCAACGGCACGCTGACCGATCCGCAGGGCTTGACGCTGTACACGTTCGATCGTGACCCGGCGAACGGTGGCAAGAGCGTCTGCAACGGCATGTGCTCGACCAACTGGCCGCCGCTGCTGGCCGAGCCAGGCAAGAGCGCATCGGGTGACTACTCGATCATCACGCGCGATGACGGTACCCGGCAGTGGGCGTACAAGGGCAAGCCGCTTTATCGCTTTGCCAAGGACGCCAAGGCGGGCGACAAGTCAGGCGACAACTTCAACGCCGTCTGGCACGCCGCGATGCCGTGAAGCCCTGATCGCCCCTAGGCAATCCCGGCATGGAACCGTTTGAACGTCAGTTGGTGGTACTGGCGCCGCGTTTGCGGCGCCATGCCCGCGGTTTGACCGGCGATGCCATGCTGGCCGACGATCTCGTGCAGGACACGCTCGAGCGTGCCCTGCGCTATCGCTGGAGATTTCGCCTTCGCCCCGGCGCGTTATGGGGCGATGGCGCGGATGGGTTGCTGCCGTGGTTACTGACACTGATGCATCGGCTGCGCCTGAATCATCTGCGCAAGAGTGATGTCGTGACCGCAATGGATACGCTGCCGGAGGTGGTTGCCCATACCGCCGACCTTGGCCTGCGTCGCGATCTGTTACAGGCACTCGGCCAGTTACCGGAGCCACAGCGCGCGGTGCTGCTGCTGGTCAGCCTGGAGCAGTTCTCGTACGCCGAGGCCGCCAGGGTGCTCGACGTACCGATCGGCACCGTGATGTCGCGCCTGGCGCGCGCGCGCGAACATATGCGTCGCCTGCTGGATGGCGGCGCCGATAGTGCTGCGGCAACAACCTCGTTGCAGCGGGTGAAATGATGGTGACCCCGACTCCAGTCGGCGAAGCCGACCTCCATGCATACGCGGACGGCCAGTTAAGCGGCCCGCGCCGGGCCGAAGTCGAAGCCTTCCTGGCAGCCGATCCGGAAGCCGCGCGCAAGGTCGAGGCCTGGCGTCGCCAAACGGCGGGGCTGCACGCATCATTGAACGCCGTCCTCAAGGAGGCGGTACCGCTGGACGCGCTTCCACGCGGATTGCGCGCCGGCAGCGGGCGCACAACGGCTCACCGCCCGCTCTGGCCCGTGGCGCTAGCGCTGGCCGCCAGCGTCGCGACATTCATCATCGGTGGCACGAGCGGATGGATGGCGCGTGGCCGTTTTGACGCCGACCTGGGCGGCGTGCCTCCACTCGAACGATTTGCACGCGACGCATTGGCCAGCCATGTGGTTTATGCGCCCGAGGTTCGCCATGTTGTCGAAGTACCCGCCAGCGATGAGGCGCACATGGTCGCTTGGCTGTCCAAGCGGCTCGGTGCGCCGCTGCAGGTTCCTGATCTCCGCGCACAAGGCTTTCGCCTGATTGGCGGGCGGCTCGGTGTGGCCGAGGGCGGTCCGATGGCTATCCTGATGTATGAGAATGACGCCGGGACACGCCTGTCGCTGCAATTGCGGCGGATGGCGCAAGGGACACCGGATACCGCATTCCGGCTCGAACGGCTGGCGCCCGCGCAGGGCGCTCAATCCACCGGGCCCGCTGCCATGGCGTTTTACTGGGTTGATCACAATCTCGGTTTCGCACTGGCGGGGCCGATCGATCGTGAGCGACTGCTGGCACTGGCGACCGCCGTCTATCAGCAATACCAACGGGGATGATCGCACCGCCGCACCTTTCCGCAGTCTTCCCTGTCAAACTCCCCAGGCTCCATCAGGCTTCGTACGAACCATGCTGATTCCCTCTCCAAAATGGCTGCGCGGCGATGACATCGCTGCCTCCGAGATCACCCCGCAGCACGTATTCACGGCGCGACGGCGCCTGCTGGCCATGGCGGCAGCGGGTACGGCCGGGGGGCTGGCAACGCCTTGGTTTGCCCGGGAGGCGTTCGCGCAGGGCTCGCCAGGCAAGCTCCCCAAGCTGACGGCCACGCTGAACAATGCCTACGCGGTGACGGAAAAACGCACGTCGTATGAGGACGTCACGACCTACAACAACTTCTACGAGTTCGGCACCGATAAGTCCGACCCGGCACGATACGCCGCTACGCTGCGGCCGCGTCCTTGGCAAGTCGCGGTGGAGGGGCTGGTCAAGCAGCCCAAGGTTTACGACCTCGACGAACTCCTGAAGCTTGCGCCGCTTGAGGAGCGGGTGTATCGGCTCCGCTGTGTCGAAGGTTGGTCGATGGTGATCCCGTGGATCGGCTATCCGCTTGCGGAGCTAATCCGGCGTGTCGAGCCGCAGCCGGGCGCGAAGTTCGTCCAGTTCATCACGCTGGCCGACAAGAAGCAGATGCCCGGTATCAGCAGCGGGGTGCTGGAATGGCCCTACAGCGAGGGCTTGCGCATGGACGAGGCGATGCATCCATTGGCACTTCTCACATTCGGACTCTACGGCGAGGTGTTGCCGAACCAGAACGGCGCGCCGGTGCGCATGGTGGTGCCCTGGAAGTATGGCTTCAAGAGTGCCAAGTCGATTGTGAAGATCCGCTTTGTCGACAAGCAGCCGCCGACGAGCTGGAACATCGCTGCGGCGAACGAGTACGGCTTCTACTCGAACGTGAACCCTGACGTGGACCATCCTCGCTGGAGCCAGGCCACGGAACGGCGTATCGGCGAAGACAAGGGGGGAGGCGGCTTCTCGGCCCTGTTCGCGCCGAAGCGCAAGACCTTGATGTTCAACGGCTACGGTGCGCAGGTGGCGTCGCTCTATCAGGGGATGGACCTGAGGAAGAATTTCTGATGGCCGAGCGCGATCTGCAGGCGTCGGCCGCGCAGGCTTCGCCGCGCCACGGTGGGGTGGCGTTGCTTGCGCCGTCACGCGTGCGCGCGGTGAAGGTCTGTGCCTGGCTTCTGGCGCTCCTGCCGTTCGCGCGATTGATGTACCTCGGTGCCACGTCGCAGTTCGGCGCGAATCCGCTCGAGTTCGTCACACGATCGACGGGCACCTGGACGCTAGTCATGCTGTGCGTCACGCTCGCGGTAACGCCGCTGCGCCGGATCACCGGCTGGCACTGGCTGATCCGGTTGCGCCGCATGTTTGGCCTGTTCACGTTTTTCTACGGCGTGCAGCACTTCATGCTGTGGCTCGCGGTGGATCGCGGCTTCGATGTGGCCTACATGATCAAGGACATTGGCAAGCGGCCATTTATCACGGTGGGGTTTGCGGCATTCGTGCTGATGGTCCCGTTGGCCGCCACATCGGCCAATGCGATGGTGCGCTGGCTTGGCGGCAGGCGCTGGCAATTGCTGCACCGGGCGATCTACGCGATTGCCGTACTGGCGATCCTGCACTACTGGTGGCACAAAGCCGGCAAGAACGATTTCCAGGAGGTCTCGATCTATGCCGTAGTGGTGTTCGTGCTGCTGGCGCTACGTGTGTGGTGGTGGCAGCAAAGGCGGCGGCCAGTGCCATAAAAAAGGGCGACGTAGAACGTCGCCCTTTTTGTTTTGGCCGAAAGCCTGTCAAGCCTCAAGCCTTTGGCCTCAGCTCAGACCTTCAGCAGTCGCTCGTTGCGGAACAGGTCCGCCGGCAACTCGCGCTCGCGCACCAGATGCACGGTATCGCCGTCGACCATCACCTCGGCCGCGCGGCCGCGCGTGTTGTAGTTCGAGCTCATCACGAAACCATAGGCGCCGGCCGACATCACCGCCAGCAGGTCGCCGGCCTGAACGGCCAGCGTGCGGTCGCGGCCGAGCCAGTCGCCGGACTCGCAGACCGGACCCACTACGTCGTACATCACCCCCGCGTCGTTGCGAGGGGCGACCGGCTCGATGCGGTGGAATGCCTCATACATCGCGGGACGCGCCAGATCGTTCATTGCCGCGTCGACGATGCAGAAGTTCTTGGCCGCGCCGGGCTTCAGGAATTCCACACGGGTCAACAACACGCCGGCGTTGCCGACCAGCGAACGGCCCGGTTCGAACAGGACCTCGCGGTGCCCGTGGCCGCGCGCGGCCACACGGTCGATCAGCGTGGTGGCGAACTTCGTGATGTCCGGCGGCGTTTCATCGTTGTAGGTGATGCCCAGGCCACCGCCCACATCGATATGTTCCAGCTTGATGCCTTCGGCCTCGAGCGCCTCGACCACGTCGAGCACCTTGTCGAGCGCCTCCAGATAAGGCGCCACCTCGGTGATCTGCGAGCCAATATGGCAGTCGATGCCGGTGACCTCAATATTCGGCAGCGCTGCGGCGGCACGATAGGTCGGCAGCACGTCCTCGAAGGCGACGCCGAACTTGTTGGCCTTGAGGCCCGTCGAGATGTACGGATGCGTCTTGGCATCCACATCCGGGTTGATGCGCAGCGATACGCGCGCGCGCTTGCCGAGACGGCCGGCGACAGCGTTCAGGCGGTCCAGTTCGGGAATCGACTCGACGTTGAAGCCGCGCACGTCGTGGCTCAGCGCCAGCTCCATGTCGGCGACGTTCTTCGCGACACCAGAGAACACCACCTTGCGCGGGTCGCCGCCAGCCGCGATCACGCGCAGCAGCTCACCACCGGAAACGATGTCGAATCCCGCGCCGAGTTGCGCGAAGACCTGCAGCACGGCCAGGTTCGAATTGGCCTTCACCGCATATTGCACGTGGGCGTTGCGGCCCTTGCACGCGGCCGCGTAGGCGTTGTACGCGGCCGTCAGCGCGGCCCGCGAGTAGACAAAGGTCGGCGAGCCGAACTGGTCGGCAATGCGGGTCAGCGGGACTTGCTCGACGGCGAGAATGCCATCGCGGCGCGAAAAGAAATCGGTCATATTCAAACGGCACTCAACGTGCTGAGGGGGCGGAACTGCCACGAGCCGGTTCCACGGGCACGGGCGAGGCGGTCGACGGCTCCGACATGGGGCGCGCGGGCTCGACGGCTCCGGGCGCATCAGGCTTGCCCAGTCCGGGATCGGCCACGGTTGGCGCCGTCGGAGCGGGCGGCACGGTCGGCATGTACAGCGGGCCGCGAATGCCACATCCGGCCAGGGGCATCGCGAGTGTGGCGGCAAACGCCGATACAATCGCAGCACGACGCAGCATCGGGAAGTCCTTCATTGTCTGGATGGGTTCTCGGATGGCTGCGGGAAGCGCAAGGTTTCCCGACTTTTCCATCAATTGATGCCGGCCCGAGTGCCCATTCCGAACGGGGCGCCGGCGGCCTTGGAGTGTAGCATGCCCCCCCTCAGTGAAAGCGAGTTCCTGGCGCTGGCCAGCAAGGCACTGGACCAGTTGGAAGCGGCGATCGAAGCCGCCGCCGATGCGGCCGACGCCGACGTGGAAATCAATCGGACCGGCAACGTGATGGAACTCGAGTTTGAGGACGGCTCCAAGATCATCGTCAACAGCCAGGCGCCCATGCAGGAACTGTGGGTGGCAGCCAAGGCCGGTGGCTTCCATTTCCGTAACGATGGCAGCAAATGGGTCGATACGCGGGGCGGTGGCGAACTGTATGCCGCGCTGTCCGCGTACATGAGCCAGCAGGCAGGGGTCACCTTGACGCTGAAGTAAGCGTTCCGGCACGCCACGCCGAAACGAAAAAACCGGCCGCGAGGGCCGGTTTTTCGTTGGAGGCGGTGCCGGTCAGGCTCCGCCGAACATTTCCAGGATCTTCTTCTTTTCCGCCTCGGTGTCCTGTGGCGGGCGCGAGCTTTCGTCCGGCTTGCCAGGCCATGGGTCGCCCAGGCCCACAGATGCCACGCCTGCGCCGCCGGCGTTTTCCTCGAGCGTCCAGTCTCCCGCTACCATGACCACACCTTCAGGCGGCTGGCGATCCGGGCTTTCCGGCACACCCTTGAGCGCCTTGCTCATGTAGCCGACCCAGATTGGCAGTGCCAGTCCGCCACCGGTTTCGCGCACGCCGAGGCTCTTGGGCTGGTCGTAGCCCATCCAGGCAATCGCCACCAGCTTCGGCGTGTAGCCGGCGAACCACGCATCGACAGCATCGTTGGTGGTACCGGTCTTGCCGGCCATGTCGTTACGGCCCAGGCGCTGCTTGGCCGGGTTCGCCGTGCCGCTACGCACGACCTCGCGCAGCATGCTGTCGGCGATGAACGCGGTGCGTGCATCGAGCACCCGCACGGCATCGCCGCCAGCCTTCTGAGGATGAGTCTCCGAGACGATCTTGCCGCGCGAATCCTCGACCCGCTGGATCAGGAACGGGTTAATGCGATAGCCGCCATTGGCGAACACCGAGTAGGCGCCCGCCATCTGCAGCGGTGTCACGCTACCCGCGCCAAGCGCCATCGGCAGGTAGGCCGGATGCTTGTCGGCCTCGAAGCCGAAGCGCGTGATGTAGTCCTGGGCGTACTGCGTGCCGATCGCGCGCAGGATACGCACCGACACCAGGTTCTTCGACTTGGCCAGCGCACGGCGCATCGTCATCGGACCTTCGAACTTGCCGTCGTAGTTCTTGGGTTCCCAGACCTGGCCACCCGTATCCGGTCCGATCGTCAGCGGTGCGTCATTGATCACCGTGGCCGGCGAGAAGCCCTTTTCGAGCGCAGCCGTGTAGATGAACGGCTTGAAGCTCGATCCGGGCTGACGCCAGGCTTGCGTCACATGGTTGAACTTGTTCCGGTTGTAGTCGAAGCCACCCACCATCGAGCGGATCGCACCGTCCTCGGGGTTGATCGAGATGAACGCGGCGGCGACTTCCGGCAATTGCGTCACCGTCCACGAGTTGTCCTTCGGGTCCTGCGTCACGCGGATGATCGCGCCCGGGCGGATCTTCACCTTGGGCTGGGCGCTGGCCGCCAGCGACGGCGCGATGAAGCGCAGCGCCGTGCCTTCGATCGTTGCCACCTCGCCCGAGAGCAGAGTCGCGCGGACCTGTTTCGGCGTGACGCTCGTGACCACGGCGGAGCGCAGGTCGTCGCTGCCCGGATGCTCGACCAGCGCATCGTCGATGGCCTGTTCACGCTCGGTCGGATCGGACGGCAGGTCGATGAACGCTTCGGGGCCGCGATAGCCGTGCTTGCGCTCGTAGTTCATGATGCCGCTGCGCACGGACTCGTAGGCGGCGTCCTGGTCGGGCTTGGTCAGCGTGGTGTAGACCGTCAGACCGCGGGTATAGGTTTCCTCGCGGTACTGCGCGTACATCAGCTGGCGCACGATTTCCGCCACGTACTCGGCGTGGGTCGAGAATTCGTTGCCTTCGCTACGCACGTTCAGCGGTTCGCGCACGGCCTGGTCGTACTGTTCCGGCGTGATGTAGTGCAGGTCGCGCATGCGCTGCAGGATGTACTCCTGGCGCACCTTCGCGCGGCGTGGGTTGACCACCGGGTTGTAGGCCGACGGCGCCTTGGGCAGGCCGGCCAGCATGGCGGCCTCGGCCGGCGTCACGTCCTTGATCGACTTGCCGAAGTACACGCGCGCCGCGCTGGCGAAGCCGTAGGCGCGCTGCCCCAGATAGATCTGGTTCATGTAGAGCTCGAGGATCTGATCCTTGCTCAGATTCGCCTCGATCTTGTACGCGAGCAGCATTTCATAAATCTTGCGCGTGTAGGTCTTCTCGCTCGAAAGGAAGAAGTTGCGCGCTACCTGCATCGTGATCGTCGAGGCGCCTTGCGACAGACCGCCGCGCAGGTTGGCCAGGCCGGCGCGCATTACGCCGACGAAGTCCACGCCGCCGTGCTCGTAGAACCGGTCGTCCTCAATCGCGAGCACTGCCTTCTTCATGACATCGGGGATTTCGGTGATCGGCACGAAGTTGCGGCGCTCCTCGCCGAACTCGCCGATCAGCACGTTGTCGGCCGTATAGATCCGAAGGGGGATCTTGGGGCGGTAGTCGGTGATCGTGTCCAGCGACGGCAGGTTCGGCGCCGCCACAACCAACGCATAGCCAACCAGCAGCGCTACCGCTGCCATGCCGGCGACAAGCAGTCCGATCACCCAGATCATGATCCGTGCCCACAATGGGCGGCGGACGGGAAGGGACGGCTTCTGTTGTGCTGTGGCCATAAGGGTTTACCTAATCAGAGTGCCCGGATTATATCGCCGCCCCTCCGGCCGCCCGGCGTTCCTGTGGCGCGAAAGGCGCTATCGCGCTGTTACAAGATGTAATGGCCTGGGAGCTTGCGTGTCCTGCCTTGCGGGCGATCGTCATGGAACGCGCGCGGCGGGCCGGAAACGGGAGCGGTGGTGTCGAGAGTGTCGCCAGGAATACGGGCAAGGATCGCAGAATCGGCGAGGGGCAACGCTATGCAACGAAGTTGTTGTTGAGCGTCGGATTTTGGCAACGCTTTGGCAGGGTCGATCTGAAAAAGAAAGCGTGGTTAAACCGGCACATTGCCAGCGCCCTTGGATTTTGTAAGAATCGTCGACCATAAAAGAGCAAAACGTTTCATCCAAAGAAACTGGCTCGCACCGTTAGAGCAGACATGCCGTGGGCGAGTTCAAATGTCAGGGGGTCACCTTGCGACGGGGCATCTTGTCGGGTCTTCTACGCCGGACTACGGTCGGCGTAGATATTGGGTCGTCTAGCGTCAAGGTCGTGGAGCTGTCCGTCGGGGCAGGCAGAAACGACTTCAGGCTGGAAAAATGCGCCAGCGAATTGCTGGATCGCAACGCCGTTGCCGATGGCAACGTGGTCAACATCGAGGCCGTGGGTATCGCGCTGAAGCGCGCGCTCGGCAAGGCTGGCATCCGCACGAAGGAAGTCGTGCTCGGCGTGCCGTCCATGCTGACGGAGTCCCAGACGGTCAGTCTTCCGGACAATCTCTCGGAAGACGAACTCTATTCCCAGGTCGAATCCGAGGCGCACCGCCTCTATCCGCCTTCGCAGGCGGTCAACTTCGACTTTGCGGTGATTGGTCCCAGCGAAACCGAAGGCGGCATCGGCGTGCGTGTCACGGCCGCCAATAGCGATCGCGTGCAGGAGCGCGTGACGGCCGCCGAGATGGCTGGCCTGAAGCCTCAGGTGATGGACGTCGAAGAGTACGCCGTCCAGCGCTCGATCGTGCAGATGCTCGGCGTGCCAGAGGGTCTCTCGGAAGCCGATGCCAAGGACCTCCCGGTTGTGGCGGTCGTCCATCTTGGCGGTAGCCGCTCCAAGGCGATCTTCTACCAGGGCTGGAAGGAACTGTACGAGCAGCCACTGAACAGCTACGGCGATCAGCTCACCCAGAGCGCCGCGCGCATGTTCACGCTCGATGCGCTCAAGGCCGAAATCAAGAAGCGCAAGAACACGCTGCCGGAGTCGTGGCGCGCGCAACTGCTCAAGCCGTCGCTCGAGGCGCTGGCCATGGAAGTGCAGGGCGCCATCGGCAACTTCATCGCCAGTTCCAGCCTTGGCCGTGTGGACGAGATCCTGCTTTCGGGCGGACATGCGTCCCTGCTCGGCGTGCAGGCGGCTATCCAGCAACAGACACAGATCACGACGACGCTGGCCAATCCTTTCGCAAACATGATGACCGCAGGCAAGGTCAACGAGCGCTATCTCCAGCGTGACCTGCCTGCGTACATCGTCAGTGCGGGACTGGCGCTGCGCGGTTTGCAATAACCCACCGGGGGGCAAGCATGTCCACGACGACGAATTCCATTCCGTCGGTCAACCTGCTGCCGTATCACGAGGCGCGCAAGGCGGCCCGGCGGAAGAAGGTCTACACGATGCTGGGCGGAGCAGCGGGCGCGGGGGCGCTCGTGGTTCTGATCGGCGGTTTCTATATCGACTCGCAGATCGATGCCGTCGCGGCACGCAATCAGGTGCTGAAGACGGAAAACGCCAGCATGGATGCGACGATCAGCAGGGTCAACTCGCTGAAGAAGGACATCGAGGCACTGCTGGATCGCCAACGTGCGATCGAGAGCCTGCAGGCGCAGCGAAACCTGCCGGTGCAACTGCTCGAGGAACTTGTGCGTCAGGTGCCGGAAGGCGTCTACCTGTCCAGCCTCAAGCAGACCGGTGACAAGTTCGTGATGTCCGGCGTGGCGCAGTCCAACGAACGGGTGTCCGAGCTGTTGCGCAACATCAGCCAGGTGACCTGGCTCGACCAGGCGGATCTGGTGGAGTCCAAGGCCATCACCATGACCAACAACCTGCGCGAACAGCGCCGGTTGTTCGAGTTCTCGATGCGCTTTTCCTATCGCGCACCGGACGTCCCGGGCGACAAGAAAAAGGGCGCCTCCGACGCCGCGGGCATGCCCGCTGGTCGAAAGGTCTGATCATGGCGCTCAATACCGAAATTTCCCTGCAGGACCTGACCGCGCAGTTCCGTGGCCTGAACCTGAACGAGCCGGAGACCTGGCCGACGGCGCCGCGCGTGGCCTTCTCCGCGCTTGCCGCCGCCATCGTGCTGGCGCTCGGCTGGCAGTTCTACTGGAGCGACAAGAGCGACGATCTGGACCGCAAGCGCGCCGAGCAGGAAACGCTGAAGCAGCAGTTCCAGACCAAGGTGGCGCAGGTTGCGAACCTCGACGCGCTGGTCGCGCAGAAGGCCGAGGTCGAAAAGCGCGTGGCGCTTGCCGAGCACCAACTGCCGAACAGCACCGAGATGGATGCGCTGCTGGCCGATGTGAACCACGCAGGCGTGGCGCGCGGACTGCAGTTCGAACTGTTCAAGCCTCAGCCAGCCACGATCAAGGCGTACTACGCCGAAATCCCGGTCAACCTGAAAGTGACGGGCCGCTACCACGATGTCGCGCTCTTTAACGCCGACGTGGCGGCACTCTCGCGGATTGTTTCGATGGGGAACCTGAACATGTCGGTGAGCAAGGACGGCACGCTATCAATGGAAGCCGTCGCCATGGCCTACCGTGCATTGGATCCCGACGAGCAGGCTGCGCAGCGCAAGGCAGCCGCGGACGCCGCGAAGAAGGCCAAGGGAGGTGCCAAGTGAGCCGCCTGACCCGACGCCCTCCCATGGCCCTGCGCGCAGTGGCGGTTGCGGCATTGGCCGTTGTCGCCCTGGCCGGCTGCGGTGCCGGCGAGGATGAACACCTCCAGCAATGGATGGCGCAGACGCGCGCTGCAAAGGTGCCGCCGCCTGAACCGTTGCCCGAGGTCAAGCCCTATGAGCCGCGCCAGTATGCGGGCACCAAATCTCCCGAGCCCTTCGCGCAGACGAAGATCGGCGAGTTGAACAAGGCGATGTCGGAGTCGCCGGAGGCCGGACGGCGGCACGAGCCCCTTGAAGACTATCCGTTGGAGAACTTCAAGATGCTCGGGATGCTGAAGAAAAACGGCGAGACCTACGGTGTCGTACGCGTAGATAACAAGATCCATCACGTAAAGGTGGGTCAGTATCTCGGCCAGAACTATGGCCGGGTGGTCCGCATCACCGATCAGGAGATCGTGCTGCGCGAATTGGTCCGGGAAGGGGTCTCAGAGTGGAAAGAGAAAATGACCAGCCTGAAGCTGGAGGCATCGGCATGATCACGGCACGATGGGTCAAGGCGCTCGCGGGCGCGGCAACGATGGTGCTGGTGCTCGCCTCTCCGGCGGCGCTGGCGCAGAACAACCAGGTCAAGCAGATGGAAGCCAACGTGCTTGGCGAGCAGACCGTATTTACGGTCGATCTGCAGGGACCATTGGCGCAGAAACCAGCGGACTTCACCACGCAGAATCCGGCGAAGATCGCAATCGACTTCTTCGACACGGGCTTCGCGGCGGGGCGCGCCCAGTACGAGTACGGCGGCAAGGTGCTCAAGAGCGCCAACGTGATGCAGATCGGGGACCGCACACGCGTGGTGCTGAACCTGAGCCGGTCGACAACATACCGCACCGAGGTGCGCGGCAACCAGTTCGTGGTGATGCTGGACAACGTCCAGCAGGCCGCAACCGGCGCGGTGCCGACGTTCGCACCGGCGGCGACGGTGCAGACATCGGCGATGGCAGCGAATCGTCCGTCGATTCGGAACATCGATTTCCGTCGCGGGGGCGATGGCGCCGGGCGTGTGGTGGTGGATCTCTCGTCGCGTGATTCAGGCATCAACATCGCGCAGCAGGGCCAGAACCTCGTGGTCGACTTCATGGGCACGTCGGTGCCGGCGGATCTGCGCCGCCGCTTTGATGTGACCGATTTCGGCACGCCAATCCAGAGCATGCGCGCGAGCGATGCCAACGGCAGCGCGAAACTGACGATCGAGCCGCGTGGCAACTGGGAGTACAGCTCGTACCAGACGGACAACCAGTTCGTAGTGGAGGTGCGGCAGGTCAAGGATGACCCGAACAAGCTGATCGCGGGCCAAGGCTTCCGCGGCGAGCGGCTGTCCCTGAACTTCCAGAACATCGACATTCGCTCGCTGCTGCAGGTGTTCGCGGACTTCACGAATCTGAACATCATCACGAGCGACACGGTCCAGGGCAACCTGACGCTGCGCCTGAAGGATGTGCCCTGGGACCAGGCGCTGCAGATCGTGATGGATTCGAAGGGCCTGGCCTCGCGCCGCAACGGCAATGTGCTGTGGGTGGCGCCCAAGGCGGAATTGGCGACCAAGGAGAAGCTCGAACTCGAGGCGATGCAGCAGATCAACGAACTCGAACCGATCCGCAGCCAGGTGTTCCAGCTCAACTACCAGCGTGCCGACGACGTTCGCAAGATGCTGCTCGGCATGGTTACAGGCACTGCCGGGGCGGCAGGTGCGATGCCGGTGCCGGTTGGTGGCGCGGCAGGCATGATGGGCGCGACGCGGATGCTGTCCAAGCGCGGTTCGCTGACAGCGGATCCCCGCACGAACCAGCTGTTCGTGTCCGATGTATCGAGCAAGCTGGAGGAAGTGCAGATCTTCCTGCAGAAGATCGATATCCCGGTTCGGCAGGTGATCATCGAGGCACGCATCGTCGAGGCTAGCGATACCTTCAGCCGGAACCTCGGTGTGAAGCTCGGCTTTGCGTTGCCGAAGTCCGGCAGCTCGCTGAGCAGCAACTACGGTAACTCGCTGCCGAATGCCACGAACGACGGTACCCCGGCACTGAGCCTGCCGGCGGCAGCCATCAACAGCGTGAACCCGGCTACGGCGGCATTCAGTATCTTCAACGCCGCCGCGGGCCGATTCCTGGATCTGGAACTGTCTGCACTGGAAGCCGACGGCAAGGGCAAGATCATCTCGAGCCCGCGCGTCGTGACGGCCAACAACATCAAGGCACTGATCGAGCAGGGTACCGAACTGCCGTACCAGTCGGCCACCTCAAGCGGCGCGACCTCGGTGCAGTTCCGCAAGGCCAACCTGAAGCTTGAAGTCACGCCGCAGATCACGCCGGAAGGCAATGTGCTGCTGGACGTCGACGTGAACAAGGACAGCGTCGGTATCCGAACGGACAACGGTTTCGCCATCGACACCAAGCACGTGCAGACGCAGGTGCTGGTGGAGAACGGCGGCACGGTCGTGATCGGCGGTATCTATAGCCAGGAAGAGTCCAATACCGTGAACAAGGTACCTTGGCTGGGCGACCTCCCGGTGCTTGGCAACTTCTTCAAGAACAACGCCAAGGTCAACAACCGGACCGAACTGCTGGTGTTCCTGACGCCGCGTGTCCTGAACGATAACGTGTCGCTCAAATAACGCCGGCCGGGTGCAGCAGGGGGCCCGGATGCAGTAGACTGGCAGGCCGCGTCGCAAAACGACGCGGCCTTTTTCTATTTGGCGGCAACGTTGGCGGCTCTGAGGGTCGGCCAGGACCAGCGCGGCGGGATGATGCACAATGGCGTATGCATCACGCCCCTTGCGGGTTCCCGGCCTGACGCGGGTGCCCGCCGCCTTATTGTGCAAGACCTCAGTCCAGTGACAGCCAATCGCCCGAATATCTTCTTTGTTGGCCTGATGGGCGCCGGCAAGACCACCGTCGGCCGCACCGTGGCCCGTCGTCTCAACTATCCGTTCTTCGATTCCGATCATGAACTTGAGGCGCGCTGCGGGGTGCGAATCCCGATAATTTTCGAGCATGAGGGCGAAGCGGGGTTCCGCGATCGCGAGGCCCAGGTGATTGCCGAGCTGACCGGGCGCAGTGGCATCGTGTTGGCCACGGGCGGCGGCGCGGTGCTCCGCGAGGTCAACCGCGCGGCGCTGAAGGCCAATGGCACCGTGGTCTATCTGCGCGCCAGCCCGCACGATCTGTGGCTGCGCACGCGGCATGACCGTAACCGACCGCTCCTGCAGACGGAGGATCCGAAGGGCCGCCTCGAGGCACTCTATGCCGAGCGCGATCCGCTCTATCGCGAGGTGGCGGACTTCATTATCGAAACCGGCAAGCCGACCGTGGCGCAGCTTGCTAATATGGTTCTTATGCAACTTGAAATGGCCGGCTTCGTGTTTCCGCCCGCGGAAATCGTGCCTGAATCCGCCGAGGATGACGGGCCGCCGGCGCAGGACACCCATTCATGATCACGCTTGAAGTCGATCTCGGGACGCGTAGTTACCCGATCCACATTGGTAGCGGCCTGCTGGACCGCGCCGACCTGCTGGCCCCGCATGTGCGCGGCCAGCACGCCGTCATTGTCACCAACGAGACCGTGGGTCCGCTGTACGCGGCGCGCGTCGAAGCTGTGCTTGCCGGCCTTGGCAAGACCGTGCGCACCGTGGTGCTGCCAGACGGCGAGCGCTTCAAGCACTGGGAAACGCTGAACCTGATTTTCGATGCGCTGCTCCAGGCAGGGGCCGACCGCAAGACCACGCTGATCGCGCTGGGCGGCGGGGTGGTGGGAGACATGACCGGGTTTGCCGCCGCCTGCTACATGCGCGGCGTGCCGTTCGTGCAGATGCCGACCACGCTGCTGGCGCAAGTCGATTCGTCGGTGGGCGGCAAGACCGGCATCAATCATCCGCTCGGCAAGAACATGATCGGCGCGTTCCACCAGCCCAACGCGGTGATCGCCGACATCGACACGCTGCGCACGTTGCCCCCGCGCGAACTGGCGGCGGGCATGGCCGAGGTCATCAAGCATGGGGCAATCGCCGACGCCGACTACTTCGCCTGGATCGAGGACCATATCGCCGGGCTGAACGCCTGCGACACCGGCCTGATGACCGAAGCGGTGCGACGCTCCTGCGAGATCAAGGCGTCCGTGGTGGCCCAGGACGAACGCGAAGGCGGCTTGCGCGCGATTCTCAATTTCGGCCATACGTTTGGTCACGCGATCGAAGCCGGCATGGGCTATGGCGAATGGCTGCATGGCGAGGCCGTGGGCTGTGGCATGGTGATGGCTGCGGACCTCTCGCACCGGCTCGGCTTTATCGACGTCGAGACGCGCGCCCGCATTCGCACGCTGACGCAGGCGGCGATGCTGCCGGTGGTGGCGCCGGATCTGGGTATCGATCGCTATATCGAGTTGATGAAGGTGGACAAGAAGGCCGAAGCGGGCAGCATCAAGTTCATCCTGCTGCGCAAGCTGGGTTCTGCCTTCATCACCACCGTGCCGGACGCGGACCTGCGCGAGACGCTGCGTCACGCGGTATTGAAACCTCCCACCGAGGCCCCGGTCGCCTGAGCGAACGGTTATGCCTCGCAGCCCTGACCCTGTAACGGATAACGGATTGCCGCATGACCGCCCTGTCGACCGACCTTGAAGCCCACCTTGCTCCGTACGCCGCCCACTCCGCGCAGACCCGCGGACGGGTGCACGCGGAGCCGGCCTCGTCCTCCCGCAGCGAGTTCCAGCGCGACCGCGACCGTGTGATCCACAGTACCGCGTTCCGGCGGCTCGAGTACAAGACCCAGGTTTTCGTGAATCACGAGGGCGATCTGTTTCGGACGCGGCTGACCCATAGCCTGGAAGTCGCGCAGATCGCGCGGTCGATCGCGCGCAACCTGCGCCTCAACGAGGATCTGGTCGAGGCGATCTCGCTGGCCCACGATCTCGGCCACACACCGTTCGGCCATGCCGGGCAGGACGCGCTGAATGGCTGTATGAAGAACCACGGCGGATTCGAGCACAACCTGCAAAGCCTGCTGGTGGTGGACGAACTGGAAGAGCGCTACGGCGGCTTCAATGGCCTGAACCTGACCTTCGAGACGCGCGAAGGGATTCTCAAGCACTGCTCGCGTGTCAACGCGGCGGGGCTCGGCGAGCTGGGACGCCGCTTCCTGCAGGGCACGCAGCCGTCGCTCGAGGCCCAACTGGCCAACCTGGCCGATGAGATCGCCTACAACAATCACGATATCGACGATGGCCTGCGATCGGGGTTGCTGACCCTGGAGCAGCTCGACGAAGTGCCCATGTGGGGTCGCCACCGTGCCGAAGTGGCCGAGGCGTTCCCGGAGATCAATGGGCGCCGGGCAATCAACGAGACCGTTCGGCGCATGATCAATACGCTGATCGTCGACCTGATCGAGACCACCAGTCGCAACATTGCCACCGCCAATCCAAAGTCGATCGATGCGGTGCGCGCGGCTGGCCCGCTGGTGTCCTTCAGTCCCAAGGTGCACGAGGAAGCCGCAGCCCTCAAGCGCTTCCTGTTCCGGCACCTGTACCGCCACTATCTGGTGATGCGGATGTCGGCCAAGGCCCAACGGATCATCTCGGACCTGTTCACGGCCTTTATGCAGGATTCCCGCCTGTTGCCACCGCAATATCAGGCAGGCCACGGGGCGGACCAGCCGCGCCTGATCGCGCATTACATCGCGGGCATGACTGACCGGTACGCCATCCGCGAGCACCGGCGGATTTTCGCCGTCAGCGAGAGCAACTAGGCAGGCAGCGGGTGGGCAATTAGCGCCCATCAATAAACGGGGACAGATCAGCGTATCATTGCGCCATCGTTTCAGCAGGATGTTCGATGGCTCGTCTTCCCCGCTTCTCTCCCGCCGGCCTGCCGGCCCTCGTGTTGCAACGCGGCAACAATCGTCAGCCCGTGTTTCTGGGCCCGGACGACTATCTGCATTACCTCGACTGCCTGCGCATGGCCGCGCGCGAGCATGACGTCGCGGTCCACGCCTACGTTCTGCGTCCGAACCATATTCACCTGGTTGCCACGCCCAAGGGCGCTGACTCGCTGAGCCTGACGATGCAGGCCGTCGGCCGTCGCTACGCGCGCCATTTCAACCGAGCGGCCAGCCGTACCGGCACCCTTTGGGAAGGGCGCTTCCGTTCGGCCGTGATCGAGCCAGGCGCCTGGCTGCTGCCGGCCATGCTCTACGTAGAGTCCAACGCCATGCGCGCGGGCGATACCGCAACATTGGAGGCGGATCGCTGGAGCAGCTATCGTCATCACATCGGTATCGAGGCGAGCCCGCTTGTGAGTGATCACTCTATTTACTGGGAGCTTGGCAATACGCCATTCGAGCGGCAGTCCAATTACCGTGCGCTGGCGCTGGAAGGGCTGTCCGGCAAAACGCTGGCGACGTTGCAGAAACATGCGCACAGTGGCTGGCCGTTAGGCGACGATGCTTTCCTGGCGCAGCTCGAGCGTCATGCCACGCGACGCATTCATCCGCTGCCGAAAGGACGCCCCCGGAAATCCACCGAATCCGAGAGCGAGCATACGGGCGATACAGAGGATTTTGACAGCGCACCAACATGATGCATTTGTGCGTCATAAATAATGTGTCCCCAATTAAATTGTGCGCCGAGATGGTGAGAAATTTAATGTGTTCTGACCCCATTTAATTTTTTTGCAAGAGCTCGGACGATTCTTTTATAGTTGCTCCACCCACAGTCATTGTGCGGCGCGTCACGCTCGTGTACGCCGCTGCGGTCCCGCTGTCTGACATCGTCGCTCGAAGAAGCACGTACACAGCCATTCCGTTCGGTCTGCCTTGCTGGCTGCGCAGCCTTCACCGGAATTCAGCCCGTGGACCACTCGCAACAATCCTCCGAACTCGCCGCCCGCCCGCAGGCTCAGGGCCTGTATGACCCGTCCAACGAGCACGATGCCTGCGGCGTCGGCATGGTGGCTCACATCAAGGGCAAGAAATCCCACGAGATCATCTCGCAGGGTCTGAAGATCCTCGAGAACCTGGACCACCGGGGTGCCGTGGGCGCCGACGCGCTGATGGGCGATGGCGCCGGTATCCTGATCCAGATCCCGGATCAGTTCTACCGCGAGGAAATGGCCAAGCAGGGCGTGACCCTGCCGCCCGCCGGCGAATATGGCGTGGGCATGATCTTCCTGCCTAAGGAACACGCTTCGCGCCTGGCCTGCGAGCAGGAACTCGAACGCACCGTGCGCCTGGAAGGCCAGGTCGTGCTGGGTTGGCGTGATGTGCCGGTGGACGCGAACATGCCGATGTCCCCGACCGTGCGCAAGACCGAGCCGGTGATCCGCCAGATCTTTATCGGTCGTGGCCGCGACATCATGACCACGGACGCGCTGGAACGTAAGCTCTACGTCATCCGCAAGACCGCCAGCCACGCCATCCAGGCGCTCAAGCTCAAGCACGGCAAGGAATACTTCGTGCCGTCGATGTCGGCGCGTACCGTCGTGTACAAGGGCCTGCTGCTGGCCAACCAGGTGGGCGAGTACTACCTGGACCTGCTGGACGCCCGCGCCGTGTCGGCCCTGGCCCTGGTCCACCAGCGTTTCTCGACCAATACGTTCCCGGCCTGGGAGCTGGCTCACCCGTACCGCATGGTCGCCCACAACGGCGAAATCAACACGGTGAAGGGCAACGTGAACTGGGTGAACGCGCGTACCGGCGCGATCTCGTCGCCGGTGCTCGGCGATGATCTGCCCAAGCTCTGGCCGCTGATCTACCCGGGTCAATCGGATACGGCATCGTTCGACAACTGCCTCGAACTGTTGACAATGGCCGGCTACCCGCTCGTCCACGCGATGATGATGATGATCCCGGAAGCTTGGGAACAGCACACGCTGATGGACGACAACCGTCGTGCCTTCTACGAGTACCACGCCGCGATGATGGAGCCGTGGGACGGCCCGGCCGCGATCTGCTTCACCGACGGCCGCCAGATCGGCGCGACGCTGGACCGTAACGGTCTGCGCCCGGCCCGCTTCTACGTGACCGAAGACGATTTCGTCGTGCTGGCGTCGGAAGCCGGCGTGCTGCCGTTCCCCGAGTCGCGCATCGTCCAGAAGTGGCGTCTGCAGCCGGGCAAGATGTTCCTGATCGACATGGAGCAGGGTCGCATCATCGACGACAAGGAACTCAAGGACAACCTGGCCAACGCCAAGCCGTACAAGAGCTGGATCGACGCCGTGCGCATCAAGCTCGACGAGCTCGAGGCCAAGGCCGAGGACGTAGCCGCCGAGAAAAAGCCGGTGGCGCGTCTGCTCGACCGCCAGCAGGCATTCGGCTACACGCAGGAAGACGTCAAGTTCCTGATGGCCCCGATGGCCCTGGCCGGTGAGGAAGCCACGGGCTCGATGGGCAATGACTCGCCGCTGGCTGTGCTGTCGTCGAAGAACAAGACGCTCTACAACTACTTCAAGCAGCTGTTCGCCCAGGTGACCAACCCGCCGATCGACCCGATCCGCGAGAACATGGTGATGTCGCTGGTGTCGTTCATCGGTCCGAAGCCGAACCTGCTGGAGCTGAACAACATCAACCCGCCGATGCGCCTCGAAGTGTCCCAGCCCGTACTGGACTTCAAGGACATCGCCAAGATCCGCAACATCGAGCACTACACCGGCGGCAAGTTCCGTTCGTACGAACTGAACATCTGCTACCCGGTGGCGTGGGGCAAGGAAGGCATCGAGGCCCGCCTGGCGTCGCTGTGCGCGGAAGCCGTGGACGCGGTGCGTTCGGGCTACAACATCCTGATCGTGACGGACCGTCGCGTGGATGATGGCCAGGTGGCCATTCCCGCGCTGCTGGCCACGTCGGCCATCCACCACCACCTGGTCGAGAAGGGCCTGCGCACGTCGGCCGGCCTGGTCGTGGAAACGGGTTCGGCCCGCGAAGTGCACCACTTCGCGCTGCTGGCCGGCTATGGCGCAGAAGCCGTGCACCCGTACCTGGCGATGGAAACGCTGGCCGACATGGCCTCGGGCCTGTCGGGTGACCTGTCGCCGGAAAAGGCTGTCAAGAACTTCGTCAAGGCGATCGGCAAGGGCCTGCACAAGGTGATGTCGAAGATGGGCATCTCCACGTACATGTCGTACACGGGCGCCCAGATCTTCGAAGCCATCGGCCTGTCGCGCGAACTGGTGCAGAAGTACTTCCATGGTACGCCGTCGAACGTCGAGGGCATCGGCATCTTCGAGGTGGCTGAGGAAGCGCTGCGTCTGCATCGCGACGCGTTTGGCAGCAGCCCCGTGCTGGAAAACATGCTCGAAGCCGGCGGCGAATACGCATTCCGTATCCGCGGTGAAGAACACATGTGGACCCCGGACTCGATCGCCAAGCTGCAGCACTCGGTGCGCGCCGACGATGGCAAGGGCCAGTACCAGACGTACAAGGAATACGCGAACATCATCAACGACCAGAGCCGCCGTCACATGACGCTGCGCGGCCTGTTCGAGTTCAAGGTCGATCCGGCCCGCGCCATTCCGCTGGAAGAAGTGGAATCGGCCAAGGACATCGTCAAGCGTTTCGCCAGCGGCGCCATGTCGCTGGGTTCGATCTCGACCGAAGCCCACACCACGCTGGCCGTGGCGATGAACCGCATCGGCGGCAAGTCGAACACCGGCGAAGGCGGCGAGGACGAGAAGCGCTATCGCAACGAACTGCGCGGTATCCCCATCAAGCAGGGCGACACGCTCAAGGGCCTGCTGGGCGATGGCGTGATCGAACGCGACCTGGAACTGAAGGCGGGCGATTCGCTGCGCTCGAAGATCAAGCAGGTGGCCTCGGGCCGTTTCGGCGTGACTGCCGAATACCTGGCATCGGCCGACCAGATCCAGATCAAGATGGCCCAGGGCGCCAAGCCGGGCGAAGGCGGTCAGTTGCCCGGCCACAAGGTTTCGGACTACATCGGCAAGCTGCGTTACTCGGTGCCGGGCGTGGGTCTGATCTCGCCGCCGCCGCACCACGACATCTACTCGATCGAGGATCTGGCACAGCTGATCCACGACCTGAAGAACGTGAACCCGGTGTCGGACATCTCGGTCAAGCTCGTGTCCGAAGTGGGCGTGGGTACCGTGGCGGCTGGCGTGGCCAAGGCCAAGGCCGATCACGTGGTGATCGCCGGCCATGACGGCGGCACCGGCGCATCGCCGCTGTCGTCGATCAAGCACGCCGGCACGCCGTGGGAACTGGGTCTGGCCGAGACGCAGCAAACGCTGATGCTGAACGGCCTGCGCAACCGTATCCGCGTGCAAGCCGACGGTCAGATGAAGACCGGCCGCGACGTCGTGATCGGCGCGCTGCTGGGCGCCGACGAGTTCGGTTTTGCTACCGCGCCGCTGGTTGCCGAAGGCTGCATCATGATGCGCAAGTGCCATCTGAACACCTGCCCGGTGGGCGTGGCCACGCAAGATCCGGCGCTGCGCAAGAAATTCCAGGGCAAGCCCGAGCACGTTGTGAACTTCTTCTTCTTCGTTGCGGAAGAGGCACGCGAGATCATGGCGCAACTGGGTATCCGCACGTTCGACGAGCTGATCGGCCGCGCCGACCTGCTCGACATGCGCACCGGTATCGAACACTGGAAGGCGCGTGGCCTGGACTTCGGCCGTATCTTCTACCAGCCGCCGTTCCCGGCCGACGTGCCGCGCTACCACACCGACGTGCAGGATCACGGCCTGTCGGCGGAAGCCGGCAAGGCGCTCGACCACGTGCTGATCGCCAAGGCGCGTCCGGCCATCGACAAGGGCGAACGCGTGTCGTTCATCCAGCCGGTGAAGAACGTGAACCGTACCGTTGGCGCGATGCTGTCCGGCGTGATCGCCAAGCAGCACGGCCACGAAGGTCTGGACGACGACACCATCCACATCCAGTTCCAGGGCACCGCCGGCCAGTCGTTTGCCGCGTTCCTGGCGCATGGCATCACGATGGATCTGGTGGGTGACGCCAACGACTACGTGGGCAAGGGTCTGTCGGGCGGCCGCGTGATCGTGCGCGCTCCGCACGAGTTCCGCGGCGATCCGACCCGCAACATCATCGTCGGCAACACGGTGCTGTACGGCGCCATCGCTGGCGAAGCCTTTTTCAACGGCGTGGGCGGCGAGCGCTTCGCGGTGCGTAACTCGGGTGCCACGGCTGTCGTGGAAGGCACGGGCGACCACGGTTGCGAATACATGACCGGCGGTACCGTCGTGGTGCTGGGTGGCACGGGCCGTAACTTCGCAGCCGGCATGTCCGGTGGCGTGGCCTACGTCTACGACGAGGATGGCCTGTTCGACAAGCGCTGCAACACGTCGATGGTGGCGCTCGAGGCGGTGCTGGCTTCGGCCGACCAGGAGAAGGGCCAGCCCAAGGCGCAGTGGCACAAGTTCGGTGGCGAGCGTACGGCCGATGAAGTCATCCTGCGTAACCTGATCGAGCAGCACTTCCGCTACACCGGTTCGGAGCGCGCCAAGGCGCTGCTGGCGGACTGGACCACGGCACGCCGCAAGTTCGTCAAGGTCTTCCCGACCGAGTACAAGCGCGCGCTGGGCGAGATGTACGCGAAGGAACAGGCCGCGCGCGACAACGATCGCGAGGCAGTGGCCGCCTGATCGGTAGCCCCACGAGATGGCGCCGCGGCCAGGTTCGCGGCGCCGACAAGATACTGACCCCACGCGAGGCCGGCCCGGCCGCCTCGCGCCAAGCAAGACCAAGGATGCAACATGGGTAAGGCGACTGGCTTTCTCGAATTTGCGCGCCAGAACGAAGGCTACGAACCCGTAGTCAAGCGCGTGAAGCACTACAAGGAATTCGTGTTCGCGCTGTCGGACAGCGAGGCGAAGATTCAGGGTGCGCGCTGCATGGACTGCGGTATCCCGTTCTGCAACAACGGCTGCCCGGTCAACAACATCATTCCGGACTTCAACGACCTCGTGTATCGCCAGGACTGGAAGTCGGCGATCGAAGTCCTGCACCAGACCAACAACTTCCCCGAGTTCACGGGCCGCATCTGCCCGGCACCGTGCGAAGCTGCCTGCACACTCGGCATCAACGAGCTGCCGGTTGGCATCAAGTCGATCGAGCACGCGATCATCGACAAGGCCTGGGAAGAGGGCTGGGTCCAGCCGCAGGTACCTGCGCACAAGACCGGCAAGACCGTCGCTATCGTGGGTTCGGGCCCTGCCGGCATGGCGGCCGCCCAGCAACTGGCGCGCGCCGGCCACGCTGTGACCGTGTTCGAGAAGAATGACCGCATCGGCGGCCTGCTCCGCTACGGCATTCCCGACTTCAAGATGGAGAAGAGCCTGATCGACCGCCGCATCGAGCAGATGCAGGCCGAAGGCGTGACCTTCCGTGCTGGCGTGATGGTGACCGACGGCGCGCTGCCGGCCGGCATCAAGAACTACGCTCGCGAGACGATCTCGGCCCAGGCGCTGATGGAGCAGTTCGACGCCGTGGTACTGGCCGGTGGCGCGGAAGTGCCGCGCGACCTGCCCGTGCCGGGCCGCGATCTGGCCGGCGTGCACTACGCGCTGGAGTTCCTGATCCCGCAGAACAAGGAAGTGGCGGGCGATGGCGTCAACGAGATTCGTGCCGAAGGCAAGCACGTCATCGTGATCGGTGGTGGCGATACGGGTTCCGACTGCGTGGGCACGTCGAACCGCCACGGCGCAACCTCGGTGACGCAGTTCGAACTGCTGCCGCAGCCGCCGGAAGAAGAGAACAAGCCGCTGGTGTGGCCGTACTGGCCGATCAAGATGCGCACGTCGTCGTCGCACGACGAAGGCTGCTCGCGTGACTGGTCGGTGGCCACCAAGGAACTGGTCGGCGAGAACGGCAAGGTCAAGGCACTGAAGGCCTGCCGCGTCGAATGGAAGGACGGCAGGATGCAGGAAGTGCCGGGCAGCGAGTTCGTGCTGCAGGCCGACCTGGTGCTGCTGGCCATGGGCTTCACGAACCCGGTCGGCTCGATGCTCGAAGCGTTCGGTGTCGACACGGATGCACGCAAGAACGCCAAGGCATCGACCGAAGGCGATCGCGCTTACTACACCAACGTGCCGAAGGTGTTCGCCGCTGGTGACGTGCGCCGTGGTCAGTCGCTCGTGGTGTGGGCCATCCGCGAAGGCCGCCAGGCTGCCCGCTCGGTGGACGCGTTCCTGATGGGCCATTCGACCCTGCCGCGCTGATCCGTAGCGTCGGGTTCAAAAGCAAAACCCCCCGCAAGTGTGAACTTGCGGGGGGTTTTGTTTATGGCTGGGTTGAGAGTCGTGGCGGGGCGTTCTAAAGCCGACGCTCCATCAACACGGCGTCATCGCCGTAGTCAGCCAGCTTCTCCGCATACTCACCAGCGGCGATCGCCGCGTACCCAAGCCTGCGCCACCACACGGCCGCCGACTGCACGGCGATCAGGCGCGACGACCGCAAGCCATCCGCCAGCGCGGCATCGCGGGCCGCCGCGTAAAGCCGTTGCGCCAGGCCCATTCCCCGGCCGACCGGCGCCACCGCCATGTCATGTACGAACCAGGTGAGCGCCACGTCCGGCATCCAGTCGCGCGCCAGCACGCCATCGAGGGGCGGTAACGCGTCTTCGGGCCAGGGGTGCGTGAACAGGTACGCCGCCAGCGCGCCATCTGGCAGGGCGGCTGCCCAGCAGGTGTCGGGGGATAGCGCCAGCCGGCTGGCGAGGGCATCGGAGGATTCGAGCAGCATGTCGCCGTAGCACTGCGCCTGGACGGCGAGCACGGCGGGCATGTCGGCGACCGCTAATGGCCGCAGGACGATTTCAGACATCCAGCGATTATAAATGGGCTCACATTGGGGTCCTCCCGGACAGCGTTTACGTGGTCTGTGCTGGCCGGGAGCATGTCTCTACAATGGCCCGAAACGATAACGAAGAAACTGCCTCGAATCCCTTTCAGCCGATTTGGAGCCGTCGCCTTGTGTGGCGGACCGGAGGAAATTGATGTCCGAAGTGCGCAAATCGAAGCGACTTTGGCGAGGTATAGCGAAGTTGCCAAAACTTGCTGCCATCCTGGCAGTTCTGCGGTGCGGGCCGCGGAGCGCCATATCGTGGGGCCTGGTTGCCTGTGCCGCGAGCACGGCGACGGCTCTCGCGCAACCGCCCGCCATCGCGCAGCTGGCAAGCATTCCTAGCGCCGGCCGTTCGGAGATGAGTCGTCCGGTGTCATTTCCGGCACGTCCTATCAGGATGATCGTTCCGTTTCCTGCGGGCGGTGTGTCCGACGCCGTCGCGCGGCTGCTGGCCGAGCGGCTGTCGGCTCGACTCGGCGTGCCGATCGAGGTCGACAATCGTCCCGGAGCCTCGGGCACCATGGCTGGCGATGTGGTGGCGAAGGCAAGCTCCGATGGCCACACGTTGCTGTTCCATCAGGCCAACATGCTGATCCAGCCTGGTCTGGAGCCTGTGCCATACGATGTCATTCGAGACTTCGTGCCGGTGGGCCGTGTGGCGACAATGCCGCTGTTCCTGGTCATCGACGGTCGCCTGCCCATGCAGACGCCCCAGCAGTGGGCCACCGCGGTACGCTCGAATCCGGGCTCCTACAGCTATGGCTACGGCCAGCCCGGCAGTCCGTCTCACCTGTATGCCGAGTACGCCGTGCGAGGGCTCCCGAATGCGGTCCCGCTGGTAACGGCCAAGGGCGAGAGTGCCGTGGTGCAGGAAATGCTGGCCGGCCGCATCAGCGCTTGCTTCTGCTCGTACGTATCGATCCAGCAACACATTCGCTCGGGCGCACTGCGCATGATCGCCGTGACCGGTGTGGCGCGTTCGCCGCTTGCGCCACAGGTGCCAACGCTGCAGGAGTCTGGCATCGAAGGCTATGCCGCCGCCGCGTGGTATGGCGTGATGGTGCCGGCGAAGACGCCGCGGGCGATCGTGGCCAAGCTGGCGAATGAACTCGACAACGTCACCGAAGAGCGCGAAGTGCGTGCCCGGATGCTTGCCGCGGGCCTCACGCCGATGCAGGACTCGCCTGAGGCATTCGCCACGGCCATCCGCTCCGAATCGACCCAGTGGCAGGCCATCCTGCGTCAGACAGGGCAACACGGCGATCCCTGAAATGTCTTCTGCCAAGCGAAGATACTTCTCTTAACGATTGTTATCGTTTCCGGAACAGTGCGGTCACCATTTGGAACCGGCGCTGGGTAGGTACTAGCCCTTATAATGGCGGACTGTCCAAAAACGGTGACAATGTGACCGCTACTGTGCCGAACCCTTCTGGCCAAGTATTTGCTGGCCCGAATGTTGTCGAACTCGCGGATGTCGATTTTGCATACGCGGCTGGCGACAAGCCCATCCTTTCCGGCCTTTCCATGCGCTTTCCGCGCGGGAAGGTGGTGGCCGTCATGGGTGGCTCCGGCTGTGGCAAGACCACGGTCATGCGCCTCATCGGCGGCATGGTGCGCCCGCAGCGCGGCAGCGTCACTTTCAACGGTGCCGACATCGACGCCATGGACCAGAAGGGCCTGTATGCGGTCCGGCGACAGATGGGAATGTTGTTCCAGTTTGGCGCGCTGTTCACTGACTTGTCGGTATTCGACAACGTTGCATTTCCGCTGCGCGAACACACCGATCTGCCGGAGTCGATGATCCGGGATCTGGTGCTGATGAAGCTCAACGCAGTAGGGCTGCGCGGCGCGCGCGACCTCATGCCCGCGCAGATTTCGGGCGGCATGGCGCGACGCGTGGCGCTAGCCCGCGCCATAGCGCTGGACCCCGCGCTACTGATGTACGACGAGCCGTTCGCCGGCCTCGACCCGATCTCGCTCGGCCTGACCGCAAGCCTGATCCGGAATCTCAACGACGCGCTCGGCGCGACCACGATCATCGTCTCGCATGACGTGAACGAGACATTCCTGATCGCCGATTACGTCTATTTCATCGCCAACGGCCGTATCGCGGCGGAAGGCACGCCCGAGGCGATGCGCGGCTCGGATGATCCATTCGTGCGCCAGTTCGTTCACGCCGAGGTGGACGGTCCGGTGCCGTTCCACTATGCCGGTCCGGCACTGGCTGATGATTTCGGCGTAGGAGGCGCGAAGTGAACGGCTTCTTTACCTCGATTGGCTCGACGGTACGCCAGTTCGTCGGCGGCCTGGGTCATGCCTCGCGCATGTTCCTGACGATGCTGGCGCTTTCGCCCGCGCTGTTGCGCCGCTTCCGGCTGGTGACCGATCAGGTGTTCTTCGTCGGCAACCTTTCGCTCGTGATCATCGCGGTGTCGGGTTTGTTCGTCGGATTCGTGCTGGGTCTGCAGGGCTACTACACGCTTAACCGCTTCGGTTCGGAGCAGGCGCTGGGCCTTCTGGTAGCCCTGTCGCTGGTGCGCGAACTGGGGCCGGTGGTGGCGGCGCTGCTGTTCGCTGGCCGCGCCGGCACGTCGCTGACGGCCGAAATCGGCCTGATGAAGGCCGGCGAGCAACTCAGCGCCATGGAGATGATGGCCGTGAACCCGCTGCAGCGTGTGATCGCCCCGCGTTTCTGGGCCGGCGTGATCGCCATGCCTGTGCTGGCCACGATCTTCAGTGCCCTGGGTGTCCTGGGTGGCTACCTGGTCGGCGTGCAACTGATTGGTGTGGACGCCGGCGCATTCTGGTCGCAGATGCAGAACGGCGTCGATGTGCGCGCGGATGTGCTCAACGGCGTGATCAAGAGCTTTATTTTCGGTATCACCGTGACGTTCATCGCGCTGTATCAGGGTTTCGAAGCCAAGCCGACCCCGGAGGGCGTATCGCGCGCCACCACGCGTACCGTAGTACTGGCCTCGCTGGCCGTGCTGGGACTGGATTTCCTGCTGACCGCGCTGATGTTCAGCTAGGCCAGCCGCACCGATCGCATGAGAAAGAGAATCGCATGAAGAAGACTACGCTCGACTACTGGGTAGGGGTGTTCGTGGTACTGGGCTTTGCCGCGCTGCTGTTCCTGGCGCTCAAGGCCGGCAACATGAGCAGCTTCTCGTTCCAGGAGACCTACACGGTTACCGCGCAGTTCGACAACATTGGCGGACTGAAGCCGCGCGCGCCGATCAAGAGCGCGGGCGTGGTGGTTGGCCGCGTCGCATCCATCCGCCTCGACGACAAGAACTACATGGCCACGGTCGAGCTGAACCTCGACAAGCGCTACCAGTTTCCGAAGGACACGTCGGCCAAGATCCTGACGTCGGGCCTGCTCGGCGAGCAGTACATCGGCCTCGAGGCCGGTGGCGACACGGCGATGCTGGCGCAGGGTGGCAAGATCACGATGACCCAGTCGGCGGTGGTGCTTGAAAACCTGATTGGCCAGTTCCTCTACAACAAGGCGGCCGATGCCGGCGCCGGTGGTGGATCGACGTCGTCAGGCTCGGGCGCCGCGGCGCTGCCTGCAGCGCCCGGTACTGGCGGGAGCGGCAAATGATGGTCTTGCAGCGCCTGGCCGTTGCATCGCTGGCGGCGCTTGCCCTGGCGGGTTGCGCAACGGGCCCGAACGCGAATCCCGCGGATCCGCTCGAGCCGTTCAACCGCGGCGTCAGCACGTTCAACGACAAGCTCGACACCTATGCACTGAAGCCGGTAGCCACGGTCTATTCGGACTACACGCCGACCCCGGTGCAGATTGCGGTCGGCAATTTCTTCTCGAATGTCAGTGACGTCTACTCCGCGGCGAACAATCTGCTGCAGGGCAAGCCGTCGCGCGCGGCCGAGGACACGATGCGGGTGGCGATCAACAGTGTGCTCGGCATCGGGGGCCTGATCGACATCGCCACGCCGGCCGGCCTGCCGAAGTACAAGGAAGACTTCGGCCAGACCATGGGCGTGTGGGGTGTGCCTGCGGGGCCGTACCTGGTGCTGCCGCTTTTCGGGCCTAGCAGCGTGCGGGATACCGCAGGCATGATCGTGGACCGCTTCTCGGATCCGACCACCTATATCTCGCCCTGGTATGCCGGCCTGGGCCTGCAGACCGTCCGCGTGATCGACACGCGCGCGCAATTGCTTGGCGCGTCGAGCCTGATCGAGGCGGCAGCGCTGGACCGCTATTCGTTCCTGCGCGATTCATACCTGCAGCGGCGCAACTACCTGATCCACGACGGTGAGGTGCCGGACAAGGATGGCGGTGCGCCGGACGGAAAGCAGGACGACAACGGCGCGCCCGCGCAGCCATCCGCACCGGAGCCCGCCACGCCCCCGACCCCAGCAAGTCCGAAGGTGGGTTGATTGCCCCGTCAGGCCAGTGCTGACAACGCCTGTGTCGCCTGTGAGCACGCTGTGAGCCCTGCAACAAAGTGTTTGAATGTGGTGTTTGGAACATTTCGCGCCCCGCGCTTGCCCAACGCCTGTGTTTCAATGGTTCCGGTACCCGGCAGCGTCCAGGCCGGACCAGAATCGAAAGGATATTCACGATGATCAAGCGACTGCTGCTTCCCTTCCTCACCGTTTTCGCCTTCGCCGGTGCCGCGCACGCCCAGCAGGCGGCGGACACGTCCACCCCTGACGGCCTGGTCAAGTCCGTGGTCAACGACGTGATGACCAGCGTGCGCGCGGACAAGGACATGCAGGCCGGCAACATTGGCAAGATCTCGGCGCTGGTGGAGCAGAAGATCCTGCCGAACGCCAATTTCACCAAGACCACGCAGATCGCGATGGGCCGTAACTGGTCGAAGGCGTCGCCCGAGCAGCAGAAGGTCATCACCGACGAGTTCAAGACGCTGCTGATCCGCACGTACGCGGGCGCCATCGCGCAGATTCGCGACCAGCAGGTCCAGTTCCGTCCGTACCGCGGCGCGCCTGAGGACACCGATGCCACGATCCGCACCCAGGTGATCAACAAGGGCGAGCCGATCCAGCTCGACTACCGTCTCGAGAAGACCGCGCAAGGCTGGAAGGTCTACGACATCAACGTGCTGGGCGCCTGGCTGACCGAGGCCTACAAGGGCAGCTTCAACACGATCGCCAACCAGCAGGGCGTCGACGGCATCATCAAGACGCTGCAGGACCGCAACCGCCAGTTGGCCAGCGCCAAGGGCTGATCCGGATTTCGTTGCGGCGCACCACGTCGCAACGATCTGGTCTACAATGACCGCTCGCTCCCGCCTGCAACCGCTGAGCGGGAGCGTTTCATTTCCATCTCCCTGATTCCACGACCTTTCATGCCCGCCCTTGGCAATTCGCTGACCAACCGCAACGCCGCCACTGTGCTGCGTGACGGGCTGTCGCGCGTGACGCAGGGCGAAGTGACGGTCGATTGCAGCGCGCTGCAGCAGGTCGATTCGGCTGCCGTTGCCGTGCTGCTGGCCTGGCAACGTGTCGCGTCGCGGCGCGGGCAGACCCTGGCATTGAGCGGCGTGCCCGCCCAGTTGCGGTCGCTGGCCAGTCTCTATGGCGTCGATGGCCTGCTGGGCCTCGCTTCGGCCGCCGATCACGCGGACCATCACCACCGACATTGAACCGGCATCCGTTGCCGCGCGCCAGCAGCTTTCGCGCGTAGCCATGCGATGCCACGGCGTCCGACCGAGGGTCGGCGTCGCGTCGAGCAAAGCGGGGTTTCCCCTGCATCCCCTATAATTCCGGGTTGTTCGTCCCCAAGTCGTCCCCAAGTGTCCTGACACGATTCCCCCAGGTGCTGCGCGGCTAACCTCAAGGGCGTTCCCCAACTCAAGATAGGCCGGCCGCAAAGCGGCCCAGTCACAAGACATTCGGCCATGAAAGCCATCGAAATTACCGATGTCCGCAAGCGCTACCGCAATCTGCAGGCGCTCAAGGGGGTCAGTTTCAGCGTCGAGCGCGGCGAGTTTTTCGGCCTGCTCGGGCCCAACGGCGCGGGCAAGACCACGCTGATCTCGATCCTCGCGGGCCTGAACCGCGCCAATTCGGGACGCGTCAGCGTGCTTGGCCACGACGTCGTGGACGACTACCGCATGGCGCGCCGCATGCTGGGCGTGGTGCCGCAGGAACTGGTCTTCGACCCGTTCTTCACGGTGCGTGAGACCCTGCGCCTGCAATCGGGCTACTTCGGGCTGACGCGCAACGACGACTGGATCGACGAGATCATGGCCAACCTCGATCTCACGAACAAGGCGGACAGCAACATGCGCCAGCTCTCGGGCGGCATGAAGCGCCGCGTGCTGGTGGCGCAGGCGCTGGTGCACCGGCCGCCCGTGATCGTGCTGGACGAGCCGACCGCCGGCGTGGACGTGGAACTGCGCCAGACGCTCTGGAAGTTCATCTCGCGCCTGAACCGCGAGGGCCACACGATCATCCTGACCACCCACTACCTGGAAGAAGCCGAGGCGCTGTGCGATCGCATCGCCATGCTCAAGTTCGGGGAAGTGGTGGCGCTGGACCGCACCAGCAACCTGCTGACCCAGTTTGCCGGGCTGCAACTGGTGCTCACGCTGTCACGGGGCACGCTGCCGCCGGCGCTGGAAGCGCTGCGCACGCCGTCCAACCCGGGGGAGCGCGCGCATCGCCTGCGCCTGTCCGGATACGAAGCCGTGGAGCCGATTCTTGCTGCGCTGCGGGAAGCCGGTTGCGAAATCGAAGACATGGAAATCAGCAAGGCCGACCTCGAGGACGTGTTCGTCCAGATCATGCGCCGCGAAGGCCAGATGCCGGGCGCCCTGCCCAATACCGCGATGGAGGCTGCGGCATGAAGAACCCGGCTGAAATCGACGTTGCCGACCAGCAGCGCCTGGAGTCGATGGCCGTGGGTGGCCTGATCGGCTTCCGCACGTTGCTCTATAAGGAGGTGCTGCGCTTCTGGAAGGTGTCCTTCCAGACCGTGGCCGCGCCGGTACTGACCGCTGTGCTGTACCTGTTGATCTTTGGTCACGTGCTGGAAGATCGCGTGCGCGTCTACGACCAGATCAGCTATACCGCGTTCCTGGTGCCGGGCCTGGTAATGATGAGCGTGCTGCAGAATGCGTTCGCGAACAGCTCGTCGTCGCTGATCCAGTCAAAGATCACGGGCAACCTGGTGTTCATCCTGCTGCCGCCGCTGTCGCACTGGGAAATGTTTGGCGCCTACGTGGTGGCGTCGATCATCCGTGGGCTCTGCGTCGGCCTGGGCGTGCTGCTGGTGACCGCCTGGTTCGCCAACCTGCATTTCGCCCATATCGGCTGGATCCTGGTGTTCGGCCTGATGGGCGCGGGCATTCTCGGCACGCTGGGCCTGATCGCCGGCATCTGGGCCGAAAAATTCGACCAGCTGGCCGCGTTTCAGAACTTCCTGATCATGCCGGCGACGTTCCTGTCCGGCGTCTTCTATTCCATACATTCGCTGCCGGCGTTCTGGCAGGCTGTGTCCCACGCGAACCCGTTCTTCTACATGATCGACGGCTTCCGCTACGGCTTCTTCGGTGTGTCGGACGTGCCGCCGTTGCAGAGCCTGGCCGTCGTGGTCGTGGCCTTCGTGGTGCTGGCGGCGCTGGCGCTGCGGCTGCTGCGCAACGGATACAAGCTACGGTACTGATGTGCCGCCCTAACGGATTCAACCAGAGATAGACATGCTGCCAACACCGGAACAAGTCAGGGATTACATTGCCCAAGGATTGCCCTGCGAACATCTGGAAGTGGACGGCGACGGCCAGCACTTCTTCGCGACGATCGTGAGCGCGGAGTTCGATGGCAAACGCCTGATCCAGCGGCACCAGCGTGTGTACGCGGCGCTGGGAGAGCGGATGCGCGCGGAGATCCACGCGCTGTCGATGAAGACGCTGACCCCCGCCGAATGGCAGGCCGGCGGCAAGTAAGCGGCGTTCCGCACCACAGAACAACTTTGCCGGCTGGGCGTGTGCCCGGCTGGGACTACTGACAGAACATGGACAAATTCCAGATCCAGGGCAATGGGCCGCTCAAGGGCGAAATCCGCATCTCGGGCGCCAAGAACGCTGCGCTGCCGATCCTGTGCGCCGGCCTGCTGACCGCCGATACGGTGACCATCGGCAACGTTCCCGACCTGCAGGACACGCGCACCATGCTCAAGCTGCTGCGCCAGATGGGCATGAAGGCCGAGATGGTCGACGGCATCGCCACGTTGCAGGGCGCCGACATCAACTCGCCCGAAGCGTCGTACGACCTCGTGAAGACGATGCGCGCGTCGATTCTCGTGCTCGGGCCGCTGGTGGCGCGCTTTGGCGAGGCACGTGTATCGCTGCCCGGCGGTTGCGGCATCGGCGCGCGTCCGGTGGACCAGCACATCAAGGGCCTGCAAGCGATGGGCGCCGAGATCACCATCGAGCACGGCTTCATTCATGCCCGCGCCAATCGTCTGAAGGGCGCTCGCGTGGTCACGGACATGATCACCGTGACCGGCACCGAGAATCTGCTGATGGCAGCCACGCTGGCCGAAGGCGAGACCGTGCTTGAAAACGCCGCGCGCGAGCCCGAGGTCACCGATCTGGCCGAACTGCTGGTGAAGATGGGCGCCAAGATCGAGGGCATCGGTACCGACCGCCTGGTGGTGCAGGGCGTGGATCGCCTGCACGGCGCCGAGCACAAGGTAGTGGCCGACCGTATCGAGGCGGGCACGTTCCTGTGCGCCGCTGCGGCCACGCTTGGCGACATCGTGCTGCGCGGCATTCCGCCGCTGATTCTCGACGCTGTGCTGATCAAGCTGCGCGAAGCCGGCGCTACCGTGGAAACCGGTGATGACTGGATTCGCCTGGCCATGCCGCAGCGCGCGCAGGCCGTGAGCTTCCGCACCTCCGAATACCCGGCGTTCCCGACCGACATGCAGGCGCAATTCATGGCGCTCAATGCCGTGGCCGAGGGTACCGCGCGTATCACCGAGACGATCTTCGAGAACCGCTTCATGCACGTGCAGGAACTGAACCGCCTGGGCGCCAACATCACCGCCGAAGGCAATACGGCCGTGGTGACCGGTGTGCCGCGACTGTCCGGCGCCAGCGTGATGGCCACCGACCTGCGCGCGTCGGCCAGTCTCGTGATCGCGGGTCTGGTGGCGGATGGCGAGACGGTGATCGACCGCATCTACCACCTGGATCGTGGCTACGACCGCATGGAAAACAAGCTGTCCGCGGTCGGCGCGAAGATCCTCCGCATCAGCTGAGGCAAGACGCCCGCCACGAACGATGCCGAAACGGCAAGCCGCCCCCGAACACTGCTGAAGAATCTACGATGAGCCCCGCTTTCAATGCTTCGCCCGACCAGCTTACGCTGGCACTGTCAAAGGGCCGCATCTTCAAGGAAACGCTGCCACTGCTGGCTGCCGCCGGCATTCAGGTGACAGAGGATCCCGAGACTTCGCGCAAGCTGATCCTGCCCACGTCCGATCCGGCTGTGCGCGTGATCATCGTGCGTGCTTCGGACGTGCCGACCTACGTGCAGTACGGCGCGGCCGATTTCGGCGTGGCCGGCAAGGACGTGCTGATGGAACATGGCATGGCCGGCCTCTATGCGCCGATCGATCTGAACATCGCGCGCTGCCGCATGTCTGTGGCAGTGCCGGCCGGCTTCGACTACGTCAATGCGGTGCGCCAGGGTGCGCGCCTGGCCGTGGCCACCAAGTACGTGCAGACCGCGCGCGAGCACTTCGCGAAGAAGGGTGTGCACGTTGATCTGATCAAGCTCTACGGTTCAATGGAACTGGGGCCGCTGGTGGGGCTGTCCGACGCTATCGTCGATCTGGTCAGTACCGGCAGCACCTTGCGCGCCAACAACCTCGTCGAGGTGGAGGAGATCGTCCAGATCTCGTCGCGTCTGGTGGTCAACCAGGCGGCGCTCAAGCTCAAGCGCGAACGGCTGGCGCCGATTCTCGATGCATTTGAACGGGCCTCGGCCGCGCTCGCCTGAGGCGGGCGGTGACCGGAGACCCGCGAGGAAAGAAGTCATGAACGATACCGAAATGGAAAACCTGTCGATCCGCCGGCTTGATTCGCGCGAGCCCGGTTTCGCCGGCGCGCTGCGTCAGGTGCTGGCGTTCGAAGCATCCGAAGACGAGGCGATCGACCGCGCTGCTGCCGATATCCTGGCCGATGTGCGCCGCCGTGGCGACGAGGCCGTGCTCGAGTACACGCGCCGCTTCGATCGCATGGAAGCCTCGTCGATGTCGGCGCTGGCATTGTCGCAATCCGAACTCGAAGCCGCGCTGGAGGACCTCGAGCCGAAGCGCCGCGCCGCGCTGGAAGCCGCCGCTGCCCGCGTGCGTGCGTACCACGAGAAGCAGAAAATCGAATGCGGCAGCCATAGCTGGGAATACACCGAGGCCGACGGCACGATGCTGGGCCAGAAGGTGACCCCGCTCGACCGCGTGGGCCTCTACGTGCCGGGTGGCAAGGCCGCCTACCCGTCGTCGGTGCTGATGAATGCGATTCCGGCGCGCGTGGCTGGCGTCAAGGAAGTCATCATGGTCGTGCCGACGCCGGGCGGCGTGCGTAACGAACTGGTGCTGGCCGCAGCGCAGATCGCCGGCGTCGATCGCGTGTACACGATCGGTGGCGCGCAGGCCGTGGGCGCGCTCGCATACGGCACCGCCACGCTGCCGCAGGTCGACAAGATCGTCGGCCCGGGCAATGCCTACGTGGCCGCGGCCAAGCGCCGCGTGTTCGGCACGGTCGGTATCGACATGATCGCCGGCCCGTCGGAAATCCTCGTGATCTGCGATGGCACCACCGACCCCGACTGGGTGGCGATGGACCTGTTCTCGCAGGCCGAGCACGACGAGCTCGCGCAATCGATCCTGCTGTGCCCGGATGCCGAGTACCTGAACCGCGTGCTGGAAAGTATCCAGCGCCAGTTGCCGACGATGCCCCGCCGCGAGGTCATCGCCGCGTCGCTGTCGGGCCGTGGCGCGCTGGTCAAGGTGCGCGACATGGAGGAAGCCTGCGAGATTGCCAACGCGATCGCGCCGGAGCACCTCGAGATCTCCGCCGAGAATCCGCGCCAGTGGAGCGAGAAGATTCGCCATGCCGGCGCCATCTTCCTGGGCCGTTACACGAGCGAGTCGCTCGGCGACTACTGTGCCGGCCCGAACCACGTGCTCCCCACCTCGCGCACCGCCCGTTTCTCGTCGCCGCTGGGTGTCTATGACTTCCAGAAGCGTTCGAGCCTGATCGAGGTGAGCGAGAACGGTGCGCAGATGCTGGGCCAGATCGCTGCCGAGCTTGCCTATGGCGAAGGCCTGCAGGCCCACGCGCGCAGTGCCGAGTACCGCTTCAAACGTTAAGCCGGATTCATCAAAGCAGGACCAACGAGGACCATCATGTCAGCCGTAGACCCATCCCTGATCGAACGCATCATCCGTGACGACGTGCGCGCCATGGGCGCCTACCACGTTGCCGATTCGCACGGACTGGTGAAGCTCGACGCGATGGAGAATCCGTACCGGCTGCCGCCTGAGCTGCGCGCGCAACTGGCCGCGCGGCTCGGCGAGGTCGCGCTGAATCGCTATCCGGTGCCGAGCAGCGAGGCGCTGCGCGCCAAGCTCAAGACGGTGATGAACGTGCCGGCCGGCATGGATGTGCTGCTGGGCAATGGCTCCGACGAGATCATCAGCATGTTGTCGCTGGCCGCGGCCAGGCCGGGTGCCAAGGTGATGGCGCCGGTGCCGGGCTTCGTCATGTACGCAATGTCGGCGCAGTTCGCCGGGCTCGAGTTCGTTGGTGTGCCGCTGCGCCCGGACTTCACGCTGGACCGCGCGGCAATGCTGGCGGCGATGGCCGAGCACAAGCCCGCCATCATCTATCTGGCCTACCCGAACAACCCGACGGGCAACCTGTTCGACGCCGACGATATGGCGGCGATCGTGCGTGCCGCCCAGGGCGAGGTGTGCCAGAGCCTGGTGGTGGTCGACGAGGCGTACCAGCCGTTCGCGCAGGAAAGCTGGATGCCGCGCCTGACGGAATTCGGCAACCTGCTGGTCATGCGGACCGTGTCGAAGCTTGGTCTGGCCGGTATCCGTCTGGGCTATGTAGCCGGCGCGCCCGAATGGTTGTCGCAGCTCGACAAGGTGCGCCCGCCGTACAACGTCAACGTGCTGACCGAAGCCACCGCGCTGTTCGCCCTCGAACACGTGGCCGTACTGGATGACCAGGCCGCCAAGTTGCGTGCCGAACGGTCGAAATTGGTCGAGGCCATGGCCGGAATGCCTGGCGTGACGGTGTTCCCGAGCGCAGCCAACTTCGTGCTGGTGCGCGTGTCGAATGCTGCACAGATCTTCGATAGCCTGCTGGCACGGAAGGTATTGATCAAGAACGTGAGTAAAATGCACACGTTGCTGGCCAACTGTCTGCGCGTGACGGTCAGCACTCCGGAAGAAAACGCGCAGTTTCTTGAGGCATTCAAGGCCTCGTTGCAGGATTAACCCCACCATGCGTGTCGCAGAGGTCACCCGCAATACTTCGGAAACGCAGATCCGCGTTTCGCTGAATCTCGATGGCACTGGCCGCCAGAAACTGGCGTCCGGCGTGCCGTTCCTCGACCACATGCTGGATCAGATTGCCCGCCATGGCATGTTCGACCTCGAGGTCGAAGCCACGGGCGATACCCATATCGACGATCACCATACGGTGGAAGACGTCGGCATCACGCTGGGCCAGGCCGTGGCGCGTGCCATCGGCGACAAGAAGGGCATCACGCGCTATGGGCACAGCTACGTGCCGCTCGACGAGTGCCTGTCGCGGGTGGTGATCGACTTCTCGGGCCGTCCGGGCCTGGAGTTCCACGTGCCGTTCACGCGCGCCCGTGTGGGTAGCTTCGACGTTGACCTGACGATCGAGTTCTTCCGCGGTTTCGTCAATCACGCCGGCGTGACGCTCCATATCGACAATATTCGCGGCATCAACGCCCATCATCAATGCGAAACGGTGTTCAAGGCCTTCGGGCGTGCGCTGCGCATGGCGGTGGAGCTGGATTCGCGCGCGGCCAACACGATTCCATCGACCAAGGGCACGCTCTAAGCCAGGTTGATCTCACGCGCCACCCTGTAGGCGTGCCGGCTGGTTGCGGCGCCCGCTGACCACCACCGACACCCGCACCCGATGGATACGCTCAAGTCCTTCATCTCGCTGCTGGCGCTGATCAATCCGATCGGGGCGATCCCGTTCTTCATCAGCCTTACCAGCCAGCAGACCGAGGCGGAAAAGCTGCGGACCATCAAGACGGCATCGGTATCGGTGGCGATCGTGGTGGGGGTCTCGGCGTTGCTCGGCCAGCAGATCATCGAGTTCTTCAATATCTCGGTGGCCTCGCTGGAAGTGGGTGGCGGCTTGCTCATGGTCATGATGGCCATGAACATGCTGAACGCGCAGACCAGTCGTACCAAGGCCACGCCGGAGGAAGAGAATGAGGCCGAAGCCAAGGCCAGTATCGCGGTGGTGCCGCTGGCGCTGCCGCTGCTGACCGGGCCGGGGTCGATCAGTACCGTGATCGTCTATGCGGGCAAGACGCAGCACTGGTACCAGTTGCTGATCCTGGTTGGCATCGGCGTGCTGCTTGGCGCTGTGGTGTATGTGACGTTCCGCGCGGCTGACCCCATCGCGCGGGTGATCGGACAGACCGGGATCAATATTGGCACGCGCCTGATGGGTCTAATACTATCGGCACTGGCCGTTGAATTCATTGTGGACGGGCTGAAGACATTGTTGCCTGTTTTGAAATCATGACTACCATAGCAATTGTGGATTACGGCATGGGCAACCTGCGCTCGGTAGCGCAGGCCCTGCGCACGGCGGCGCCGGAGGCGGATGTCCAGATTGTGGATCGCCCGGAAGCGATCCGCGCGGCAGACCGCGTGGTGCTGCCGGGGCAGGGCGCGATGCCTGACTGCATGGGCGCGCTCGGCAATTCCGGCCTGCAGGAGGCGGTGCTGGAAGCCGCCGCGACCAAGCCGATGCTGGGCGTGTGCGTTGGCGAACAGATGCTGTTCGAACGTAGCAGCGAAGCTCGTGCGGGCGAAGGCAGTACGCCGGCGCTGGGGCTGATGCCCGGCGAGGTGATTCGCTTTGAACTGGAAGGCATGATGCAGCCCGACGGCTCGCGCTACAAGGTGCCGCAGATGGGATGGAACCGGGTACGCCAGTCGAAGCCGCATCCGCTGTGGAACGGCATTCCGGACAACAGCTGGTTTTACTTCGTGCACAGCTACTATGTGCACGCGCAGGATCCGGCCCACATCGCCGGCGAGACTGAATATGGCGTCGTGTTTACCAGTGCGGTGGCACGCGATAATATTTTCGCCACGCAGTTTCACCCGGAGAAGAGCGCCGCGATGGGTTTGCAGCTATACCGGAATTTCGTGCACTGGAATCCGTAAAGCGTCAGAAGCACCTGTTACCTGAAGCGCCAGTAATACCGTACAGCGATCACCTTTTCGTTCAGAGCCACCAACCAGACTGCGCATCTTTTGCCAAACTGACATGACCTGAGCGCCGACGCCCGGCGTCGGAATCGCTACCTTTTTCCCTTTACACAACCACCACGCTCGTCACGCATATGTTGCTCATTCCGGCCATCGACCTGAAGGACGGTCAGTGTGTACGCCTCAAACAAGGCGACATGGACCAGGCCACCGTCTTTTCCGAAGATCCCGCCGCCATGGCACGTCACTGGGTCAACCAGGGCGCGCGTCGCCTGCATCTGGTCGACTTGAATGGCGCATTCGTTGGCAAGCCACGCAACGAAGCCGCCATCAAGGCCATCATTGCCGAGGTTGGCGACGAGATCCCCGTCCAGCTTGGCGGCGGCATCCGCGATCTGAATACCATCGAGCGCTGGCTCGATGACGGCCTGTCGTACGTGATCATCGGCACGGCCGCGGTGAAGAACCCCGGCTTCCTCAAGGACGCCTGCGCCGCATTCGGCGGCCACATCATTGTCGGCCTCGATGCCAAGGACGGCAAGGTGGCCACCGATGGCTGGAGCAAGCTGACCGGCCACGAGGTAGAGGACCTGGCACGCAAGTACGAAGACTACGGTGTCGAGTCGATCATCTACACCGACATCGGTCGCGACGGCATGCTGCAGGGCATCAATATCGACGCCACGGTCAAGCTGGCCCGGTCGATGTCGATCCCGGTGATCGCCAGCGGCGGCTTGTCGAACATGGCCGATATCGACCAGCTTTGCGCCGTGGAAGGCGAAGGCGTGGAAGGCGTGATCTGCGGCCGCGCGATCTACTCGGGCGACCTGAATTTCGCGGCGGCCCAGGCCCACGCGGACAAGCTGGGCGCGGAGTAATCCAAGCTCGCGCGCCACAACCAGCCGTCGCCGATGCGGGCGACGGCGGGCAAGGAAACTCATGTTAGCCAAACGTATCATCCCCTGCCTGGACGTGACCAATGGGCGGGTGGTCAAGGGTGTCAATTTCGTCGAGTTGCGGGATGCAGGCGATCCCGTCGAAATCGCGCGGCGCTACGATGAGCAGGGTGCTGATGAAATCACATTTCTCGACATCACGGCAACCAGCGACGGCCGCGACCTGATCCTGCACATCATCGAGGCGGTGGCGTCGCAGGTGTTCATCCCGCTGACCGTCGGGGGTGGCGTGCGCACTGTGGAAGACGTGCGGCGACTGCTGAATGCAGGCGCAGACAAGATCAGCGTGAACTCGTCGGCCATCGCCAACCCGCAGCTCGTGTCCGACGCAACGGGCAAGTACGGCTCGCAGTGCATCGTGGTGGCCATCGACGCCAAGCGCAGTTCCGCGCCCGGCGAACCGCCGCGCTGGGAAGTGTTCACTCACGGCGGCCGCAAGGCCACCGGACTTGATGCGGTGGAGTGGGCCCGCGAGATGGCGCGCCGCGGCGCGGGCGAGATTCTGCTGACCAGCATGGATCGCGATGGCACGAAGAGCGGGTTCGACCTCGAACTGACGCGTGCTGTCAGCGACGCGGTGCCCGTGCCCGTTATTGCATCTGGCGGGGTCGGTGGCCTGCAGGATCTGGCCGATGGCATCCGCCTGGGACACGCCGACGCCGTACTGGCCGCCAGCATCTTCCACTATGGCGAGCACACCGTTGGTGAGGCAAAGGCTTTCATGGCCCGCGAGGGCATTCCCGTCCGGATGTGATCATGGCGAAGAAGTGGTTGAACAAGGTGAAGTGGGACGACAACGGTCTGGTGCCGGTGATCGTCCAGGAAGTGGGTTCCAACGACGTCCTGATGTTCGCGTTCATGAATCGCGACGCGCTGCAACGCACGGTGGAACTGGGCGAGGCCGTGTTCTGGTCGCGCTCGCGCAAGCGCCTGTGGCACAAGGGCGAGGAATCAGGCCACGTCCAGAAGGTGCATGAGATTCGTCTGGATTGTGACGAAGACGTGGTGTTGCTCAAGGTGACGCAGATCGACAGCATTGCCTGCCACACCGGCCGTCACTCGTGCTTCTTCCAAAAGTTCGAAGGGGATGTCGAGTCCGGGGACTGGCAGACCGTCGAGCCGGTGCTCAAGGACCCGTCCTCGATCTACGCGGCCAAGCCATGAGCGATAACCTGTCCCAGGCCGATATCCTGGCCCGCGTGGCGGCCACGCTGGAATCGCGCAAGCCCGAAAACGGTGGTGACCCGGAGACATCCTATGTCGCCAAGCTGTTCAAGAAGGGTGACGACGCGATTCTCAAGAAGATCGGCGAGGAAGCCACCGAAACGGTCATGGCCGCCAAGGATGCGCGGGCTGCCGACTTGGCCGACGAGGCCGTGAGCAAGGTGGTCTACGAGGTAGCCGACCTGTGGTTCCACACCATGGTGCTGCTGGCTCGCATCGGCCGGACCCCGGAAGACGTCGTCAATGAACTGGCGCGCCGCGAAGGGTTATCCGGACTGGTCGAGAAGGCCAGCCGCAAGGAGTAGGATACGAGTCACGCCGCCCGAACCGGTTCGGGCGCGGCTTGATCCTGGAGGGCATGATGGCGACGGACTATACCTCGCAAGTCACGACGACCGCGGATGCTGACAGGCTCGATGGCCTGCGCAAGCTCACGCACATTCTTTATGCGCTCTATGCAGTCCACTGGTTCACCGGTGGCATCACGGCGTTGATCGCGATCATCGTCAATTACGTGAAGCGCGACGACACTCGGGGCACGCTCTACGCTTCGCACTTCGCCTGGCAGATCCGCACGTTCTGGTGGTCGATCGTGTGGTTCGTGGTGGGTGGCTGCATGTTCGTCACGGTATTGCTGTTTCCGGTGGCGATCGGCCTGTGGAGTGTTCTGTCATTGTGGATGCTGTATCGTATCGTCAAAGGCTGGCTGTATCTGAATGATCGCAAGCCGATGTATCCGGACGAGCAGTTCTGAGGCGTCCCAAGACGATGGCGGCAAGTCCGGAAGTGACTAGGCATTGTTCGGACAAGCTGCAACAAGATCTCCATGAAAACCCAGGACAATTGCATTTTCTGCAAGATCGTGGCCGGCCAGATTCCTTCGAACAAGGTGTATGAGGACGAAGACTTGCTGGCGTTTCACGATATCCACCCCAAAGCGCCGGTACACTTTCTGCTGATTCCTAAATCGCATGTCGATTCGTTGGCCGATTGCGGTCCCGGCGAATCGGATGTGCTTGCTAGAATGATGCTTAAGGTGCCCGAACTGGCACGCCAGGCCGGCTGCAACAATGGATTCCGGACGGTGATCAACACCGGCACCGACGGAGGGCAGGAAGTGTTCCACCTCCACATCCACGTGATGGGCGGACCGCGCAGCCAGTGGAAGGCGCCGGCGCCCTGACTGTTCGGGGCAACCAGGGAATGAGTGGACCGGGACGGATGTCGCGGTCCGGTGTCGCGCCGGCAACCGTCGCCCGGCGCGGCCTTTGAGGGACGGAACTACGGGGCCGGGCGGCATATCTTCCGACGCCCGCGGCTTTATCAGGAGCAAGAAATGGGTTCGTTTAGCATTTGGCATTGGCTGATCGTGCTGGTGATCGTCATGCTCGTTTTCGGTACCAAGAAACTGCGCAATATCGGCCAGGATCTGGGTGGTGCGGTAAAGGGCTTCAAGGACGGCATGAAGGAAGGCAATACCGACGAGCCGGCCGCTCCGGCCAAGGAACTGCGCGATTCCACCACCATCGACGTCGAAGCCAAGGAAAAGTCGCGTCAGCAATAATTGTCTGACGGAATTTTCTCCTTGCCAGTCACCCTTGCGGCGGCCGCCGCCACGTACGTTGCGACGGCCCGCCATTCCTGTGTCCCTGTTCTGATGTCTGCATGATCGATCTCGGCATTTCCAAGCTGGCACTGATCGGCGCCGTCGCGCTGATTGTGATCGGCCCCGAGCGTTTGCCGAAGGTCGCGCGGACCGTCGGCGCGCTGGTCGGTCGCGCCCAGCGCTATATCAATGACGTCAAGGCCGAAGTCAGTCGCGAGGTGGAGCTCGAGGAACTGCGCAAGATGCGCACGGAATTCGAGAACGCCGCGCGCGACGTCGAGCAGACGATCCACAAGGAAGTCAGCGAGCACACCCAGGCGCTTAACGAAGCGTTTGATGGCTCGGCCTCGTCGTCATCGTCCAGCGATACGGGCTCGGGCTATGTGCCCAGCTGGGACAGCGCGCACAAGTCGCACAACGGCCGCAAGAGCTGGCGCGTCAAGCAGGGCGCGCGTCCGATCTGGTTCAAGCGTCAGCAGAACACGCGCATGTGGGTGCAGTCCGGCGCCGCACGCGTGAAGCGCCACCGGCCCGCCAGTGGCCGCAACCGTTCCTTCTTCGAATAAGCATGGCGGGCTCCGCAGACCCCAACGACGAATCCCAGCAGGAAACCTTCATCTCCCACCTGATCGAATTGCGCGAGCGATTGGTCAAGGCGGTGGCGGGGGTGATTATCGTTTTCCTGGCCATGGTCTACTGGGCGCCGCAGATATTCAATCTGTTCGCGGCGCCACTACTGCATTCGCTGCCCAAGGGCGGACGCATGATCGTCACCGATGTCACCGGCTCTTTCTTCGTGCCGATGAAGGTGACCATGTTGGTCGCATTCCTTATCGCCTTGCCATGGGTGCTGTACCAGATCTGGCAGTTCGTGGCGCCGGGACTCTATCAGCATGAAAAGAAGCTGGTCGTGCCGCTGGTGTCCAGCACCTATGTGCTGTTCCTGTGCGGCGTCGCATTCGCATACTTCCTGGTGTTCCCGACCGTGTTCCACTTCATGGCGCACTACAACGCGCCGCTTGGCGCGGACATGTCGACGGACATCGACAAATACCTGAGTTTCGCCATGACGACATTCCTGGCCTTCGGCATTACGTTCGAAGTGCCGGTAGTGGTGATCGTGCTGGTGAAATTCGGCGTGGTCGAGCTCGAGAAGCTCAAGCAAATCCGGCCTTATGTGATCGTCGGCGCATTTATCATCGCCGCAGTCGTCACGCCGCCGGATGTCATGTCACAGCTCCTGCTGGCCGTACCCTTGATCGCGTTGTACGAACTCGGGCTGCTGATGGCGCGATTCGTCTCGAAACAGCCGCTTGGTGCACCTGCCGAGGGTGAAACCCAGGCAGATTGAGTTCCAGGACTTCAGTTAACGGTTGGTAATCCCTGAGACTGAATACTGCGCATTGCACCAATTTGGTGAAATCCTCCCCAATTGCTGTTGCTTCATCACAACAAGAAGCGTCGGTAAACCGCGTTTACGGCGAAAAAGACTTCTGGCGAGCAAGGGGGGTGACACATAATACGACGCAGACGTGAAGGTGAATGCGTCGCCCAAACACTTGGGCAACCAAGATTTCCCAATCAGTTGACAAGGAAAGTGTCGATATGAAGATGAAACTGTTTGCTGCTGCCGTCGCCGCTCTGGCCGCTGGTGGCGCCTATGCCCAGTCGAGCGTGACCCTGTACGGTGTGGTTGACGCTGGCGTCGAGTACGCTAACCACCAGCCGGGCGTGTCCGGTAGCCACGACGTCGTGCGCCTGAACTCGGGTGGCATGTCGGGCAGCCGTTGGGGCCTGCGTGGCGTTGAAGACCTGGGCGGTGGCCTGAAGGGCGTCTTCGTGCTGGAAAGCGGTTTCAACGTTGACACCGGTACGTCGGGCCAAAACAACCGTCTGTTCGGTCGTCAAGCCTTCGTCGGTATGCAAAGCCAGTTCGGCACGCTGACCCTGGGTCGCCACCAGACGCCGTTCTATGACTTCGGTCTGGCCTTCGACCCGATGGCCATCTCGTCGAACTACTCGATCACGGCTCAAGCTCCGGAGTTCCAGCAACGTGCTGACAACTCGATCAAGTACATTGGTACGTTCGGTGGCCTGACCGGCTCGCTGCTGTACAGCACCGGCTCGAACACGGCTGGCACGGCTAGCATCTACCAAGGCACCAGCGGCGAAGTTCCGGGTAACTACCACCTGGGCCGCGAGATGAGCGCAAGCGTGATGTACAACGGTGGCCCGTTCTCCGTTGGCGCGATCTATGACGAAACCAACGTTGGTATCGCTGCTGCTGACGGCGCCAAGATCCGCCGCGCTTCGGTTGCTGGTACGTACGCCTTCGGCCCGGCCAAGGTGTTCGCTGGCTACCGTTACGCTCACGGTCTGGGCGGCGCAGTTCTGCCCGGCGGTGTGAACACCGTTGACGGCGCTACGAAGATTGCGAACGTCTCGAACCTGTACTGGCTGGGCATGGGTTACCAGCTGACCCCGGCTCTGTCGCTGACCGGCGCCGCGTACTACCAAGACTTCCGCAACACCGGTGCTGATCCGTGGAGCTTCGTTGTGTCGACGGACTACGCTTTCTCGAAGCGTACGGACGCCTACTTCAACCTGGCCTACACGAAGAACAAGGACGGCTCGACTCTGGGCACGTCGTCGGCTAGCCCGGGCAGCGTTGGTGGCTCCGGCTTCGGCACGACTCTGGGTTCGTACAACCAGTTCGGCGCCATGGTTGGCCTGCGCCACAAGTTCTAATTTGACGCGGGTGTAAGCCCGCTTCAGATTGGCTTCAGAACGCCGGCATCCGAAAGGATGTCGGCGTTTTGTTTTGTCCGTGGCTTTGAGTGGGTGAGCATACCGGCGATAGATTTCGGGCTCAAGTTGGGGGCTACATCCAGTTCGATACTTGATGGCAACCGTTTAGCTGATCGATGACCAAGGCGATGCCGGGTACGTGGACACGGAAGGTGAGTCGCCCTCGCGCCGCCGGGCCGGGCGGGGTTGGCGAAGGCAGCGAGTCCGCGAGCTATGAGCGTAGGGTGGCTGGCTTTTCATCCTCCGCGGCAGTACCGGCAGAATCCGTGTGTGCCGAAGAGCGCCGTGTGGTTCCGGTGTGTGCCCGATTTACCCAAACGAATTTCTCTCCCAGCCAGCACAAACAAAAACCCCCGTCATTGCAGACGGGGGTTTTTGTATTGATATATATGCCGGGTGACTTACCAGCGAGCAGCGAGCTTGTCTACTCTTCCTCATCCAGCGGCATCGGCCTGCGCGGAGGAGGCGGGCGCTTGCCGATCGTGACAGTGAGTTCCGCCGGTTTGCCGCGTCGAATCACCTTCATCTTCACCTCGGCGCCCGGTTTCAACTGTGCAATCGCGTTGAGCAGGGCGGTGGTGTCCGAGATCGATTGATTGTCGACCGAGACCAGCACATCCCCAGGTTTGACGCCGGCCTTGTCAGCTGGCCCACCCTGGACCACCGCTGCAATCAGCGCGCCTTCCTTAGCTTCAAGCCCGAAAGACTCGGCAATCTCTGGGGTCAGATCCTGCGGCTCCACGCCGATCCAGCCACGTGTCACGCTACCCGTGGAGATGATCGATTCCATGACTTGCTTGGCGGTCGACACCGGAATCGCAAAGCCAATACCGAGCGAGCCGCCCGAGCGCGAATAGATCGCCGTGTTGATGCCAAGCAGATTGCCCTGTGCGTCGACCAGTGCACCACCAGAGTTACCGGGGTTGATCGCTGCATCGGTCTGAATGAAGTTCTCGAACGTATTGATGCCGAGATGGCTGCGGCCGAGCGCCGAGACAATACCCATTGTCACGGTCTGGCCGACACCAAACGGGTTGCCGATAGCCAACACCACATCGCCCACCTTCACGTTCTCGATCCGCCCCAGTGTGATCGCGGGCAAGTCCTTGAGCGTGATCTTCAGCACGGCAAGGTCGGTTTCGGGATCGGAGCCCACCACTTTGGCGTTTGCCTTGCGTCCATCGGTCAGCGCCACCTCGATTTCGTCGGCGCCGTCCACAACGTGGTGGTTGGTTAGAATGTAACCTTCGGCACTGACGATCACGCCCGAGCCCAGGCTCGACACCGGTTCCTGGCGCTCCGGCAAGCGGTCGCCAAAGAAGAACCGGAACCACGGATCTTCGGCCTGCGGATTATTGGGCGATCGCTTCGAGCCGTTCTTGCTGGTGAAAATATTGACGACTGCGGGCATGGCAAGGCGGGCCGCCTCGCTATAGGACCCCGGAGCGGCCGAACCTTCCACACTGGGGACGACCTCTTTTAGCGCCACAATGGGCGAACCCGATTGCACGGCCACCCGCCCGCGCTGCAGCCACTCGGGTTTGAGTGTGGCCACGACGAACCACACGGCCAGAACAACCGTGACAGCCTGAGCGAAGAACAGCCAGAAGCGGCGCAACATATTGGATTTTTGAGCAGAAAATGAAAACAAAAGAGCTTGAATTGTACTTGAACGACCTGCTGCAGGTTTCCCGTTTCAAGGACTATTGCCCGAATGGACTCCAGGTGCAGGGTCGGCCGGAGGTTGCCCATATTGTCACCGGTGTGACGGCGAGCCTGGCGCTGGTCGATGCGGCGATCGAAGCCGGCGCGGACGCCATCCTCGTGCACCACGGCTATTTCTGGAAAAATGAGAACGCCTGTATCGTTGGCCAGAAACACGCTCGCCTGAAGCGCCTGCTGGGCGCCGATATCAATCTGCTGGCCTACCATCTGCCGCTCGACAACCATCCGGAGTTCGGCAACAACGCCCAATTGGGTCTGCAGCTCGGGATCACCCCGACGGGCCGCTTCAGCGATGATCAGTTGGGCTGGACCGGCACGCTTCCGCAGCCAATGCCGCTCAGCGCCTTCGCGGCCCATGTGGGTGGCGTGCTGGAGCGGGAGCCGCTGGTCATCGGCGACGCAGACCAGATGATCCGCACCGTAGGCTGGTGTACCGGTGGCGCGCAGGGGTACTTCGCGGCCGCGGTGGACGCGGGCGTGGATCTTTATATGAGTGGGGAGGTATCCGAGCCCACCACGCACCTGGCGCGGGAGAGCGGCGTGGCCTATCTGGCTGCCGGTCACCATGCGACGGAACGCTACGGCATCCGTGCAGTGGGCGAACATCTGGCGCAGCGCTTCGGGCTGCGCCACACATTTATCGATATTCCGAACCCGGTCTGAACCGGGCGCAATTATCAGCCGCGTGGGGCCTTCAGGCTGTCGCGAATTTCGCGCAGCAGAACGATGTCTTCCGGCGTGACGGCCGGCGCGGCAGGCTCCGCCTCTTTTTCGCGCATCTTGTTGAAGGCGCGCACCATCATGAAAATGATGAACGCGAGAATCACGAAATTCACCACGATGGTCAGGAAATTTCCGTAAGCGAATACCGGCACGCCCGCTTTCTTCAATGCATCCAGCGTTTGCGGGACGCCTGGCGGCGGATCCGCCAGCATGACAAACATGTTGGAAAAGTCGAGTTTTCCCACGATTCTGCCGATGACAGGCATGATCAGGTCATTAACGACAGAATCGACGATCTTGCCGAATGCCGCCCCGATGATGACACCGACCGCCAGGTCGATGACATTGCCACGCATGGCGAAGGTCTTGAACTCGCTCATCATTCCCATAGCGCTATTCTCCGTTTTGTTGTTCCAGATTAACGTCTGAGTTTGACAGAGACTGCATCATCGCACCCTCGAGTGCAAGTCTGGATGCGGAAATTGCGTCTCCATGACCGATAAAAGCGCGGTCGGCTATCCGTAGTTCGCCTATCGTCGCCAGATGTGCCTCAGGTATAATTTTTTGTTGACGCAAGATTCAATTGATGACATCCCCTGGGGTTTGGAATGAGTGACCAGCAAGACGTGAAGAGCGTGGACAAAGGTCGCCGCAATTGGTTGATCGCGACTTCTGTCGCAGGCGGCGTAGGAGGCGTAGCAGTAGCAGTACCGTTCGTGAGTACCTTTGCACCTTCCGAGAAGGCGAAGGCTGCGGGCGCACCGGTCGAGGCGGACATTGGCGCCCTGAAGTCCGGTGAGATGATGACGGTGGAGTGGCGTGGCAAGCCAGTCTGGATTCTGCGGCGCACGCCGGAGATGATGGCTTCCCTGAAGAAGACCGACGCCGAAGTCGCGGACCCGAATTCCGACGTCCCCTTCACCATGCCGACGCCGGAGTACTGCAAGAACGAAAGCCGTTCCCGTGCCGACCACAAGGACCTGCTGGTCGTGGTTGGAATCTGTTCCCACCTTGGCTGCTCGCCATCCGGCCCATTTCCCGCAGGCGCCAACCCTCAGCTCGGCGCTGATCCCGGCTTCCTCTGCCCGTGCCATGGCTCGACCTTCGACCTGGCTGGCCGCGTGTTCAAGAACAAACCGGCCCCGCAGAACCTTGACGTACCCCCGTACCAGTTCCTGACCGACACCAAGCTCGTGATCGGCAAGGACGAGAAAGGAGAAGCCTGATCATGGCGGCCGAAAAAGAAGTCAAGACTACCGGGCTGCTGGGTTGGATCGACGCCCGCTTCCCCGCCACCCAACTCTGGGAAGACCACCTCTCCAAGTACTACGCGCCGAAGAACTTCAACTTCTGGTACTTCTTTGGTTCGCTCGCACTGCTGGTGCTGGTGATCCAGATCGTCACCGGCATCTTCCTGGTGATGAACTACAAGCCGGACGGCACGCTGAACGCGGCTGGCATTCCAGTGGCATTCGCCAGCGTGGAATTCATCATGCGCGAAGTGCCATGGGGCTGGCTGATCCGCTACATGCACTCCACCGGCGCTTCGGCGTTCTTCGTCGTGGTGTACCTGCACATGTTCCGGGGGCTGCTGTACGGTTCGTACCGCAAGCCGCGCGAACTGGTCTGGATCTTCGGTTGCCTGATCTTCCTGTGCCTGATGGCCGAAGCGTTCATGGGCTATCTGCTGCCCTGGGGCCAGATGTCCTATTGGGGCGCGCAGGTGATCGTGAACCTGTTCTCGGCGATTCCGGTAATCGGCCAGGACCTGTCGCTGTTCATCCGCGGTGACTACGTGGTGAGCGATGCCACGCTGAACCGCTTCTTCTCCTTCCACGTGATCGCGGTGCCGCTGGTGCTGCTGGGCCTGGTGGTGGCGCACATCATCGCGCTGCACGAAGTGGGCTCGAACAACCCGGACGGCGTGGAAATCAAGGCGAAGAAGGATGAAAACGGCATTCCGCTCGATGGCATCCCGTTCCACCCGTACTACTCGGTGCATGACCTGCTGGGCGTGGCCGGCTTCCTGATTATCTTCTCGGCCGTGATCTTCTTCTTCCCCGAAGTGGGTGGCTATTTCCTGGAAGCGAACAACTTCTTCCCGGCGGATCCGCTGAAGACGCCGCCGCACATCGCGCCGGTGTGGTACTTCACGCCGTTCTACTCGATGCTGCGCGCAACCACGGCGAACTTCCTGCCGATCCTGTGGGCGTTCTTCGCCATCGTGCTGGGCATGGTGTTCCTGCGCACCAAGGATGCACGCATCAAGATGGGTTCGGTGGCGATCCTGGTGATCCTGGCCGTGGGCTTCTATTTCATCGACGCCAAGTTCTGGGGCGTGCTGGTGATGGGCGGATCGGTGATCGTGCTGTTCTTCATGCCGTGGCTCGATTGCTCGCCGGTCAAGTCCATCCGCTACCGTCCCGCATTCCACAAGACGATCCTGGTTGTCTTCGTGGTGGTGTTCCTGATCCTCGGCTACCTCGGCGTGCAACCGCCGTCGCCGGTGGGTGAGAAGGTGTCGCAGCTCGGTACGCTGCTGTACTTCGCCTTCTTCCTGACCATGCCGCTGTGGAGCCGTGCCGGCACGTTCAAGCCGGTGCCGGAGCGCGTCACGTTCCATCCGCACTAAGACGCTGCGCGACCCTACAAGAGGACAAGGACACAAGATGAAAAAGTTGCTTTCGATCTTCGCACTGGTCGGCGCCTGTTTCGCGGCAATGCCCGCGATGGCTTCAGAAGGGGGCTACCCGCTGGAGCCGGCGCCGCTGGACACGAGCGATGTGTCATCGCTGCAGCGCGGTGCCAAGCTGTTCGTCAACTACTGCCTGAACTGCCACGGCGCGTCGATGATGCGCTACAACCGGCTCAAGGGCCTGGACCTTACCGAAGAGCAGATCCAGCAAAACCTGCTGTTCTCGGCGGACAAGGTGGGCGAAACGATGACAATCGCGATGCACCCGAAGGACGCCAAGGCATTCTTCGGCGCGATTCCCCCGGACCTGTCGGTCATCGCCCGCGCCCGCGGCAACGACTGGCTCTACACGTACCTGCGCACGTTCTACCGTGATGACACCCGCGCCACGGGCTGGAACAACCTGGTCTTCCCTAGCGTCGGCATGCCGCACGTGCTGTGGGAACTGCAGGGCCAGCGTGCCGCCAAGTTCGCGGAAGTCGAGGAACACGGCGAGAAGGTGCACAAGTTCGCAGGTTTCGAGCAGATCACCCCGGGCAAGCTGAGCACGCAGGAATATGACCAGGCCGCAGCCGATCTGGTGAACTACCTGAACTGGATGGCCGAGCCGGAACAAAGCCATCGGAAGCGTCTGGGTGTGTGGGTGCTCCTGTTCCTGGGCATGTTCACCGTGTTTGCCTGGCGCCTGAATGCCGCTTACTGGAAGGATGTGAAGTAAATCGGTGTGGCTTGTCAGGCTGGTTGTAACAGCCTGGCGGTGCCCGCCGAAGGGCCGGCGCGGAGGTTGCAGCAGTGCAGCACCGCGTCGGCCCTTTTGTTTTGTGCGACATCGGGCGGCCGCTCGGTCAAGTCGGCTTGGGGCCACACCTTGTATTTGTAACTTATTTGCTTTTCGATAGGGCGTTCTGACAGAATGTTTGCCCTGTCCGACCTAGCTCTGCCAACTTCGATGAAGTTATATCGATCTGGCGCACTCCACACCCAAGGAATTCAACCATGATGGTGTTGTATTCGGGTACCACTTGCCCGTTTTCCCAACGTTGCCGCCTTGTCCTGTTCGAAAAGGGCATGGACTTCGAGATCCGCGACGTTGACCTGTTCAACAAGCCGGAAGACATCTCGGTGATGAACCCGTACGGCCAGGTACCGATCCTCGTCGAACGTGACCTGATCCTGTACGAATCGAACATCATCAACGAGTATATCGACGAGCGCTTCCCGCACCCGCAGCTGATGCCGGCCGACCCGGTGCAGCGCGCCCGTGCCCGTCTGTTCCTGTTCAACTTCGAAAAGGAACTGTTCACGCACGTCTACGTGCTGGAAAACGAAAAGGGCAAGGCCGCGGAAAAGAATCATGAGCGCGCCCGCGCCGCGATTCGTGACCGCCTGACGCAACTGGCGCCGATCTTCGTCAAGAACAAGTACATGCTCGGCGAAGAGTTCTCGATGCTCGACGTCGCCATCGCGCCGCTTCTGTGGCGCCTGGATCACTATGGCATCGAGTTGTCGAAGAACGCTGCGCCGCTGCTGAAGTACGCCGAACGTATCTTCAGCCGCCCGGCCTACATCGAAGCTCTGACCCCGTCTGAAAAGGTGATGCGTCGCTAAGACACATCCGACGTCGCCACCGCAAAGCGTAATGTCTGAAACATCCACCAAGCCCTATCTGATCCGGGCCATTTACGAATGGTGCACGGATAACGGCTTCACGCCGTACATCGCAGTCTTCGTCGACGGCAATACCAGCGTGCCGCGCGAATTCGTGAAGAATAACGAAATCGTGCTGAACGTGAGCTTCGACGCGACCAGCGGTCTCGATATGGGGAACGAGTGGATTACGTTCAGCGCGCGCTTCGGTGGCGTGTCGCGCAAGATCGAAGTGCCCGTGGATAACGTGCTGGCGATCTACGCGCGTGAGAACGGCCAGGGCATGGCGTTCCCGGTGGAACGCAGTATCCCCGAAACCCAGGCTGCGACGGAGCGGGAGAACAACCCGCCGCCGAAGCTCGCCTCGGTCGACAGTGATACGCCGGCGCCGGTAACGGCGGAAGAGGGCGTCTCTCCTGACGACGACCCGACGCCGCCGCCCGTGCCGCGCATCGGCGGGAAAAAGCCCTCCCTGAAGGTGGTCAAATAAGCCATCGTCAAAGTGGTCCGCTTGAAGTAGAATCGCGGACTGCACCAAAAATGCCGGCTTAGCTCATCAGGTAGAGCAGTTGATTTGTAATCATCAGGTGGCGGGTTCGAGTCCTGCAGCCGGCACCAGGAATTATGCAAAAAGGCCACGCGAGAGCGTGGCCTTTTTGCTTTTTGAATACCTTACGTCGATGGTCTGCGTAATGGGGCGATGTCATGCCGGATGGGGATGTCGATTGCAGCAACTAAAGAGTATCTGGCGGCCAGTTGCGACGCGAAACAGTTGCTTGGCATCCGCCGCTCAACCAACCATCAGTTCCCAATCCCCCTCAATCCGATTTCTCCCCCCGCGCTTCGCCCGATAAAGCATCAGATCCGCCTGCCTGATCAGCGCCGAGAGGTCCTGGCCTACATCCTCCCGGCGTCCGATGGCGACGCCGAGGCTGACGGTCATGCCGAACGGTCTGGCGCTCTCCAGCGTCACCCGGATCTCGCGCAGCTTTTCCTTTAGCTGCTCAGCGAGCCTCAACGCTTCGCCGGGTGTACTCACCAGCGAAACCACCGCGAATTCTTCCCCGCCAAAGCGCGCGGCAAGGTCGCCGGTGCCCAGCACGTCCCGGCACACTGCGCCAACGATCTCGAGCGCCCGGTCCCCCGCGATATGCCCATATGTGTCGTTGATCCGCTTGAAATGGTCGATATCGAACATCACTAGCGCGACGTAGGGTTTGTCGGCTTCAGGGCTTGCGCACAGGTCGCAAGCCCGTGCTTCGAGTGCGCGACGGTTCAGCAACTGCGTGAGCGCGTCCGTTTCCGCCATGGTGGTCAGCTGGGCGATCAGTCGCTGGCGGTCTTGTTCCAGTTGCTGCTTGTCCAGGCTGTAGCGCTTGAGTGTGTGAACGGCCTCGAGCAGCGCTCGGATTTCGCCACGGTAGTTGTTGGGCGATGGCACGCGTACGGAGAGATTGCCGTTCGCAATGGCCAGGATGGACCGTGTGGCCGCGAAGAATGGTTTCAGGATCTGCCTGCGAAACAGCGAATGCAGCCAGATCATCGTTCCCAGTAGCGCGAAGGCGATGGCGAATGCGCCGAGCAGCAGCGTCAGGGTGACGTCGCGGTTGCGGTGCAAGCGCGCGCGGGCGTGGTCGAGAATCTCGTCGCGCAGTTGGACGATCGGCAGCATCGTCGGCACATACTGTGCGGCGAAATCACCGGTGGTGATGCCAGCGCCCATCGGACGTTTCGCGCGGCGGTAGACCTTGGTGACATAAGCCAGTCCGGCTTCGCCAAACACCATGCCGACACGTCTTACCGCTTCCGGCGCGAGGGTAGGGTGGTTGCCGGCGTGCGATGCCAGGAGCGTGCGAAGCTGCTCCACGCGGCCCTCGCTGTTGAAGATGTGTTGCTGTTCCTGCTCGGTCAGTTGCCGGTCCGATGCGAGCGCGCCCGTAAAGCGCGAACCGAGCAGCCCGGCGTGTTCGCGCAGCGCGGCCGCGAGCCGGGCCATCTGCAGGACGTCCAGGACTGCGGCGTCGCCGCTGACGATGTCCCCGATGGTGCCATCGGCGATGCCTGCAATGATCGGGATGACGTTCGCCATGTGGTTGACGGCGTTGTCCAGCAGCTCTGGGGACCGGGTCTGGCGCGGCACCAGCAGTACGTCGTCGGCATGTTTGCGTGCCTCGGCCAGCGTGGTGATCGCGTGGGTGGCTGTCACGTAAAGCGCGGCGCACTCCTCGCAGTGGCTAGCCTCGATTGCTGCGTCGAGGTCACGCAGACTGGCATCGCTTTCCTCGCGGGCCTTGCGTAGTGCCGCGATGCGCTGCGCCGGCATCGGTACATCCTCGCCAAGCGCGGCATTCATGGGCCCGCGTTCTGCTGATACCTTTTCCATCGCCAGCAGCGCCGCGCGGAAGATCTCGAAATCCGAGAGTGCCTGGTCGCTGCGCGAGAATCCTTGCCACTGATGAGAAACCAGCCAGGCCAACAGCATCAGTACGGCAAGGCAGGCACCGGCGGAGACTCTTAGGAAGCGCTGACTGACAGAGTATTGCGGAGTTGCTGCCTCGGGCTTTTCTGGTCGCCCGGATGTTGCACACATAAGACTTGAAAACCGGATCTATAGCGATTGGGACCTCAAAATTGCGAAACGGACATTATTTGTCCGTCCACGGGCGAAACTGAATGTGACATTTTTGCGAACTCATAATCGAATCCGATATCGGTTACGGAGGCAAGCTTCTTGATGATCGGTGAGATGTGTTCGTGGCACCGGTGTCGCATTTCCACCCATCGACGCAAGTTGTCATTACCATCAGACCCGGCTCCGTGATAATGCGCCGTGCGTCACATATGCCTTTTCCACGAAAGACACCTCCCGTGTGGTGGCCGACTGCGCGGGCGGAAGAATATAGCGGCCAATTGAAGGTTTTGTTGGGGTTCAACTGGAAGGGCAATTGAAATGGATGGAAAACTGGCAAGCTCGGCGAAGGCGTGCCTTGCTGCGGTAACGGCCGTTATCGCAGTAGCGGCCTGTGGTGGTGGCGGGGACGACAATTCGGGCGGCACGGTGATCCGGGTGACGGAAGCCGCCACGCTTTCGACGAAGCAGGTGAACAACAGTATGGTCGCCAATCCAGTCCGCTGGATGCCATCGGTAACCGACACGTGGCAGCTTCAACTCCAGGGAAAACTCGATACGAGTTACAACGTTGCGGTCTACGTGCTCGACCTGTTCGACACGCCACCGTCGACCATTGCATCGCTCAAGGAGCAGGGCAGGCGAGTCGTCTGCTATTTCTCCGCGGGAAGCAGCGAGGACTGGCGCCCCGATTTCCAGAGTTTCCAACCCTCGGATATGGGCAACGTACTCAGCGGCTGGGCGGGCGAGCGCTGGCTGGATACGCGATCCAGCAATGTGCGCGGCATCATGGCCGCGCGTATGGATTTGGCGGTCTCGAAGGGGTGCGACGGCGTTGATCCCGACAATGTCGATGGATATACCAATAACACCGGCCTGCCGCTCATGGTGGACACCCAGCTTGACTACAACCGCTTTCTGGCTAACGCGGCACATGCGCGCGGTTTGGCGATCGGATTGAAGAACGACGTTGGCCAGCTCACCGATCTGGCATCGTCATTTGATTTCGCGATTAACGAGCAATGCTTCCAGTACAACGAGTGCGGCGGATACTCGGCCTTCACGGCGCAAGGCAAGCCGGTGTTCAACGTGGAATATGCGACGAAGTGGAAGGATGCGACAAAGCGGCCGGCGTTATGCGCCAAGGCTGCCGCGCTGAGTATCCGGACGCTGGTGTTGCCGCTGGCGCTGAACGACAAGTATCGGTATAGCTGCGACTGATTCCGGGAGATTCTCAGGCGCCGCCGCGCTTTTCCATCTCTCGCCACGCCAGGAATAATCGCGTGTCGAATTCCAGTTGGTGGTAGCGCGGCTCCATATATTCGCAAAGCCGGTAGAACGCCTTGTCGTGGTCGGTCTCTTTCAAATGCGCGAGCTCGTGCACGACGATCATGCGCAGGAATTCCGGTGGTGCTTCCTTGAACAGCGACGCCACCCGGATTTCCTTCTTGGCTTTCAGCTTGCCACCCTGCACGCGAGAAATCGCGGTATGCAGCCCCAGCGCGTGCTGGGCGGTGTCCAGCCGCGCGTCATAACCCACCTTGTGCAGCGGCGGCGCGCTGCGCAGGTATTCCTGCTTGATCTCGGCGGTGTAGTCGTAGAGCGCGCGGTCGGTCTGGATCGTGTGGCGGTCCGGGTAGCGCCGGGCTATGTGCTCGCCCAGACGGTCGGCATCGATCAGTGCGCGCACCTGCGCGAGCACATCGGGCGGATAGCCGCCAAGAAAACGCATCGGGTCTTTCGCGCCCGGGCGCCACGCTTCAGTCACGATGCTCAGTGATGATGGTGGTGGTGATGCATCCAGCTGTTGTCCAGCGAATTCACGAACGACTCGACGGCGTCCTTGTCACCGATGGCATGGCGCATCATTTCGCCGCACTTGCAGAAGCCCTGGTACGGGAGGATGTGCGAGCACGCGGACGTCTTCTGCAGGTACAGGGTGACGGGTTTTGTGCACTTCTTGCACTTGAAACGGAGGGTCAGGGCGGCTTTGCTCATGGAATCGACAGCAATCGGGTTCGATTGGGAAACCAGATATTGTACTTGCCGCGCCCGATTTCATCCGGTGTGGCCGGGGCAGCGCCCGCCCGTTTGCTACACTCCCGCCATTCCCCGACATCCATCCGAACGCGCACCCCAATGGCACAGTACGTTTTCACCATGAACCGCGTGGGCAAGATCGTTCCGCCCAAGCGTCACATCCTCAAGGACATCTCACTGTCCTTCTTCCCCGGCGCCAAGATCGGCGTGCTGGGCCTGAACGGCTCCGGCAAGTCCACGCTGCTGAAGATCATGGCCGGTCTCGACAAGGAGATTGAAGGCGAAGCCACGCCGATGCCGAATCTGAACATCGGCTATTTGTCGCAGGAGCCGCAGCTCGATCCCGAGCAGACCGTGCGCGAATCGGTCGAAGAGGCGCTCGGCGGGGTGTTCGAAGCCCGCAAGAAGCTCGACGAGATCTACGCCGCCTACGCCGAGCCGGACGCCGACTTTGACGCGCTGGCTGCCGAGCAGGCCAAGTACGAGGCGATCCTGTCCGCCAGCGACGGCAATAACGCCGAGCTGCAGCTCGAAATCGCCGCTGACGCGCTGCGTCTGCCGCCGTGGGACGCCAAGATCGGCAATCTGTCCGGTGGTGAAAAGCGTCGCGTGGCGCTGTGCCGCCTGCTGCTGTCGCGCCCCGACATGCTGCTGCTCGACGAGCCGACCAACCACCTCGACGCCGAATCGGTCGACTGGCTTGAACAGTTCCTGACGCGTTTCCCGGGCACCGTGGTGGCCGTCACCCACGACCGCTACTTCCTGGACAACGCCGCCGAGTGGATTCTGGAACTGGACCGCGGGCACGGCATTCCCTGGAAGGGCAACTACAGCTCGTGGCTGGAGCAGAAGGAAAACCGCCTGAAGCAAGAAGAGGCCAGCGAATCGGCCCGCCAGAAGGCGCTGAACAAGGAACTGGAGTGGGTGCGCCAGAACCCGAAGGGTCGTCAGGCCAAGTCGAAGGCGCGTCTCGCCCGTTTCGACGAACTGAACAGCCAGGAATACCAGAAGCGCAACGAAACCCAGGAAATCTTCATCCCCGTGGGTGAGCGCCTGGGTAACGAGGTCATCGAGTTCGACAACGTCAGCAAGGGGTTCGGCGATCGCATGCTGATCGAGAACCTGAGCTTCAAGGTGCCGCCGGGCGCGATCGTCGGCATCATCGGCCCGAACGGCGCCGGTAAGTCCACCTTCTTCAAGATGCTGACTGGCAAGGAACAGCCGGACAGCGGCGAGATCAAGATCGGGCCGACGGTGAAGATGGCGTTCGTCGACCAGAGCCGCGATGCGCTGGACGGCAACAAGACCGTGTTCGAGGAGATCTCGGGCGGGTCGGACATCCTGACCGTGGGCAGGTACGAAACGCCGTCGCGTGCGTACATCGGCCGCTTCAACTTCAAGGGTGGCGATCAGCAGAAGCAGGTGGGCACGCTGTCCGGTGGTGAACGTGGCCGTCTGCATATGGCCAAGACGCTGATTGCCGGCGGCAACGTGCTGCTGCTGGATGAACCGTCGAACGACCTGGACGTGGAAACGCTGCGCGCGCTGGAAGACGCGCTTCTCGAGTTCGCCGGCTGCGTGATGGTGATCTCGCACGATCGCTGGTTCCTGGACCGTATCGCAACCCACATCCTCGCCTTCGAAGGCGACTCGCATGTGGAGTTCTTCCCCGGCAACTACCAGGAATACGAAGCGGACAAGAAGAAGCGTCTCGGCGAAGAGGCCGCGAAGCCGAAGCGCATTCGGTATAAGCCGATCACGCGCTGATAGGTAAGGTAGTTTTGATTGGCACCCCTTTCCCACTTGTGGGAGAGGGGAGAAAACCATCCAGCCTTACGCCCTCACCAGCCTTACCCCCTCACCAGCCTCACGAGCGTAATCTCCGACGGCGCCCCGAACCGCTTCGGCGGCCCCCAGTAGCCGGTTCCACGGCTCACATACACCCACAGGTTGTCATGCCGGTTCAGCCCATGTACGTAGGGCTGCTGCATCGGTACAAACAGGTTCCACGGCCAGAACTGTCCCCCGTGGGTATGACCCGACAGTTGCAGATCGAAGCCCGCCGCCGCAGCAGCCGGCGCAGTGCGTGGCTGGTGCGCCAGCAGCACGCGTGCTGCCGCGTCCCGGGGCGCGCCATCCAGGGCCTGTACCGGATCGCTGCGATGGCTTTCGATGAAGCCCCCGGCCGTGAAGTCGGTCACGCCGCCGAGCACCAGCGAGGCGTCGCCCCGCTCGACCACCACGTGTTCGTTCATCAGCACGCGCAGCCCCAGGCGGCGCAACTCCGCGATCCAGGCTTCCGCGCCAGAGTAGTACTCATGGTTGCCGGTGACCACGTACGCGCCGTGCCGCGCCGAAAGCCGCGCGAATGGCGCGGTGTGCGCGGAAAGCTCGCGCACCGAGCCATCGACCAGGTCGCCCGTGATGGCGATCGCATCGGGCGCCAGGCTGTTCACGCGATCGACGATGCGATCGATATACGGGCGTTTGATGGTAGGTCCCACGTGGATATCGCTGATCTGCGCGATCGTGAAGCCGTGCAGCGCGTCGGGCAGGTTGGCGATCGGCACGTCCACTTCCTTGACCTTCGCCAGCCCGCGCGCCTGGAAGAAGCCGATCACCGTCACGGCGAGGGCCAGCGCAATCGCGCCCAGGGCGCTATAGCCCGTCAGGCCGGGCGGGCGCCAGCCGATGGCTAGCGTCACCAACAGGAAGAGGTCGCGCGCAATGGTCAGCACCAGCAGCGACGAGAAGAACCCCATCGCCATCATGCCGACCCACGAAAGCTGGTCGGCCCATGGCGTCGATAGTCGGCGCGCCATCAACGCGGCTGGCATCAGCAGGGTCGAGGCGATGAGCCACAGCACCGCAAGGCTGTGGACGATCATTGGCACGGGCAGGCCGGGCAGCAGCCGCACGCCGATATAGACATGGAGCAGCGCCACGATCAGCACGGGGATCAGTAGCGAACGTCGGGAGCGTATGGCACTCATGGCGGGGGGCGCGAAGATGAGATCGTTAGAAAGTGAGGGCGCAGCCGGGGCGCTTCAAGGGGTTTCGAGAGGCGTAACATGAACCGGAGAGCAGAAAGACGCACGCCACCATCCCGAAATCCCTGGCCGGCCCAGAGAAGGTGATCTGTCAGATTTCCGTGGTCATCCTGAATGTTTTCGAGGCGGATTGTTCCAGTCTTCGCACTACTTTAGATTCGACCGACGATACGAGCGGTGTCGCATACTGCTCACTCATGCCGGAGATCTCATGTCATTCCCGAAGCGCACCTTCCTGAGCCAGGCGTTGATGGCCGCCGCCCTGCTGACGGCGGCCACGCCGGCCGTCCTGGCCGCCAACCCCGGAACCTCGGCCAGCGCGGCCCAGAAGCTGCCGTCGCTGAACTGGCCACGCAACTTCGACGCCGCGGGGGAGCACATCGAGCTCTATCAGCCCGAGATCGAGAAATGGGAAGGGAACCGACTGTCGGGGCGGGCCGCGGTGGCCATTGGCGAGAAGGACGGCACACCCACCTACGGCGTGGCCCGGTTCTCGGCGCAGGCCGATATCGACAAGCCATCCGGGCTGGTCCAGCTCACGCAGATCCAGATCGACAGCGTTGACGTGCCCACACGCCCCGATGCTGCCGACAAGGTGCGCACGGCGCTGATCGGCCGGCTGCCGCCCAAGGGGCTGACCGTCCCGCTCGATGAGCTGCAGGCCAGCTACGCGGTGTCGCAGGAACTGGCTCGCGCAACCAGGGTGCCGGTCAAGAACGACGTGCCGCAAATTTTCTTCGCGACCACGCCCACGCTGCTCGTGCATGTCGATGGCGAGCCGGTCTGGCGCGCAGTGCCAGGCACGCAGATCGAGCGCGCGATCAACAGCCGCGCGCTGATGCTGCGCGAGCAGGGCGGCGAATTGTGGCTGCAGGCGGCGGGTTACTGGTATCGGTCGGAATCGGCCGGTGGCCATTGGGATAGCGTGGCCAACCCGCCCGCGGCCGTGCTGGGCGCCGCCAGCAAGCTACAGGCGGCCAAGGACCAGACCAGGCCCGATCCGATGATGCCTGCCGATGGCAAGAAGCCCGCCCGGCCGCCCACCATATTGCTGGCAACCGGCCCTGCGGAACTGGTGATCACCGACGGCGAGCCGCAGATGAAGCCGGTCGGCGGCGTCGAGCTGCTGACGGTGGGCAACGCCGATCACGCCGTGCTGCTGGACCCGTCGACCAACCAGTACTACGTGCTGATCTCGGGCCGCTGGTTCCGGGCGCCAGTACTGAGCGGGCCGTGGGAGTTCGTCCCCGGCGACAAGCTGCCCGCTAATTTCGCCAAGATCTCGCCGCAGGACCCGAAGGCGAACGTGCTGGTGTCCGTCCCCGGCACGCCGCAGGCCCGGGAAGCCGAGATCGCGGCGACGATTCCGCAGACGGCCTCGGTGTCGCGCACCAAGGCCACGATGACCGCGACCTATGATGGCGTGCCGAAATTCGAGCCGATTACTGGTACGTCGCTGCGCTATGCGGTGAACACCGGCACGCCCGTGATCGAAGTCGATAGCGGCCGCTACTACGCGGTGTCGAACGGCATCTGGTTCACCTCCAGTGCGCCGGATGGCCCGTGGGTGGTCGCGACCGAGGTGCCTTCCGCGATCTACACGATTCCGCCGAGCTCGCCGGTGTACTACGTGACCTATGTGCGCATCTATTCGGTGACGCCGGAAACGGTAGTGGTGGGTTACACGCCCGGCTACATGGGCGTCGTGGTCAGCCCGGACGGCACCGTGGTCTATGGCACCGGCTACATCTATCCGCCGTATGTCGGCACCTACTACTACGGATACCCGGTGACCTATGGCTATGGTGCCGGGTTTGGCATCGGCGTGGCCGAAGGCTTCGCTTTCGGATTCGCGGCTGGCGCGATCTGGGGCGCGGCGGCTCCGTACTGGGGGCCGTACTGGTGGGGCGGCCCGTACAACTGGAACTACGTGAACGTGAACCAAGCCAACTTCTACGGCCGTTGGGGGCAGGGCACGGTCACGCACGCCGAGGGCTGGAATGCCTGGACGGGCACGCAATGGCGCGGCACGGCCGGCTACGGCTATAACGCCGCTACCGGGGCGCGCTACCAGGGCAGCCGGGGCGCCGCGTTCAATCCGTACTCGGGCAACTATGCGGCGGGGCGCCAGGGCTCGTTCGCCAATCCTTCCACCGGCCGCGAAGGCGCCGCGCGTGGCGGCGTGGTCGGCAACGAGTACAACGGCAACTATGCGGCAGGGCGACAGGCGGCGGGCTACAACGCGCAGACCGGACGCGTCGGCGCTGCGGAAGCGGGCGTCGCGGGCAATACCCAGACGGGGCAGCACACGGCGGGCAGCCGTGGATTCGTCGCCAACCCGGACAAGGGCAATGCCGTGGCCTGGAACAACGGCAATGTCTACGCCGGGCACGACGGCAACGTCTACCAGCACACCGACAATGGCTGGCAGCAGCACACGCCCAGCGGCTGGCAACCGGTGCAGCCGAACAGCAATGTGCAGGGCCAGCTCGAGCAGCAGCGCCAGGCGCGCGAGGCCGGCCAGCAGCGCTTCAACAGTTCAGCGGCGCAGCAATGGCAGGGCCGTTTCGGTGGCGGCGGATTCCAGGGCGGAGGTGGACGCCTCGGTGGTGGTGGTGGTGGCGGCCACTTCCGCGGGGGATTCCGCAGGTAAGGCGGCCGCCATCAACCAATCGCCATTAGCGGCTGGCCACCAGCCGTTAGTGGCGCGGCGACCATTCCCCCTTGCGCACGCCGATGGCCGTGACGAGCCCGTATGACGTGATGCCGAGCGCCACGCCGAGGAAGTGTCCGTCAAGCCCCATCCCGGCGACGTTGGCCAGCAGCCAGCCACCGCCCGCCGCCAGGGCGATACGGCACAGGCCCGCGGCGATCGGCCAGCGCATACGGCCCGCACCCATCGACGCGAAGTAGAGCGCCATCCCCAGGCCGAAGCCGCCGAACGCCGGGCCGACCCACGACAGCGCGCGCGCGGCAATCGCGCCGACATTGGGGTCCTGGGTGAACAGTCCGGCAAACTGGTTTGGCGCCAGCCCGACCGCCGCCCCTACCGTCCCGGCAATCAGCAAGGCGAGCAACGCGCCGACCCAGGCGGTGCGACGCGCGGTATGCCAGTCACCGGCGCCCACCGCGCGGCCCACCAGGGCTGTCAACGCGGAGCCCACGCCGAACGCGAGCGGGATCATCAGGAATTCGAGCCGCGCGGAGATGCCGTACGCGGCCACGGTCGTGGTGCCGTAGTGCCGCAACTGGGCCGTGACGAGAATCGTGGTCAGATTGGCGACCGATGCGAGAGCGCAGGCCACCAGGCCGATGGAGAGAATCCGGTAGAACAGCGCCTTTGACGGGCGGATGCGCAGCGACGGCACGAAGCCCGCGCCGCCACGGAACACCACATAGGCCATCACCAACGCCGCCCCCCATGACACGGCCGCCAGCGCCGCCCCGATGCCTGCCAGCCCCATGCCGACGCGCTCCGCCAACCACCAGGACAGCACCGGAAACACCACCCACATGCCGCCCAGCACACGTGCCGCCAGCGCGTGGCGTCCGCCACCGCGCAGCACCGATGCCAGCGTATTGGCCAGCCACGCGGGCACGGCACCGGCGCCGAACAACCAGATCGCGTAGCTCGCCGCGGCTTCGGCCGCCGTCGCGCCGGCCACCGCACCGAACACACTGCGCGGAAAGCCTGCCAGCACGATTGCGAAAATCAGCCCGGCCGTCACCGCGATGATCAGCGCGTGGAGCACCAGCGACGATGCCTCCTCGCGCTTGCCACCACCGAGCGCGCGCGCGATGGCCGATACCACGCCACCGCCCATCGCCCCCGTCGACATCTGTTGCAGCAGCAGCGCGAATGGCAACACCACCGCCCATCCGGCCAGCGATGCCGTACCTTGGCGCGCGGCCAGCCAGGTTTCGATCAGTTGCGCGCCGGCCTGCAGGAATGCCACCAGACTGGTCGGCGCGGCCAGCACGGCAATGCCGCGCGCGATCTCGGTGGCGGGCACCGGCTCGGCAAGGGCCGCCGAACCATCGAGCGCAAGCGCATCAGACTTTTGCATGATCGGCCGCCTCCGAGGATGGTTCGCCAAAACGCGCGCGCAGATACCGTCCGGCGCCTGGGCCGGGTTTTACGCGCAGGTCGTCCACGGTGATCGCGCTGCCATCGTCGCGCGTCAGCTTGCCGGCGATGATCTCCTTGCCCTCGCGCTTGTCTTCGAGCACGGTGAGCGGACCCTTCGGATCGGCCAGCCACCGGTCCGCCCAGTCCTTCAGCGTAACGAATACGGGGAAGAAGTCGCGGCCCATCTCGGTGAGCACGTAGACGTGGCGCGCGCCGCCGCCCGGGGCCGGTACCTTGTCGAGCAGCCCGTGCTCGACCATCGTCTTGAGCCGGGCGCTAAGTATGTTCGGGGCAATGCCCAGGTTCTTCTCGAACTCATCGAAACGCGAACTGCCGTAGTAGGCCTCGCGCATCAGCAGAATCGCCCACCGCTCGCCCAGCATCGCCATCGACCGGGCGATCGGGCAGGGCATGGTGGAAAAATCGGTCGGTACCATGTGTCTCCTCGCTCTTTTACTTGCAGATTGCAAGCTATGGCATGAATCATAGCTTGCGAATTGAAAGTTTGCAGAGCGAGTGCAAATCGACGATGGCGCGCGATGTGGAGCTCTCAGCGCTCCTTGAACACCTCCAGCTCCGCCACCGTCTCGCGCAGGAAGCCGATCAGCGCCCGCGTGGCCATCGACAGATGCGGATTCGCGGTGGTGAAGATGTAGAGCCGGTTGCCCAGTCCCTTGGGCTTCCAGTCGGGCAGCACGGGTACCAGCGTGCCGCGCCGCACATCTTCCCAGGTCATGTAGAGCGGCAGCAGGCTGATGCCGTGCCCCTGGCGCACGGCATTCATCAGGAAGGGAAAGTGTTCGGATTGCAGGTACGGCGTAATGTCGACGTCCTCCCGTTCCGGGCCGTCACAGGTATCGCGGCCCAGAGTCAGCAGGAAGCGCCTGGACGTGTAAGGCGGGCAGAGGAAGCGGCAGGCGGCCAGATCGGCGGGCTGCTGGATCGGCGCAATGCCGGCCAGATAGGCGGGCGAGGCGCAGAGTTGCCAGTGGATCGGACACACGTCGCGCGCCACGGTGTCGAGCGGCGGTTCGGACGTTACCTTGAGCGCTACGTCGATTTCCGCCGCGATCAGGTCGGTCACACGGTTGGCAAAGAACACGCGCAGCGAGATGCCCGGGTGCTTCTCGGCAAACTGCAGCAGCAGCGGGGCGATGAACGCATCGCCCAGGCCGGTGGGCACGCTCACGCGCACATGACCGCGCAGCGTCTTGCCCAGGCTGTCGATCTCGGCCTGCGCGGCCGCCACTTCCTGCAGGATGCGCAAGCCGTGCTCGTAGAGCGATTGTCCTGCGTCGGTCATCTCTAGCCGGCGCGTGGTCCGCCGCAGCAGCATCGCGCCGGCCTGTTCTTCCAGTAGGCCAAGCTGGCGGCTGATCTGCGAGCGCGTGACACCGCGCCGCCGGCCGGCTTCGGCCAGATTGCCGGCTTCTACGATGTCTACGAAAGCCTGGACGAGATGGAGATCCATAAAGCGCCTGATTGAGCATTGTCAAGTTTGACGCAACATTGTGATTCCAGTTGGAGGCATTGTCGATGCCAGTAGGCGCCGCTACAGTGTTCGGTCAACAAAATGCGCAGACAGGAGACCCCGCATGGCCGCAGACCTCTGGTTCGAATCGTTGCACCGCACCGGCACCGAAGTGCTCGACCGCGGTAACCGGCTGGCGGGTGGCCTGCGGCGGCTGGGGCTTGAGGAGGGCGCGGTGGTGGCCGTGATGCTGCGCAATGACCCGGTGTTCGCCGACGTCGTCTTCGCGTGCCGGACGGCCGGCGTCTACTACTGCCCGATCAACTGGCATTTCACGCCGGAGGAAGCCCGCTTCCTGCTGGAGGACAGCAGCGCCCGCGTGCTGATCATCGAGGCCGATCTGTTCCCGTCGATGCGCGAAGTGATTCCCGCAGGCATGACCGTGCTGACCGTGAACGGCAGCGACGCCGATGCCACCGCCGCCACCGGCACCGCCACCATCACCATCGCCTACGAACCCTGGCTCGCCACGCAATCGCCGTACGACGGCCCACGCGTTGCGCCGCGTGGACATCTGGCCTATACGTCGGGCACCACCGGCCGTCCCAAGGGCGTGCTGCGCAGCGCGGTGCCGCTGGGCGAACTTGAGGACCAGACCGCGCGCATGCGATCGGTGGTGGCCAAGGCCATCGGGATCGTGCCAGGGTGCCGTGCGCTGATGTCCGCGCCGCTCTATCACAGCGCGCCCGGTGTCTTTATCCAGAACGCGTTGCAGATGGCCGAGCGTCTGGTACTGACGCCGCGCTTCGACGCCGAGCAGGTGCTGGCGCTGGTCGAGAAGCATCGCATCGACGTGCTCTACCTCGTGCCGATCATGTACGTGCGCCTGCTCAAGCTGCCGCCCGAGGTGCGCGCGCGTTACGACCTGTCGTCGATCCGCTTTGTCGCGTCCACGGGCTCGCCGTGCGCCCCGGAGGTCAAGCGCGCCATGCTCGACTGGTTCGGCCCGGTGATCCACGAAACCTATGCGTCGAGCGAGGCGGGCATGGTCACCGTGGCCACACCCGAGGATGCGGCCGAGCGTCCTGGCACGGCGGGGCGTCCGGTCGATGCGGCCAGCGTGCGCATCATCGACGAATCCGGACGGCCCTGCGCGCCGGGCGAAGTCGGGCTCGTGTACGTCCGCCAGCCTGCCTATCCCGATTTCACCTACCTGAACAACGATGCCGCACGACGGACGATCGACGTGGACGGACGCGTCACGCTTGGCGACATGGGGTACCTCGATGCGGATGGCTACCTGTTCATCTGCGACCGCGCGTCGGACATGGTCATCTCGGGTGGCGTGAACATCTATCCGGCCGAGATCGAGCATGAACTCGTGCGCTATCCCGGCGTGGCCGATTGCGTGGTGTTTGGCGTGCCGGATGACGAGTATGGCGAGCGGCTCCACGGCGTGATTCAGCCCATGGCCGGCACGACGCTCGATCCGGTGGCCGTGATCGACTGGATGCGAGGCCGGCTGTCCGGTTTCAAGGTGCCGCGCACGATCGAAATCGTCGCGCAGTTGCCGCGTGACGAGACGGGCAAGTTGGCAAAGCGCCGGCTGCGCGACCAGCACTGGGCAGGGCGGCAGCGAAGAGTTTGACGGAGGCCGCCCGCGTCGGCGTCGGCGACTGACAGACTCCGCTTTCCCGCTCTGCGGGGGCGGGGAGACAACACACATAAAACACAAAGCAGCAGGAGACAACATGCATCGCAGAACCGCCATCCTGGCCGCGGCAGCGCTCGGCCTTGCCACGACCCTGTCATCCGCGTCCGCCGCATGGCCGGATCGGCCCATCAAGCTCGTGGTGCCCTACGCACCCGGCGGCTCGACCGACCAGTTCGGCCGCGGGATCGCCGAAGGCGTGTCGCGGGAACTGAAGCAGCCGGTGCTCGTGGAGAACCGCCCCGGCGCAAACACGATGATCGGGACGCAGAGCGTGGCGCGCGCGCAGCCGGACGGCTACACGGTGCTGCTGGTCACCAGCGCGAGCATGGTGCTGAATCCGATGCTCTACAAGAAGCCCGGCTACGAGCCGCAGGAGTTCAAGATCATCACGGTCGGCGTGGAAGCGCCACTTGTGGTGGTCGTCAACAACCAGGTGCCGTCCAACAACATCAAGGAGTTCGCGGCTTACGCCAAGGCTGCCAATGGCAAGCTCAATTACTCGTCGGTGGGGCTCGGCAACTCGCTGCAGCTTGCCACCGAGATGTTGAAAACCGAACTCGGCATCGAGATGACGCACGTGCCGTACAACGGCTCGGCCCCGGCGCTGTCCGCGCTGCTGGGCAACAACGTCCAGCTTATGGTCGACGTGGTCAGCACGTCGCTGCCGCATATCAAGGCCGGCAAGCTCAAGGCGCTGGCCGTGACAGGGAGTTCGAGGCTCGACGTGCTGCCCAACGTGCCGACCGTCGCCGAAAGCGGCTACCCGAACTTCCGCGCCGCCACATGGTTCGGCCTGGCGGTGCCGGCGCATACGCCGCCCGAAGCCGTCGCAAAGCTGCAGGCCGCTGCATCGCACGTGCTGACGGAGGCGCAGTTCCGCAACACGTTCAACGCGCTCGGGTTCGTGGTGCAGCCGCCGCGCACGCAGGCTGAGATCGACCGCTACGTGACCGCCGATCGGGACAACTGGGGCAAGGTTATTCGTGCCAACCACATCACGCTGGATTGAGATTTAGTCCGAAGCCTGGGACGGCAGCGGGAGCGACGGGCGTATAGTTGAGGGCTGCCGGAGGCGCTGGATGCCTCCCGCAGCCTCTGTCATTTTCCCCCGCTGCCAACGCTCACGCATCGACGCCATGACCGATTCCGCCGAGCCGCCCGATTCGTCCAACTCTTCCGGTCCCTCCGATCCCGCCAAAGCCACACCGCCTTCTGGTGCTGGCAAGCCCCCAGATTCCGAATCCACGCCACGTCGGGACCAGCCCGATCGACTGAGCAAGCTGCGCTTGCACGCGCGCAGCACCGCATTCCGCAAGACGCGCCAGTTTGGCCGAATTTCGCGCACCACCATTCGCTATGGCGCGTTCATGTGCGGCGCGGGCTTCGTGGCGTTGTTCTCGATCGTCTTTGCCTATATTGCCGAAGTGGCGCTGAACTGGAATGCGAAACTGACTACGGCCACGCCGTGGCTGGCGTTCGTGATCCTGCCGTTCGGGCTGGCCGCATTGCGCTGGCTGACCATTCGACTGGCGCCGCAGGCGCGCGGCAGCGGCATTCCGCAGGTGATCGCCGCCGTGACGCTGCCGCCGGCGGGCGTTGCGCAGACAGTGCTGGTCTCGTTCCGGCAATCCATGTGGAAGGTGTTGCTGACGACCGGCGCATTGCTGGCCGGCGCCTCGGTGGGCCGTGAAGGTCCATCGGTCCAGGTCGGCGCCGCAGCCATGCTGGCCTGGGGCCGCTTGTGTCACGAGAAGCTCCAGTTCCGCATCGGCTTTCATCCGAACGCCCTGATCGCGGCCGGTGCGGCCGGCGGTCTTGCCGCAGCATTCAACACGCCGCTGGCCGGGGTGGTGTTCGCGATCGAGGAATTGGGCCGTGGCACGTCGGTGCGTTGGGACAGGCTGGTGCTATCCGGCGTGCTGACGGCAGGCTTTCTGTCGCTGGCAGTGCTCGGCAACAATCCGTACTTCAGCGTCAAGGTGCCGATGCTGGTGCTGCACGACGCCTGGGGGCCGGTGCTGCTCTGCGCCGTGGTCAACGGCGTGATGGGCGGGCTGTTCGCCAAGCTGCTGATCGCGGGGGTGCCGGGCCTGACACCGACATCGTGGCGCGGCTGGCTGAACGCGCATCCGGTCATGGTGGCGTTCTTCTGCGGCCTGATCGTGGCCGCGCTCGGCTGGGCAACCGCGGGCGCGACGTTTGGCACGGGCTATGAGCAGGCATCCGGCCTGATTAACGGCACGCCGCACAGCACGATCTGGTTCGGGCTGGCGAAGTTCGTTGCCACGGTGGTGTCGTATTTCGCGGGCATCCCAGGTGGCATCTTTACCCCCTCGCTGGCCATCGGCGCGGGCATCGGCGATACCGTGTCCCATTTCCTCTCGGGCGCGACCGAGCCGCGCGTGCTGGCGCTGGTGTCGATGGCCGCATTCCTGGCCGCCGCCACGCAGGCGCCGATCACCGCCAGCGTGATCGTGATGGAGATGACCCGCACGCAGGATCTGACGATCTACCTGCTCGCGGCGTCGCTGCTGGCGTCGTTCCTGTCGCGCCAGTTCAACCCGCATCCGTTCTATCACCACATGGGCCATGCCTTCCGCCGCGAGGCAATGTCGATCGGCCGGAAGTCAGCGTCCGCGTCCGCGTGACGGCGTGATGCGTGGTTGCCGCCGCTGCCAGAGGAAAGGCGCGGTGGCGGACACGGCCACTTTGTCTTAACATGTGCCGCGCGTGGACCGGGGGCTGCAGACCGGCGGCCACGCGTGTGTACCGGCGGCACACTGATACGTCGGCAATCGATGCAATCGGGGAGCAGGGGATGGCCACGCAACGACCGGTCGGCACGCGTTCGACCAGTAGTTCCACCAGCAAGGCTTCGACCAGTACCAGCACCAATACCAGCACGCAAGCCAGGGCGCCGAGCAGCCAGCCTCGGCGCGAAACGCCCCAGGCGGGCGACCTTGGCGCGGACACCACCATCTGGCACACGCGCGGATTGCAGACCAACTCCCGCATGCGCATGCCGGTCATGCAGCGCACCCCGTCGCGCCAGCTTCCACCGAGCCCGATACCGCGCCTGATCCTGTGGGCGGTGCTGATCGGCCTCGCGCTGGTATGCTTCAACGCCGTGAAGCACATGCTCCGCTAGCCGCCTCGGCCAATCTGTCGACCAGACGTCACTCCGGTGGACGGGTTTGAACCCTCGGCGCGGGGCCGACTCCAACGCGGAGCCGTTTTCAGGAGTGAGTTTTGAGATTGCCTCTTGCCGGGCTGGCGCTCGCCAGCCTGCTGGCGACGTCCGTCGCCCATGCCGCACCCGCAACACCTGCGAAACCCGCCGCACCCGCCGCACCTGCCGTAGCTGCCGTAGCTGCCGCGCCGGCCGCCACCGGGACTGACGCGCTGGCCCAGATCCTCGGCACGCTCGAGATCGGCAACCCGCTGCCCGCGCTGCCGGATTGTGCCGACCACCGCACACCGGATGGCAAGGACGTGACAGCGCTATGCGTCGAGCTGCGCGGCGACGGCACGATGCGCCAGATTGGCGTGCCGCGCGACAAGCGCCCGGTATTCATGGATGGCCCGCACCTGCTGGCATTCGTCGACGGCAATGCGCTGGTGGGCGTGATGGTGCCGACCGATGGCATCAAGTCGCAGGATGCCGCCGAGCAGTCGCTCTCCGCGCGCTACGGCAAGCCGTTCCGCAAGGAAATGGTCGACATGAAGGACAAGGCCGGCAATGCGGTGAAGACCATTCACGCGGGCTGGATGCATCGCCCACTGACGGTCGAGCTATACGCGATTCCGGAGGACCCATCCGAAGGCACGATCGAACTGCTGCTGCCGCAGGCGCGCGCGCTGATGGCCAACCGCGATGCCGCGGTGGCCAAGTCGCTCGCGCCGCCGGCGTCAGACGCGGCGGCCAAGCCCGGCAAGGGGACCGAGAAAGCCGAGAAGGCCGAGAAGGAAAAGGCGGAGAAGAAGGCGCCCGTCAAACCGGTGAACCCCGGCAGCTGGTAAGGCGCCCGGAGTCGTCGGGCTCGTCAGAGCCCTTCCATCACCTTGTCAAGTCCGCGGACCACACCGCGCACGGTGTGGACCTTGCGGATCGCGAGCAGCGCGCCGGACACGTACGGCTTCGAGCCGTCGCCGGCTTGGTGCTTCAGGTGCAAGCGCTGGCCATCGGCGCCGAAGATCACCTCCACGCCGAGCTGGTAGCCGGGCAGCCGCACCGCGTGCACCTGCGTGCCCGACATCGTCGCGCCGCGCGTTTCCTTCGGGCCGTTGAGCTCCTCGATCGGCACCACCTGCGCGGCGGCCTTGACCTGGCCGAGCCGGAATGCCAGTTCGCGCACCGTGCCCGACGGCACGTCGACCTTGCCAGCCTTGGCGTAGTCGATGATTTCCCAGTGCTCGAGATGGCGCGCGGCCATTTCTGCGAACTTCTGCAGCAGCACCACCGTGATCGCGAAATTGCCGCAAGCCAGCACGCCACGATCGGCCTTGCGCGCGGCGGCGTCGATTTCCACGTAGTCGTCGTCCGTCAGCCCCGAGGTGCCCACCACGACGTGCGCGCCGCGCGACAGCGCCTGCAGGATGTTGTGCTTGCCGATGACCGGCTCGGTGTATTCGACATAGACGTCGTAAGGCGTCTGGTTCAGTTCCTCGATGCTGGCCACGGCAATGCCCGGCGTGTCGGCGTGCCCCGTCAGTTTCGCCAGTGCCTGTCCGGCCGCGCCGCGCGACAGGCCTGCCACCAGTGTCATGTCGGCGGCATGTGCCACGCCGCGCGCCAGCTCGCCACCGGCCCAGCCAGTGACACCACCGACGGCAACGCGAATGTCATTGTTCATATTGGTCTCCTCTCCTGAGTACGTAGAGGATAGTGCAGCCGCGCGGTGGGCGCTCGGCAGGCCCGGTTGACCTGCTTCGCCTAGCCAGCGGCCCGTCGCCGGTCGATCTTCCGCGCCAGCACGATCGACGTCTGGGTGTGATTGACGCCATCGAGCATCCCGATTTCATCGAGCAGTTTGTCGAGCCGCGCATGCGAGTCGCAGCGGATCACCGCCATGTAGTCCACCGGGCCGCTGACCGAATTGAGTTCCTCGATTTCCGGGAAGCGTTGCAATGCGCGCACCACGGCAGGGGATGCCTTGGGCTGCACGGAGAGCCCGCAGAACGCCAGGATCGAGTTGTCCTCCATCTGGCGGCCCAGCCGCACGCCGTAGCCGGCGATCACGCCGATCTTCTCCAGGCGCGCGATACGCGCCACCACGGTGGTACGGGCGATGCCAAGCGCGCGCGCCAGGTTTGCAGCGCTCTCGCGTGCGTTGGCCTGCAGCAGGGCCAGCAGGTGCCGATCGGTCTGGTCGAGTTCCGCCATGGCTCGCTCTGACGATTCGTCAGTATTAAACGTCGATACGTCGGATTATGCCGGGCTTTCGTCAATCTTGTGGCTACAAAACGTGCGCGTTGCTGCCCATACTTCAGTCACAACGAATGCTTTCCATGACCTTCTGACGGAGCCCGCCATGCAACCCTCAACGCTTGGTCCCGCCGCCGTGCGCGACCTGACCCTGGCACCGCGGCCGCTATCCGTGGTGGTGCTCGGCGCCGGCAAGATCGGCCGTGTGATTGCCGCGATGCTGGCCGCCTCTGGCGACTACCGTGTCTGCCTGGTCGATCACGACGCGCACCGGCTCGACGGCATGCCGCGCCAGATCGCCGTGCGCGCGGGCGATCCAACCGAGCCCGGCACCTGCGCTGCGCTGCTGGCCGGCGCTGATGCGGTGCTCAATGCGCTGCCGTTCCATGCCGCCGTCAACGTGGCAAAAGTGGCGGCGCGGCTTGGCGTGCACTACTTCGACCTGACCGAGGATGTGGCCGCCACCCGGGTGATTCGCGAACTGGGGCGGAGTGCGCGTGCCGTGCTGATGCCCCAGTGTGGGCTCGCGCCGGGTTTCATCGGCGTGGTTGGCCACGACCTCGCGCAGCGCTTCCTGCGCGGCGGCGGCGAACTTCTCGATCTGCGGATGCGCGTGGGCGCGCTGCCGCGCTATCCGAGCAACGCACTCAAGTACAACCTGACGTGGAGCACCGAGGGGCTGATCAACGAATACTGCAACCCGTGCGAAGCCATCGTCGACGGTCGGCGCGTGGAACTGCCCGCGCTGGAAGGGCATGAGACCTTCGCACTGGACGGCGTCGAATACGAGGCCTTTAATACATCTGGAGGGCTGGGCACTTTGCCAGACACCCTGGCAGGCCATGCGCGGCAAGTCGACTACAAGTCGATCCGCTACCCCGGGCACTGCGCGCAGATGAAACTGCTGCTGAATGACCTGCGGCTGCGCGAACGGCGCGAGTGGCTGCGCGAGATCTTCGAGCACGCGATTCCGGTCACCGAGCAGGACGTGGTGATCGTCTTCGCCAGCGCCACCGGGCATCCGCCCGGCGTGAGGGGCGAGGGCAAGCGTGGACCGCTCACGCAGGCATCGTTCTCCGCGCGCATCGGCGGCATGGCGGACTTTGCCGGGATTGGCCACGTCAACGCGATCCAGCTGACCACGGCGGCGGGCATCTGCACGGCGCTCGACCTTGTGGCCACGGGCGTGCTGCCGCAGGCCGGGTTCGTGCCGCAGGAAGCCATGCCGCTCGACCGGTTCCTGGCCAACCGCTTCGGCCAGCACTACTCGCATCATCCGCTACAGGAGACGCTCGCATGAAAGCGCAAGAGATCGCAGCCTGCTGGCAGGCCATGGACCTGCCGCCACCGTGGACGCCAGCCGAAGGCGCCGCGCCAGGCGTGCTGGCCGTGCGTTCGCCGATCGACGGCGAGGTGTTCGGCCAGCTTGCGATGTGTGATGCCGCGCAGGCCAACGCGCGGATCGCGCGCGCCCATGCGGCCCAGACCACCTGGGCGCTGACACCGGCGCCAGCGCGGGGCGAGGTGGTGCGGCGCTTTGGCGAGGCGCTGCGCGCGAACAAGGATGCGCTCGGGCGACTGGTCTCGCTGGAGTCCGGCAAGATCCTGCAGGAAGGTCTTGGCGAAGTGCAGGAGATGATCGACATCTGCGACTTCGCGGTAGGGCTGTCGCGCCAGTTGCACGGACTGACGATTGCCTCGGAGCGGCCCGCGCACGCGATGCGCGAAACCTGGCATCCATATGGCCTGTGCGGCGTGATCTCGGCCTTCAATTTTCCGGTGGCCGTGTGGGCGTGGAATGCCGCGCTGGCGCTGGTCTGCGGCAACGGCGTGGTGTGGAAGCCGTCGGAAAAGACACCGCTTTGCGCGCTGGCCGCGCAGGGATTGCTCGATCGCGTATTCGAACGCCACGCGCCACAGTTCGACGGACTCAGCTGCGTGCTGACCGGCGGCCGCCAGCTTGGCGAGCACCTCGTGCAGCATCCGGCCGTGCGCTTGATGAGCGCGACGGGATCGACGCGCATGGGCCGCGAAGTCGGCATGGCCTGTGCCGCGCATTTCAAGCGGGCGATTCTCGAACTCGGCGGCAACAACGCGGCCATCGTCACGCCATCGGCCGATCTTGAAATGACGATTCGCGCGATGACGTTCGCGGCGGCGGGCACCGCCGGGCAGCGCTGCACCACGTTGCGGCGCGCCTTTGTCCATGCCGATCTGATCGAGACTGTCACCAATCGGCTGCGACAGGTGTTCGCCCGGCTGCCGGTTGGCGATCCGTTGGAAGACGGCACGTTGGTGGGGCCACTGATCGATCATGCGGCGGGCGATACGATGGCCAATGCGCTGGCGAGTTGCCGTGCCCAAGGGAACGTCGTGCACGGCGGAGAGCGTCTGCTTGGCGACCGCTATCCCCATGCCTGCTACGTGCGGCCCGCGCTGGTACTGACCGACGCGCAGCACGACACGATGCTGACCGAGACGTTCGCGCCGATTCTCTATCTGATGCCATACACCTCGCTGGATGAGGCCATCGCGCTCAATAACGCAGCGTCGCACGGGCTGTCGTCGTGCATCTTCACCGAGTCGTTGCGGGAAGCCGAGCGGTTTCTGTCATCGGCGGGCAGCGATTGCGGCATCGCCAACGTCAATATCGGCACCAGTGGCGCGGAAATCGGCGGCGCCTTTGGCGGCGAAAAGGCGACCGGCGGTGGTCGGGAATCAGGCTCGGATGCGTGGAAGGGCTACATGCGGCGTGCTACGAACACCATCAACTATGGCGATGCGTTGCCGCTGGCACAGGGTATCCGCTTCGACGTTTGATCGGATATATGTGCGGATGTGTGAGTAAAGCGCACGTATATACATGCGCGAATACGTTGCGAATCGTAACAAGGGTTACAGCAGCTTGACGCTGTATTACCAGACCCACCCGTATAACGTTCTTGCAGGTAGCAGCATCACTACAAGGACGCGGAAATGAAAACAATATTGATGGGTTTGGCAGTGGCTGGCGCAGCCATGCTTGGCGGTTGCGCGGTGTACCCCACGCCGTACGGACCAGCCGTGGCACCGGCGCCGATCGCTGTGGCCCCCGCGCCGGTCTATGTGGGTCCGCCTGCCGTGGTGGTGCGGCCGTATGGCGGTTACTACGGCTACTACGGCCGTCGCTACTACCACTGGTAAGGCGAATGGTGAATGGTGGGCACATCCCTCGTCCACCGCTGGGAGAGGGGTGTGCCTGGCTGGCGTCAGCGCTTCAGTCTTCCGTGCTGCTGTTCAGCCCACCCCAGCCGGGCGCGAGCTTTTCGCCGATCTCGCGCAGATCGACCAGGTCGAGTACTCGTCCGACCGTGTGGTCGACCAGTTCGTCAATTGTCTGCGGCTTCTGGTAGAACCCGGGCACCGGCGGGAACACGATCCCGCCCATTTCCGTCACCGCGGTCATATTGCGCAGATGCGCCAGATTTAGCGGTGTTTCCCGCACCATCAGCACCAGCTTGCGCCGCTCCTTGAGCGTGACGTCCGCCGCGCGCGTGATGAGGTTGTCGGAAAGGCCGTGGGCGATTGCCGCAAGAGTGCGCATCGAGCAGGGCGCCACGATCATCGCGTTGGCGCGGAAGGATCCGCTGGCGATCGTCGCGCCGATGTCGCGCACGTTGTGAACCACATCGGCCAGCGCTTCCACTTCGGCGCGGCCCATGTCGAGTTCGTGCTGCAGGTTCATCACGCCGGCGGGTGACATCAGCAGATGCGTTTCCACATCGGCCGCCCCCTGGAGCGCCTGCAGGAGCCGGACGCCGTAGATGGCGCCCGTCGCGCCCGTGATGGCGATGATCAGCCGTTGCGGCGCGCCGCCGTTGGTCACAGGCATGATGTGCTGGAGCGTGAAGGCCGTTAGGCCATCAAGCCTTCAGCAGCGATTGCAGTTCGCCGTTCTGGTACATCTCCATCATGATGTCCGAACCGCCAATGAACTCGCCGTTCACGTAGAGCTGCGGAATCGTCGGCCAGTTGGCGTATTCCTTGATGCCCTGGCGGATCCCTTCGTCTTCGAGCACGTTGACCGTGGTCGGGGCGTCCACGCCACATGCCTTCAGGATCTGGATGGCCCGGCCCGAGAAACCGCACATCGGAAATTGCGCGGTGCCCTTCATGAACAGGACCACGGGGCTGCCCTTCACGATCTGGTCGATCTTCTGCTGTACGTCACTCATGATTGATATGCGTTCTGGTTGCGCGCGGCGCCAGGCTGGCACCGCTGAAATGGGGGGAGCGGTCCGGATTTTACCGGATTCGGGCCCTGCCTTCAGGTAGGGGTATTCGGGCCGGAAATCAACCGGGCAGGCGGCCACCGCTGCAGCGCTCGAGCCCGGCCAGATCGCGCGTGGTGAAGACCTCGACAAAACCCGCCTCGGCCAGCTGCGCGCGCATGGCGGCGCCCTGGTCGTAACCGTGTTCCATCAGCAGCCAGCCGCCCGGTAGCAGCCGCGCAGTGGCGCCCGCCACGATGGTGGCCAGGTCGCTTAGACCGTCTTCATGATCGGTCAGCGCGTCGATCGGCTCGAACCGCAGGTCGCCTTCCACCAGATGGGGGTCACCCTCCGCGATGTAAGGCGGATTGCTGACGATAAGGTTGAAGCACAATCCGACCGGCAAATCCTCATACCAGTCGGAAACCAGGAATCGGATGTTGTCGGCCTGAAGCGCGCGGGCGTTGTCTTCCGCCACCATCAGCGCGCCTCGGGAGATATCTGTGGCCCAGACATCGGCGTCGGGCCGCTCGCGGGCGATCGTCACGGCCAGGATGCCCGAGCCCGTGCCCATATCCAGCACGCGTGGCGCCTTGACGTCGGCAATGCGCGCCAGCGATGCCTCGGCGGCCACTTCGGTATCCGGGCGGGGGATCAGCACATCGGGTGTGACGCGGAAGGTACGGCCGAAGAACTCACGCTCCCCAATCAGATAGGCCATGGGCTCCCCGGTGAGCCGGCGGGCCAGCAACGTGGCAAATGCGTCACGTTTGGGCGCGTCCAGGTGGTCGTTGTCACGCGTGATCAGCTGCGTGCGCGTGAATCCGGTCACATGCGAGAGCAACATGCGGGCCTCCAGCACTGGCAGGCCGGCGATGGCTGCGAGGGTCAGGGCCTCGCGCAGCGTGGGGGCGGGCGGCAGCGCGCCCTGAGGATTCGGGGACATCGGCTTACTACTGACTTCGACCATCTGGGGAACCGGTACGCCAGTTTGCAAAAAACCCCGTCGGAACATCCCGACGGGGTTTTGCGCGGCATTTTGTGATTAGCGCCTAGTGTAAGCCGATTCCGGCCCCACCGCGCGCTGAATCACGTAGGGGATTTACTTGTTGACGGCGTCCTTGGCCTTGTCTGCGGCGGAGTTGACGGCGTCCTTGGCTGCATCCTTGGCGGCGGACATGGCGCTGCCGGCATCGGCCTTGGCCTTGTCGGCGGCAGCCGAGACATCGGCGGCGGCATCGCTGGCGGCAGCCTTGGCGGCATCCGCGGCATCCGATGCAGCTGCGGCTGCGCTGCTGGCGGCGGCCTTGGCCGAGTCCGCTGCGTTCTGCATCGCGGCGTCGGTATTCGTTTGCGGAGCCTCTTCCTTCTTGCCGCAGGCGGTCAGGGCGGCGGTGATCATCAGCAGAGCGAGCAGTTTTTTCATGATTTCATCCTTGTATGTCTGTTGGAGGAGTGAACTTCCATCCAGACTTCGGAACCCTTGAGCCTTGAAAGTGACGCATCGGGGTGGTCTGGTCGAAATCGATTATAGACAGTGCGTCTTTCCCGGCTAGTGCTGTTTCAAGCATTTACCTCAGTTACATATTCAGGATTCCTCACCCAGGGCGGCCAACTGGTCGGCCTGGTGCTCTGCGGAGAGTGCGGAAATCAGCTCGTCGAGGTCGCCATCCATGATCATGTCGATCTTGTAGAGCGTCAGGTTGATACGGTGATCCGTCACCCGGCCCTGCGGGAAATTGTAGGTGCGGATGCGGTCGCTGCGGTCGCCAGAACCGATCAGGTTGCGGCGCGTGCTGGCCTCCTTGGCCTGCGCCGCGCGGAGCTGCATGTCCTTGATGCGCGCTGCCAGCACTTTCATCGCTTTTTCCTTGTTGCGATGCTGGCTCCGGTCGTCCTGACATTCGACCACGATGCCCGTTGGCAGGTGGGTCAGGCGCACGGCGGAGTCGGTCTTGTTCACGTGCTGGCCGCCCGCACCCGACGCGCGGAACGTGTCAACGCGCAGATCCGATGGATTGATCTCGACTTCCCCAACCTCGTCCGCTTCCGGCATGACGGCCACGGTACAGGCCGAGGTATGAATGCGACCCTGCGATTCGGTGGCCGGCACACGCTGCACGCGATGGCCGCCCGACTCGAACTTGAGCCGGGAAAACGCGGCATCGCCAGCGATCCGGACAATCACTTCCTTGTAACCGCCAAGGTCCGAGGGCGACTCGCTCATGATCTCGACCTGCCAGTGGCGACGTTCCGCATAACGCGTGTACATGCGGAGCAGGTCGGCGGCGAAAAGCGCGCTTTCCTCGCCGCCAGTGCCGGCGCGGATTTCGAGCAACAGGTTGCGGTCGTCGTTCGGATCCTTCGGCAGCAACAGGGTCTGCAGCGAGTTTTCGAGTGACTGGAGACGCTCGCGGGCCGCGTCGATTTCATCGGCCGCAAACTCCTTCATCTCTGGGTCGTCGAGCAGCGCCTGCGCCGTGGCCAGGTCATCCTGGGCCTGGCGATACTGGCCGTACTGCTCCGCCACCGGCGACAGCTCGGCATGTTCGCGCGACAGTTTGCGGTACTGGTCCATGTTCGCCGTCGCGTCTTCGCGGGCGAGCAGGGCGTTGACTTCATCGAGTCGTTCGGCCAATTGGTCGAGCTTGGTGGAAATGCTAGCTTTCATCTTGGCGGAGGAATTCGGAGTCGCGGGGGGCATTGGCGGACCGCGCAGATCGACACGCGGATGCCGGACGCTGGCGTGCGCCAGCGCTGAAGCGGGGAGCGGCTAGCGCTCGGAGTGGCTGCTGTGGCGGAACAGGCCCGGCACCAGGCGCAGCAGCGCCTCGCGGTCCTCGCCCTGGGTGTGGTTCAGCGCGTGGGTCGGGCCGTGCAGGAACTTGCGGGTCAGCGCGCCGGAGAGCGCCTCGAGCACGGCTGCGGGGTCGTCACCGCGCGCCAGCATCCGGCGCGCGCGTTCGACTTCGGCCTGGCGGATCGCCTCGCCCTGGGATTGCAGTTCGCGGATGACGGGCACGACGCTGCGCGTCTCCAGCCAGTGCATGAAATTCAGCACGCGGGAATCGATGATGGCCTCGGCCTGCGCCACGGCAGCCTGACGCAGCGCGTTGCCTTCGCGCACGACGGCGCCAAGGTCGTCGACGGTGTACAGGAACACGTCGTCCAGGCGTGCGACTTCGGGCTCCACGTCACGCGGCACGGCAAGATCGACCATCATGATCGGGCGATGCTTGCGGCGCTTGACCGCGCGTTCGACCGCGCCCAGGCCGATGATCGGCAGCGAGCTCGCGGTGCAGGAGACGACGATGTCGAATTCATGCAGACGGTCGCCAAGGTCCTGCAGGCGGATCGCCTGGGTGGTCAGCCCTTGCTCGGACAACTGTTCGGCCAGCTTTTCGCCGCGTTCGACGGTACGGTTGGCCACCACGATCTGGCGCGGCATCTGCGCGGCGAAGTGCGTGGCGCACAGTTCGATCATCTCGCCGGCGCCGATGAACAGCACGCGCTGCGTGGAGACGCTCTCGAAAATGCGCTGCGCCAGGCGAACCGCCGCAGCCGCCATCGACACCGAATGCGCGCCGATCTCGGTCTGGCCGCGGACTTCCTTGGCCACCGCGAACGTGCGCTGGAAAAGCTGGTTCAGGTACGTGCCCAGCGCGCCGGCCTCACCGGCGGTGCGCACCGCATCCTTCAACTGCCCCAGGATCTGCGTTTCGCCGAGCACCATCGAGTCCAGGCCGCTGGCCACGCGAAACGCATGGCGCACGGCTTCCGACTGGGGCAGCGCGTACAGGTGCGGCGCCAATTCAGAAGCGGGGACGTTGTGATGCTGCGCCAGCCAGCGCAGCGTGTGCTCGAAACCTTCCTCGCCCGGCTTCAGCACGTCGGTCGCGCAGTAGATCTCGGTGCGGTTGCAGGTGGAGAGAATGGCGGCTTCGGTACCGTTGCGACCCGAGAGGTGGGTGCGCAGTGCGCCAAGCGCGGGTTTGATCTGCTCAAGCGGAAACGCCACACGTTCGCGGAGCGAGACGGGTGCCGTGGTGTGATTGATACCGATCGCGAGCAGTTGCATTTGTGGGGTTTGCGTGCCATCCGGAACTTCGCCGGAAGCGATGGTCATTATACCGCTCGGCTGCAAGGTTGCAGGAATCGAGGCGATTTGTTCCACCTGCAGTATTGTTATGCCGTGGCCGCTGGAAAGTGGCCGAAACGACACGAATGACACGGAGGAAGCGGATGCTCGGCTTGGCGGTGGTGGGCGCAGTGGTTGGACTGGCGGGGCGGCTGATGCATCCGTCCGGACGCGTCGTCAGCCTGCCAGCCGCGCTACTGCTGGGCGCGGCGGGTGCGCTGGCCGCTTTCTACACCGGACGCGCGGCGCATTTGTTCACCGATGGCCAACTGCTTGGCTGGGGTGCGGCGATCATCGGCGCGGCCGTGCTCGTGGGTGTCTGGGGTGTTGCGCGTCCGCGTCGGTAACGGGTGAACAGACGAAAAAGTCAGGAATCTCCGAGCATTTTTGTCGGGATTCAAGCCTTTGCATCAAGGAATCGACGCAGGATCGCCCCGGAATAGTGACTGGCGACGTCACGCAAAAATGACGAAAAATCCACATGCGCGGTGTCGTCGGCCCGGTCTGAGATCGTTCGCAGCAGCGCGTAGGGCACGCCATATTCGTAGCAAATCTGCGCCAGGGCGGCGCCTTCCATTTCCACGGCCTGCAGCGCCGGCAATTGCTCGCGCAATCCGCTGACCGCCGCCGGCGAGCCGATGAACTGGTCGCCGCTGGCGATCATTCCCACGTGCAGGCGCGGATCGCGCACCCCGAAGCGAGCCAGCACGCCATCCGGGACTTCAGTGGCCAGATCTTGCCGAAGGAAGTCCTCGGCGGCCTGGCGCAAAGCGCCGGTGAGACCGGGATCGGCCGGGAATTCGATCCGGGCGAGCAACGGCACCTCATGGCGCGGGAACAGTGGCCGGGCGTCCAGATCGTGCTGGACGGTGCGGTCAGCCACCACGATATCGCCCACCCGAACCTCCGGGCCGACACCGCCGGCCAAGCCGGAGAAGACGATCTCGTTCACACCGAACTCGCGGATCAGCGTGACCGTCGTGGCCGCCGCGGCCACCTTGCCGATCCGTGCCAGCACCAGCACCACCGGCTGGCCGTGCAGCGTGCCGCTGTAGTAATCGCGCATCCCGATCGTGCGCTTCGTGGCGCGCGCGTCCTCGTGGCGCATGGCGGCGATCAGCCCGTCGACTTCATCGTGCAGGGCGGCAAGAATGCCGAGGGTCATGGCAGGCAGGGCGGAAAACGCAGAAAACGAAGAGAGCGCCAGCATACCGGTGTGCCGACGGGGGCGAAAGGTCCGCGCGCCGTGCATATCAATTGGTCATCAATTGGTGACAGCGATGCTTTGCCCGAGCGCGTTTTTGTTACATTGCGATCCATGCCGACATTCGGGAGATCGACGGTTTGGAAACCTTCTCAAATCGCCGCGCCGCGCAGCAGGCGCTTGCTGACTGGTGTGCCCAGGGTCGCCTCGATGCGGCGGACCTGAGCACGGCCTGGGCGCCGACGCTGCCCGATCGCATGGACTGGCGCCGCTGGCTCGACCGCGCGCTGCTGATATTGGGGACGGCGCTGCTATGCGCCGGCGTGATCGTCTTCTTCGCCTTCAATTGGGCGGCACTCCACAAATTCACCAAGTTCGGGCTGCTGGCGGCGTTGCTGACCCTGCTGGCGGGCTTTGCCTCGTTGCGCCCGACCGACGATATGGCGGGTCGCGCCGCGTTGGGCGGCGCGCAGATCATGTCCGGCGTGCTGATGGCCGTGATCGGTCAGACCTACCAGACCGGCGCCGATGCCTGGCAGCTCTTCGCGCTCTGGACGCTGCTGGCGCTGCCCTGGGCGCTGGCCGCACGGGCTGCGCCGCATTGGTGGATCGTGCTGGTTGTCGGGAACGTGGCGCTGCTGCGATATGGCAGTGTGCGACTTGGCGTGGGCGGCATGTTCGAGTTGCTGTTCTCGGCGGACCATGCGCGCGAAACGATGCTATTCCTGCTGGGTGCCGCAGTGGTCCAGCTAGCACTCTGGTACGTGCTGGCCGCCCGCGCGGGTAGCTGGGGCTTCCGGGGTGTCACCGGTCCCCGGCTGATCGGCATCCTGGCCTGCGCCTACGCGGGCTGGGTCGGGCTGATGAGTCTGCTGACCAGCCATGTCGAAGGCTCCGGCCTGCTGATCTGCATGGTGGCGCTGGTCGCGCTTGGCGCGTGGTTCCGCTGGCGCGCTTTCGATATCGTCGTGCTGAGCCTGGTTTGCCTGACCGGCATCGGCGTCATCATCTCGGCGGTGGGCCGCTGGCTGATCGATGCCTATGGCGACTTCGGATCGTTCCTGTTGCTCGCGCTGCTGACGGTCGGCCTGGCCGTCGTTGCTGCTACGTGGCTGCTGCGCGCATGGCGCGAAAAGAGCGGGAGGACGGCATGAGTACCGAACCATTCGAACGCCTGCTCTGGCAGCAACTTGCTGCTCGCGGTGCCGTGCAGGGCGAGTTCACGCCCGCGCTTCGCATGCCGTGGCCGATTCGCCTGCTGATGGGCGCGGCGGGCTGGCTCGGCGCGCTGTTCGCCCAATTGTTCCTGCTGGGCTCCGTGTTCGCCGTGACGCGGGGCAACGGCCCCGCTATCGCCATCACCGGGTTGCTGATGATTGGCGCGGCGATCCTGATGTATCGGACCACCAGTCAGGACAGCGCGCGCATCGCGCTGGGCCAGTTCGCGCTGGCCGCGAGTCTGGGCGGACAGGGCATGGTGATCGTTGGCGTGGGCGAGAGCCTCGGCATCGATCGGCTTTCGCAGACCGCTGTGTTCTGGCTGGGTGTGGCCGCGCTGGAAGCCGTGCTGTTCGTGATCGTGCCGAACCGGCTGCATCGGTTCGTGGCGGTGACTGGCGGCTGGTCGGCAGCAACCATCGCGCTGTATATCGCGCTGGGCGGCTCCATGCGGAATCCGTTCCTGATGATGCCGCTCACGGTGGGCCTCCTGGGCGCGCTGGCGATGGCTGCCGAGATGGTCTTCGTGTTGAACGAGACACGCATTGCGGCACGCGGGACACATGCGCTCTGGGAGCCCGCCGCCGACGCCACGTTGGTGTTCGGCCTGTCTTCGGCGCTAATCATCACTGGAACCGCGCTTCCGTCCGAGTTCCTGTTCGATGGCATCAAGCATTTGCAGACTCCCGGCAACTGGGTGCCCGGCGTGTTGGTCGGCGCCTGCCTGGTTGGCTTCGCGCAGATCGAGGGCGCGCGCATTCGCTGTGATGCCGGTACGCGTATCGGCCTGGTGGTGCTGGCCGTGGTGTTCAGCGGCCTGATGGTGATGGCGCCGGCGGTCACGGCCGGCGTGCTTGCGCTGGCCATGGCATTGCGGCGCGCGTCGTTGCCGTGGATCGGGCTGGCCATCGCGGCGATTTTGCTCGGGTTTATCTGGTACTACAGCACGCTGCAGTGGACGCTGCTCGTCAAGTCGGTCACGCTCGCCGCCGCTGGCGTGTTGCTGCTGGCCGCGCGGCTCGCGCTGACCCGTATGCCACGCAAGGAGGCCATCGCATGAAACTCTGGATCATGATTGGATGGCTGCTGACCATCGCCGTGGCCGTGGCCGGCATCGTCGGCAAGGAGCGCGTGATCTCGCGTGGCGATGTGGTCTATCTGCGGCTGGCGCCGGTCGATCCACGGTCGCTGATGCAGGGCGACTACATGGCGCTGAATTTCGCCATCGGCATGGAAGTGTCGGCCGCGCATGGCCAGGATCAGACCGAGAATCGCCGTGACGAACTGGTGGTGATTCGCCGCGACGCCAGCAACGAGGGGCACTTCGTGCGCCTGCACAAGGGCGAGGCGCTGGCGGCCGGCGAGCAATTGCTGCGCGTGCAGAATGTCGCGTCGCGCTGGGGGCGGTCGAACGTGCAGGTATCGACCGATGCCTGGTTCTTCCAGGAAGGGCATGCCGAGCGCTTCTCGAAGGCGAGGTTCGGCGAGTTCCGGGTGGATGCCAGCGGGCAAGCTCTGCTGGTGGGAATGCGCGACGACAAGCTGGCGCCGATGTAACGAGCGAGGCGCTGCAAGGGCGCCTCGCCGGCCTGCCGCGTCGTGATCCCACTTCACGTTTGGCGCGGGACTCTGCTGCCCGCGCGGCAGCAGGAACACCGCGTTGTTGCGGACGTCGCTGTCGGCGACCCCTGCGAATCCCGCAGCCTTTGCCGAAGGCGATAACAGGATGCCCGAAGGGACTTCCTCAGGTTCTTCTTCACGGGTCATCCATGCCGGGCATGTGAGAGGCCCTCGTCATGCGAGGCAAATCCTGAGCAACGCACTCCGGGAAAAGAATGCACTCGTCAATCTACGGCGACCGGCGAACCTGGGCGTTGACTCGGAGTATTCATGAGCCAGGCGGAGCCAGTTCGCCAGCCCTGTCTGTTGCGCTATGAGCTTGCCGAGTTCGTCGTAGAGATCACCCCCGCGACATCCTTCGCACCATTCCTCCTCGCACCATTCCTGTTACGACCAAAGGGCAGACGTAAAACAGATCGCTGTGCAGGCTAATGGCCTTCCGCGGCACGTCCTGGCTTGATGTCAACAGGCCCTCGTCATTGTTTCGGAATCATCTGCGCCCAAGTGGGTGCGCCTTGGAAAACCGGATCGAAGAGGTGTTTTTCTCGGACGTTTCCGCATCTCGCGCGCCAACACCTTGCCTACGATTGAGGCTCTCGCCAATACGCATTGGTGCGCTAGCGCAAGAAGCCAGCCACCCCAAAGGCATAACCCAATTCAGACACCGCCCGTGCCTATGCACTCGCGCTCGATACTTTCCATGCGAACTTTTGCTCTCCTGGTGTTGCCGACAGCCCTTGCAATGACCGGCTGTGCTCAGACGCCGGCGTCGCAGTTGTCGCAGTCGCCGACAGTGCGGCTATGCAATGGCAACACCTGTGCTGATCAGGATCGGCGCATCGCCACGTTCACGCCGGCCGGGCCGTCGGAATCCGATCGCCGCATGGAGGCGTTGGCGCAGAAGGCCGAAGGAAATCCGAATGCTGCCTATGACTTGGGCCTGCGTCTCCTGCGTGGCGATGGCGTGGAGCGCAACACCTACCAGGCGCTGCAATGGATGCGCAAGGCTGGCGACAACGGCCACGTGCAGGCGCAACTGGCGCTTGGCCGCCTCTATCTGATGGGCTTCGAGGAAATGGGCCCCGATCCGGCCGAAGCCGAGGCATGGCTGACCCGTGCGGCCGCCAAGGGCAACAAGGAAGCGGCGGCGCTGATTCCGCAGGCCCAGGCTGCGAAGAAGGACGAACAGGCGGCGTACCAGGTGCGCGAGGCCTACCGAAAGTCCTGGTACGCGTGGTACAGCGGCTATCCGTATTACTGGGTATGGGGCCCCTCCGGCTGGTATCAGCGATAGGCGGCTGAGCGGCCAGGGATCGACTGTCCGAAGCCAGATTGCGCCCCACTGATTTTTTCCCAATTTCTCTCAACAGGAACACGATTTCATGTCCAAGAAGATTTCCTTGCGCGCGGCCGCCTTGGTCGCGTCCCTGGCACTTGCCGGCTGCGCCAACCTCGGTGGCGGTTCCATCAGCACCGGTACGGCGGCGACTGCGTCAACCGGCGCGGCTGGTGGCGCCACCAGCGTGAACGCCAATCCGGCGCTGGAGCGTTGCGATACCCCGCTGGGTACGCTCGCCGTGGATGATGGCCGCGGCAAGGAGTGGTATGCGAGCTTTGGCGCTGCCACCAAGATCACGACCATCGAGCCGCTGATCCGCCTGGCGGTGCAGCAGTCGAACTGCTTCGTCATCACGTCCGTTGGCAACAATCGCACGGAAAGCAAGCTGTCGAACATCACCGACAAGCAGCGCAACTCGGGTGAATTCCGCGCCGGCTCGCGCCAGCAGAAGGGCCAGCGCGTGGCCGCCGACTTCTACATGGAGCCGGCCATCATCATCGACAACGACTCCACGGGCAAACTGGCGGCTGGCGTGGGCAGCCTGTTCGGCGGTGTTGGCGCACTCGTGGGCGGCGCCATGCAGAGCAAGGCTTCGGTCGTGACGCTGACCATGTTCGACATCCGTTCAGGTGTGCAACTTTCGATCTCAGAAGGCAACGCGACGGCGACGAACTTCGGCGCGGCACTGGGTGCATTTGGCGGCGGTGCGGCGGGCGGCCTTGGCGGCTTCTCGCGCACGCCGGAGGGCAAGGCCACCGTGGCGGCCTTCATGGACGCCTACAACAACATGGTCGTCTCGCTGCGCAACTACAAGGCGCAGGAAGTGAAGGGCGGTCTGGGTCGCGGCGGCCAGCTCAAGGTCGGCTCGTAACGTCGATACCCTTCGGCGGAACTGGCCGAAACAAAAACGCCCACAACCTCCAGGGTTGTGGGCGTTTTTATGGTCCGGGACCTCGGGAAGCGTCCCGAATGGCTTAGACGTTGAACAGGAAGTTCATCACGTCGCCATCGTGCACCACGTATTCCTTGCCTTCGGCGCGCATCTTGCCGGCTTCCTTTGCACCATGCTCGCCCTTGAACGCGATGAAATCATCGTACGCGATCGTCTGCGCGCGGATGAAGCCGCGTTCGAAGTCGGTGTGGATCACGCCCGCAGCCTTCGGGGCAGTGTCGCCCACGTGGATGGTCCAGGCGCGCACTTCCTTCACGCCAGCGGTGAAGTATGTCTGCAGGCCGAGCAGCTTGAAGCCGGCGCGGATCACGCGGTCCAGGCCGGGCTCTTCCATGCCCAGGTCGGCCAGGAACTCGGCCTTGTCGGCGTCGTCCAGATCCGCGATCTCGGCCTCGATGGCGGCGCACACGGCCACCACCGGTGAACCGGTGGTCTTGGCGTACTCGCGCACGGCGTCCAGGTGCGGGTTGTTCTCGAAACCGTCTTCACGCACGTTGGCCACGTACATGGTCGGCTTGGCGGTGATCAGGCAGAACGGGCGCAGGGCTTCCCATTCCTCCGGCGCCAGGTCCAGCGTGCGCACGGCCTTGGCCTGGTCCAGCACTGCCTGGGCCTTTTCGAGCACGGCCACCAGGCGCAGGGCTTCCTTGTCGCCGGCGCGGGCCGGCTTGATGTAGCGGGCCAGGGCCTTTTCCACGGTGGCCAGATCGGCCAGGGCCAGTTCGGTGTTGATGACTTCGATGTCCGACAGCGGATCGACCTTGCCGGCCACGTGGATCACGTTGTCGTCCTCGAAGCAGCGCACCACGTGGGTGATGGCGTCGGTTTCGCGGATGTTGGCCAGGAACTGGTTACCCAGGCCTTCACCCTTCGACGCGCCAGCCACCAGACCGGCGATGTCGACGAATTCGACCGTCGCCGGCAGGATGCGCTCGGGCTTCACGATCTCGGCCAGCTTGGCCAGCCTCTGGTCCGGCACCTCCACGACGCCCACATTGGGTTCGATGGTGCAGAACGGGTAGTTCTCGGCGGCGATGCCTGCCTTGGTCAGGGCGTTGAACAGCGTGGACTTGCCGACGTTGGGCAGGCCGACGATGCCGCATTTGAGGCTCATGGTAAACCTTTGAAGTCAATGGCTTACGACTGCCTGGCGCGCGGCTTGTCGCGCGGTGGGCGCCAGTCGATGACAGTCGGAAGTGAATTCGGGGAAGTGACGAGCAAGCACGGATCGCGGCGTTGGCTCACGGATCCTGCGCGTGCTTCATGCACGAAAGGGGCAATTGTAACCCTAGTAACCGTAGTAACCCTATCGGACGCCTTGATTAGAAAGGCTTTGGGCCAGACGCCCGCAGTGTTGCCGGGCGATGCATGGCCCGGCCGATACCCGCGCGGGTACCCGGAAGGTACAGATGGCCGCCTTCGCGCCGCTCAGATGCGGCGCCGGACCATCGCCCGGATCGGCATGGCGCGATCGGACATCTTGCGGAAGACCAGAATGACCGCGACTCCGCACGCAATGCCCGCCAGCACATCCGCCAGGTAATGACCACCCTGCGTCGGTGTCGAAGCAATCATGACGACGTTGAGCATGACGGCGAGGGGAAAGACTGTCGGCAATCGTCGGAGCGCATAGGTGCAGATAATGGCCACCATCGTATGAAAGGAGGGAAGCGAAACCAGACCCTGCACAGGGTTGATGATCTGTAGCGAGCCGTTTCGCAGCAAATGGAAATGGGAAACCGTCTCCGAAGTGTTGGGAGCCGTGATGCCGAAATAGACAAAAGTACTGGAAGCCGGTACGGCGGTCGAGATAATCAAAAGCAGAGCCTCGGCCAACATGATCAGCAGGACAAACTCCGAAAGCTCTGCGTGGTGGCGAGTCAGTCCCAGAATAATCGGTATGGTCAGAAGCTGAATATAAAAACTGAGATACGCCGCTGCCAGGATTTGCCGCAGCGTTTCGTAGGAATGGACCCAGCGATAGAAGGTCAGCCATTCGAAGCCCAGGGCTCGATCGAATGCCAGAAGCGTTTCATCCACCAGCGGGGCGCCGACGGTTGTGCACAGGTACTGCAGCGTATTGCACGCGACAATGAAACAGGCGAGCAGCACGACCCAGCATGTCACATTGGCGATTTCGCCAAGGCGTATTTTCTCCGTCAATGGTGCGTACCGATTGATTCGACTGACGCCGTACAGGCATGTCGACACGAGAAGAAGACCGATCGCCGACTGAATGGTGCTCATTGCGAGCCCATCCTCCACGTCATATTCCGTAGCTGAAAGCCATATCCAGTCGACGCCAGCCAGCAGTAAAGTCAGAAACCATCCAATCAGATAGCGGCGCAGGTTCGAGCGATCCATTGTTGTTTTGATTTTTTGGTATTGCTGCGAGAGGGAAGGGGGCCCTTGCGGCCAGCGTACACGCAAAGCAAAAATCCAGGCAAGCGATTCAAAGTGCGATATGACCTCGACGTGGGGCATTTTCGATGGCACTCGTTTATTGCTCGCGGGATAAGAAGAAAATGACCCGCGGACCGGACGGCGCAGGTCACCCTGACGGCAATGCCGGCTCCGGGCGGTTGGGTGCGCCTGCCGGGAGGCAAGCGGCAAGACCGGTCCGTATGCGTGTCCGAACCGATCACGCGGATGGAGCCCCCGTCACGTCGCTATAATTCAGGGATGTCCGGACCTGCCGCATCGGTGTCACGCACCGTCACTTCTTCCATGTCCTCGAATTCCTCTTCCCGCTTCCAGGTCGCCGTCGTCGGCGGCGGCATTGTTGGCAAGGCCTGCGCGCTGCTGCTGGCGCAGCAGGGTATGCAGGTGGCGCTGGCGGCGCCCCGGCCCGCTGCTGAGGGGGCCCGCCGGGGGGACGATGACTGGGATGCCCGCATCTACGCGTTTTCCGCCAGTTCGCAGGCGCTGCTGGAGCGGCTGCGTGTCTGGGAGGCGCTGGACCCTGCTCGTGTGCAGCCCGTGCGCGACATGCGTGTGTTTGGCGATGAGAGCGCTGCTGAGACCGATCCCTCGCTTGACGGGGATCTGCATTTCTCGGCCTACGCCGCCGCCGTGCCGCAGCTCGCGTGGATCGTCGAATCTGGGCACGTCGAGCGCGTGCTCGATACCGCGCTGCGATTCCAGCACCAGGTGAAATGGTTCGACGACACGGCCACCGGGCTCGAGCGCGGCGTCGACGGTGTGACGTTGACGCTGGCCAGCGGCGCGCAGGTTCGCGCCAATTTACTGGTGGGGGCTGACGGCTCCCGGTCCTGGGTGCGCCAGCAATGTCATATCGGCACCACGCAGCGGCGGTATCGGCAGCTTGGCGTGGTGGCCAACTTCCAGTGCGAGCTGCCGCACCAGGAAACCGCCTGGCAATGGTTCCTGGGGGCGCCGGAGAAGTTGATGGCTGACGAGGAACCGGCCAACGGCGAAATCCTGGCGATGCTGCCGTTGCCGGGCAATCGGGTGTCGATGGTGTGGTCGGCCGATGAGGCACACGCCCACGACCTGCTCGCGTTGTCGCCCGAGGCGCTGGCCGCGACCGTGGCCCAGGTCGCCAGCGGCGCGGTGGGCGCCCGCTTTGGCGCGCTGCGCTGCATCACGCCGGCGCAGGGCTTCCCGCTGGTGCTGCAGCGCGCCGAGCAGTTCGTCCAGCCGCACGTGGCGCTGGTCGGCGATGCCGCGCACGTGGTCCATCCGCTCGCCGGGCAGGGCATGAACCTGGGTTTGCGCGATGTGGTGGAACTCGGGCGGGTGATGGCCGACAAAGAGTCGTTCCGTTCGGAAGGGGATTTGCGCCTGTTGCGCCGCTACGAGCGCGCGCGCGCTACCGATTTGCTCTCGCTGACCGCCGCCACCGATGGCCTGCACCGGTTGTTCTCGCTGCCCGGCACGCCGGCGCGTGTGGTGCGCAATCTGGGGATGCGGGCGGTGGGCAGCCAGGGGCTGATCAAGCGGCTCCTGATCGGCCACGCGCTAGGGTGATGCAAGCCGGAAGAGGCGAATCCACAAACGAGCCACAAACCAGCCCATTAACGATTTACCATTCACGAACAAGCCGGCACACTGACCGGCGCATCGTTTTCCTGGAGTCACTATGTTCCAAATGTTCCGCCGCCGTTCCGCCCGCTTCGCCGCCATCGCGGCTCTGGCAAGCGGCGTGGGCGCCGCCGGCTATGCCCTGCACGCGCTGGCCGCGGACGAGCCGGGCACGGATCGCATCAAGGCGTCGATCCAGAAGATCCTGGGTAGCCGCGCCGAGGTCAAGAGCGTGACCAAGGCGCCGGTGCCAGGCCTGTACGAAGTCAACGTCAGCGGCCAGCTTGTCTATACCGACGCCACCGCTCGCTACATCATCAACGGCGAACTGATCGACACCAAGACCAACACGAACCTGACCGAGGAGCGTCTGGCCGAGTTGAACAAGATCAAGTGGTCGGATCTGCCGCTGTCGCGCGCCATCAAGTGGACCAAGGGTGACGGCAGCCGCACCGTGGCGGTGTTCTCGGACCCGAACTGCGGCTACTGCAAAAAGATCGAGCAGACCTTCCAGCAGATGGACAACATCACGGTCTACACCTTCCTCTATCCGGTGCTGTCGCCGGATTCCACGGTGAAGGCAAAGCAGGTGTGGTGCTCGGCCGATCGCACCAAGGTCTGGCGCGACTGGATGCTGAACCACGTGGCGCTCACGGGCAACGGATCCTGCAAGACGCCGGTTGATGAGAACCTCGAGCTTGGCCACAACCTGAACATCACGGGCACGCCGGCGGTGTTCTTCTCCGATGGCACGCGAATCCCTGGGGCCGCCGACGCGGCCACGCTGGAACGCAAGCTCGCCAGCCTGAAAAAGTAAGACCGACGCCGGACCCCATCCGGCTGTATGAAGCGGCCGGTTGCTACCGGCCGCTTTGCATTTCCGCGCCCCGGATTGATTTCGAATACGACGACGAAAACGGAGACATCATGACGTTCCAGGCCCTGTTGCTGACCCAGACCGATGGCAAGACGCACGCGGAGATCGCGCAGGTCGACGAGAGCCAGTTGCCCGCTGACGGCAACGTGCTGGTCGAGGTCGACTACTCCACGATCAACTTCAAGGACGGACTGGCGATCACCGGCCGTTCGCCCGTGGTGCGCAAATGGCCGATGGTGGCCGGCATCGACGGCGCGGGCACCGTGCTGCAATCGGCCGACCCGCGCTGGAAGGCCGGCGACCGTGTGGTGCTGAACGGCTTTGGTGTCGGCGAGACGCATTGGGGCTGCCTGGCGCAGCGCGCTCGGCTCAAGGGCGAGTGGCTGGTCCGTCTGCCCGACGCGTTCACCACGCGCCAGGCCATGGCGATTGGCACGGCGGGTTACACGGCGATGCTGTCGGTGCTGGCGCTCGAGCGCGGTGGCGTGAATGGACCTGTGCGTCCCGGCGATGGCGATGTGCTCGTGACCGGCGCATCGGGCGGGGTGGGCTCGGTGGCGATAGCGGTGCTGTCGAAGCTCGGCTATCGCGTGACTGCATCGACGGGAAAGACGTCGGAGGCCGACTTCCTGCGCGCGCTGGGTGCAGCGGAGGTGATCGACCGAGCCGAACTCGGCACGCCGGGCAAGCCGCTGCAGAAGGAACGCTGGGCAGCCGTGGTCGACTCCGTCGGCTCCTATACGCTCGTCAATGCCTGCGCCCAGGTGCGGTACGGCGGCGTGGTCACGGCATGTGGACTGGCGCAGGGCATGGATTTTCCGGCTTCGGTGGCGCCGTTCATCTTGCGTGGCGTGACGCTGGCCGGCATCGATAGCGTGATGGCCGCGATGCCGCTGCGCGAAACCGCGTGGAAGCGTCTGGCGCAGGATCTGGCGCCAGACCGGCTGCAGGCCATCACGCGCGAGATACGGCTGGCGGAGGCCATCGACGCGGGGCACAAGATCGTCGATGGCGGCATGCGCGGACGCGTGGTGGTCAACGTCAACCGCTGAAGGCGGCGGTTGCCGCGCACTGGCGTCCCGGGCCGGTCCGGGACGTGACGCTACAATCGTGACCATGACGCCGATCCGCTACGCCATCGCCCCGCTTCATCCGGAAGCCCACCTGTTCGCCGTCACCGTGACGGTGGATGTTCCCGATCCCGCTGGCCAGGTCTTCACGCTCCCTGCGTGGATTCCGGGCAGCTACATGATTCGCGACTTCGCCCGCAATATCGTCCGCATCCGGGCCGATGCGGGCGACGTGGCGGTGCCGCTGACCAAGCTCGACAAGCAGAGCTGGCAGGCCGCGCCGCTGGCGGCGGATGCCGGGCCGCTCGTGGTCAGCTACGAGGTGTACGCGTGGGATTTGTCGGTGCGCGCTGCGCATCTCGATACCACGCATGGCTTCTTCAATGGCAGTTCGGTGTTCCTGCGTGTGGTCGGGCAGGACGATGGTCCGTGCCTGGTCGATATCCACGCGCCCGCAGGCGAAGCCTATGCCGACTGGCGCGTTGCTACGGCATTGCCCGAGGCGCGCGGCCCCGGTGGCGCGCGGCGCTACGGCTTCGGACGCTACCAGGCCGCCGACTACGATGAACTGATCGACCATCCGGTGGAGATGGGCACGTTCGCGCTGGCCAGCTTCCGCGCCTGCGGCGTGCAGCATGACGTGGTCTTCACGGGCAAGGTGCCGCAGCTTGATCTGCAGCGCGTCTGCCGCGATCTGAAGAAGATCTGCGAGGCGCAGATCAAGCTGTTCGAGCCGCGCTCGGCTCGCGCGCCGATGCTCGACAGCAACCGCCGCTACGTGTTCATGACGATGGTCACGACCGACGGCTATGGCGGCCTGGAGCATCGCGCCAGCACGGCACTGATGTGCGCGCGTAACGATCTGCCCGCGCGTGGCGACAGTGAGGCCAGCGAGGGGTATCGCACCTTCCTGGGCCTGTGCAGCCACGAGTATTTCCACACCTGGAACGTCAAGCGGATCAAGCCGGCGGCATTCGTGCCCTATCAGCTTGAGAGCGAGACCTACACGCCGCTGCTCTGGCTGTTCGAAGGCTTCACGAGCTACTACGACGATCTGGTTCTGGTTCGCACCGGGCTGGTGACCGACCAGCAGTACGTCGAGATGCTGGGCAAGACCTGGAACGGCGTGCTGCGCGGCAGCGGCCGCACCAAGCAGAGCGTGGCGGACAGCTCGTTCGATGCCTGGACCAAGTACTACCGCCAGGACGAGAACGCGCCGAACGCCATCGTCAGCTACTACACCAAGGGTTCGCTGGTGGCGCTGGCGCTGGACCTGACGATCCGCGAGAAGACGCGCGGCCGCAAGTCGCTCGATGACATCATGCGCGCGCTATGGCAACGCTACGGGCGCGACTTCTACGCACCGGGCGCCGCGCAGCGCGGCGTGACCGAGGCGGAGGTCTACGCGTTGTTCGATGATGTCACCGGCCTGAAGCTCGGCACCCTGCTGCGCGCGCTGACCGAGGGCACTGGCGAGATCGGACTGGTGCCGTTGTTCCGTGCGTTTGGGGTCAAGGCGGAAGTCCAGAAGCCGGACGGCACGGCCGCGCTCGGCATCAAGACGGCCAAGCAGGACGGCTGGGTGCGCGTGAGCCAGGTGCTCGACGGCGGGGCGGGGCAGAAGGCCGGGCTGTCGGCGGGCGACCTGCTGGCCGCCGTCGACGGGCTGCGCGTGGCGCCGGGTCAGCTTGAAAAGCTGCTCGGGCGTTACCGGGCAGGCGATCGCGTGGAACTCCACGTGTTCCGGCGCGATGAACTGCAGGTGTTGCCGGTGACGCTGGCGCGCGAGCCGGCGGTGCAGTACAAAGTGTCGGTGGAAACGGGCAAGCATGTCGGGAGAGCGCGCTGGCTCGGCCAGTAACCTGCCTGCCACCCTACCGTCGCCGCCCTGGCGACGGCAGGGCTCCCCTTTGACCCGGCCGACCCGGCATTTGTAATCGCCCCCCATGGAATACGCGCACGATCCCCGCACGTTCCTCTACTCGCACTACATCTACCGTGGCCTGCGCTCGGCCACGGGGGTCATCGGCATGACGCTGCTGGCCATGCAGTTCATGGACCTGCCCAGCGCGATGGTCGTCTCGATGGGCGCGCTGTGCACCAGCCTGATGGACCTGCCGAGCCCGCTGAACCACAAGTTCAACGAGATGCTGGCTAGCGTGCTGCTCTGCACGGCGGTGACCGTGGTGGTGGCGCTGGCCACGCCGTTCCCGCGCGTGATGCCGTTCGTGCTGGTGCTGGTCACATTCCTGGCCGGCATGATGACGGTCTACGGCAACAAGACCATGCCGTTGCAGTTCTCGATGTTGTTCGTCATGACGCTGACGATCAACGAGGAATTCGTCGTGCGCACGGCCTTGTCTCACGCGGGACTGTTTGGCGTGGGCGCACTGGGCTACTTGCTCTACGCGATCAGCGTGGCCTGGTTCATGGAACGCCGCACGCGGCAGCAGATCCTGGCGGAGTCGCTCTACGAGATGGCGGCCTACCTCGACATCAAGGCGGGGTTCTACGACGCCGGCACCGACTACGACGAGCTGTTCAACCGGCTGGTGCGCCAGCAGATCGTGGTGGCCGAGCGCCAGCAGGCCGCGCGCGACATGGTGCTGCGCGGCAACAAGACACCGTTCGATGGGCTGCTGGTGCGGGTGCACCTGCGCATGCTGGAGCTCTACGAGTATCTGCTGTCGACCAATACCGACTATCCGCTGCTGCGGCAGACGTTCGGCGGCACGCCGGTGCTCGACGCGTTGCGCCGGCTCGTGCGCGGGCTCTGCAAGGACCTCGAGGAAATCGCCTACGACATCACGCGCGGGCGGCCGTCGTACAGCGCGCACGACTACGCGGCGGACCTGCGCGCGGTGGAAAGCGAGATCGCACAGCTGCGCCACCTCAATGTGTCGGCCACAGCGATGACGGCACTGGTCGATACCTTCGACATGATTCGGGGCGCGGTCACGCTGATGGGGCAATTGCACGAGGCTTCGCGCACGCCGGTGGAGCCGGCTCAGGTGCTGCCCGGTTCGGACATGACCCCGTTCCTGACGCGCCAGAAGTACGAACTGGGCGTGGTGCTCGACAGCCTGAACTGGCGCTCGCCGGCGTTCCGGTTCGCGGTGCGCATCACGCTGGCGGTGGGGACCGGGCTATTCCTGGGCGAACATTTGCCGTACGCGTCGCACAGCTACTGGATCCTGCTGACCATCGTGGTGATCCTGAAGCCGAACTTCAGCATGACCAAGCAGCGCTACAACGATCGTCTGATCGGCACGCTGATCGGCTGCATCATCAGCGTCGGCATCCTGCACTGGATTCATGCGCCGCTAGTGCTGCTGGGTGTGCTCTATCTGGCGCTCGTGGCCAGCGCGGCGTTCTCCACGATCAAGTACCGCTACACCGCGATTGCCGCCTGTGTGCAGGTGCTGATCCAGATTAACCTGCTGATTCCGGGCAGCCAGACGGTGGTGGGCGAGCGGCTGGTCGATACCGTGATCGGCGGGATCATCGCGTCTGTGTTCAGCTTCGTGCTGCCGAGCTGGGAGTACCGCGCCATTCCGAAGCTGGTGGAGAACGTGCTGCAGGCCAACCGTCGCTACATTGCGGCCACGCGGGATCTGCTGCTGCGCAAGGCGCAGGACGACTTTGCATACCGCGTGCAGCGCAAGCAGTTCATGGATGCGCTGTCGGCGCTGATCTCGTCGTTCCAGCGCATGCTCGACGAGCCGCGCAGCCGGCAGCGCGCGGTGGATAACCTGAGCCGCTTCATCGTGCAGAACTACCTGGTGGCCGCGCACGTGGCCGCTGCCCGGATCCAGGTGCGGCAGCACTACGGCGAACTGGATGTGCCCGCAGCCGAGGCCTCGATTGAGCAGGCCACCGAGGCGGCCGTGCGGTCGTTGACGCTGGCCAGCGAGCGGCTGGCGGGCGAGGAACGGCATGGGGCGCGTGGCGCGGGGTTCATCCGCACACCGACAGAGGCGGCGGTGGCCGGCGTAGGCATGGTCCATCAGAGCGCGCCGTCCTCGGCCACGGATCTCACGGCGGACGACGCGAGCGAGCGCCGCGCGCGTATCGCGGACTCGGCGGACCGGCGCAAGGCCGAGGTGCTGGCGCAGGCCGCGGCGGCCGGCGAGATCGGTGCGGCCGAGCCGATTCAGCGATCGCAGGATCAGCGTGCCGAGTCCTCCGCGAGTGCTTCCGGGCGTGCGGCCAATGCGGTGCTGGAGCGCCGCCTGCGCGCGCTGCGCGAGGACGCAGCGAAGATCGCGCTGCGTACCGGCGCGATCGGCCGGGCGATCCGGACGCCGTGGAAGGGGTGATCGAACGGAATCGCGACGGGTTTTCTCTCCTCTCCCATGTGGCGGGCGAGGAGAGAAAACCTGCGGCATTCACGCTGACCTAGACCTTCCCAGTCGCCCCGGCTTCCTCCACGTCGGGCAGCTTGAACACGCCACTGTTGAACGAGTAGCCGTAAACCTCGCCGTACCGGCCCCAGTCGATCGCGATCGTCAGCACACGCTGGGCCTCATCCGGCTTCAGGAATGCCTGCATCTCGCGCAGGACGGTTTCCTCGCCAACCTCGCCGTCCTCGCTCTCTTCCAGCTCGCGCCGGATGTGAGCGGCCAGCGCCACGTGGCTCAGCAACTGCTTGCCGAACACGACCTTGCGTTCGGAGGGCTCGGTCTCGTAGTAGCTACGGCCGAGCGCCGTCGATGTGATGTCGCCGCGCTCGATGGTCGCCAGCCCCAGCAACTGCATGGCCTCGCAGGCCGGCAGCAGTTCGTCGTCGGTCAGCCCGGCTTCGTCGGCCAGGTGCGGCAGGTCGGCGCGGCCGAAGAACGGCGATTCGTGCAGCAGGTCGAGAATGGCCTCCATCTGGCTGATGTCGGCTTCTGGCAGGCGGTAGCCGATCTGCTGCGCGGCAGCCATCGCGGGCACGCGCAGCCCCAGCGCGGCCGGCGAGGTCATCAGCGTGTAGACCTCGTCGATCAGCGCGCGCACTTGGGCGCTGTCGCGATTACGTGGGCGCGCGAACGGCACCCGTACCTCGGCGCGCACGCGCCCCGGGTCGCTCGACAGGATCACGATCCGGTCGGCCATCATCACCGCTTCCTCAATGTTGTGCGAGACGATCAGGATGCTCTTGATGTTGGCGCGGCCCGATTCCCACAGGTCGAGCATTTCATCGCGCAGCGTTTCGCCGGTTAGCACGTCAAGGGCCGAGAACGCCTCGTCCATCAGCAGCAGGTCCGGCTGCGTCACCAGCGCCCGGGCTATGCCCACACGCTGCCGCATGCCGCCGGACAGTTCACGCGGCAACGCGCTGTTGAAGCCCGAGAGACCGATCATGTCGATGGCTGCTTCGGCGCGCCGCACGCGTTCCGCCTTCGGCACGCCCTGCGCTTCCAGCCCAAGTTCCACGTTCTGCTGCACTGTGAGCCACGGGAACAGCGCGAATGACTGGAACACCATGGCGATGCCTTCGGCCGTGCCGACCAGCTTCTGGCCACGGAACCGCACCTCGCCACGGTCCGCGCCGACCAGGCCGGCCATGATCCGCAGCAGCGTCGATTTGCCGGAGCCGGACTTGCCGAGCATGGCGACGATCTCGCCTTCACGCAGCGTGAGGTTGACGCCTTCGAGCACGGCGCGATCGGTATGGTCGGCGGTACGGAATACCTTGCCCACGTCATGCAGTTCGATGACGGATGGGGCCAGTCTGGATGGGTTGTCGTGCAGTGCCATCGTGCGAATGTCAGAGTCGGGTGCGCAACTGCGCGAGATCGTAGAGGCGGTTCCAGAGCAGCCGGTTGAAGCCGACCACGAACAGCGCCATCACGCCGATGCCGAGTGCGATGCGCGGGAAGTCGCCCCGCGCGGTCATTTCGGCGATGTAGCTGCCCAGGCCGGTGGCTACGAGCGTGCGATCGCCCCAGGTCACGTATTCCGAGACGATACTCGCATTCCAGGACCCGCCTGCGGCCGTGACCAGTCCGGTCAACAGGCTCGGGAACACGGCGGGAATCAGGAAGCGGCGCCACATCAGCCAGCCCTTGAGCCCGAAGTTGCGCGCGGCCAGCCGCAGTTCGGTGGGAATGCCGGAAGCCCCGGCCACCACATTGAACAGGATGTACCACTGGGTGCCGAAGATCATCAGCGGGCTGAGCCAGATCTCCGGATTGAGCCCGAACCTGACGATTGCCATCACGGCCAGCGGGAACATCAGGTTGGCCGGAAAGGCGGCCATGAACTGCGCGATCGGCTGGGCGATGCGCGCCACGGACGGGTTCAGGCCGATGCGGATGCCGATCGGCACCCAGATCAGCGCCGCCAGCGCGATCAGCACGATCACGCGCGTCATCGTCAGCACGCCAAGCCACAGCACGTGCGCGGCCTCGCCCCAGCCCACCTCGCTGTGCACGAAGTGCACCACGCGATAGAGCGCCGCCAGCGCGATGACGATGATCACCGTATCGCGCAGGCGCTCGAGCCAGGGGCTCCAGCGTGCCGGCGCGGCAGGCAGGATCACCATGTTGCGGTGGCGGGCGCTCCACGCCAGCGTGCGTCCGCCGAGGCTGGCGGTCCACTTGAGCAGCGCATGGACCCATGCCGAACGGCGCAGCAGGTCGAGCAGCCAGGACTGGGGCATGGTGTCCTGCGCCAGCGTTTCGAAGCGGAAGCGGTCGGCCCAGGCCACCAGCGGGCGGAACAGGAACTGGTCGTAGATCAGGATGCCGACCAGCATCGCCACGATGGCCCAGCCGATTGCTGGCAGGTTCTGCTGCTGGATCGCCAGCGCGATGTACGAGCCGATGCCGGGCAGGCGGATGTCATGGCCGGATACTGAAATGGCTTCCGAAGCGACCACGAAAAACCAGCCGCCGGACATCGACATCATCATGTTCCACAGCAGGCCGGGCATGGCGTACGGCACTTCGAGCCGCCAGAAACGCTGCCAGGGCGAAAGCCGGAACATTGCCGCGGCTTCGATCAGGTCGCCGGGGATGGTGCGGAACGACTGATACAGGCTGAAGGCCATGTTCCAGGCCTGCGACGTGAAGATCGCGAAGATCGCCGCGCATTCCACGCCGACCAGGCTGCCGGGGAACAGGGCGATGAAGCCGGTGACCGTGATCGACAGGAAACCGAGCACCGGGATCGACTGCAGGATGTCCAGCGCCGGCACCATCACTTTCTCGGCGGTGCGATTGCGCGACGCGATGGCCGCAAAGGCGAACGAGAACAGCAGCGATGCCGCCAGCGCCGCCAGCATCCGGATGCTGGTGCGCATCAGATAGTAGGGCAGGCTGGCGACGTCCAGCTGCACGGACAGCGCATCGCCAGGCTGGTACGGCACGACCATCTGCTTGGCCGCAAAGGCCACGATGACGATGACCGCGAGGATGATCGGCAGCAGCGCGAAGTCGAACCGGTTTGGGGGCGCGGTCAGCAGGGGACCGACGTAGCCGGGTGCGGGTTGGTTATCTTGCGTTGGTGGCATGGGCACGGCCCTTCGTTTCGGAACCGCCGCACCCTCTCCATCGATCCCTCGCCCGCAGGCGGGGAGGGCGGCCAACACCGCGCAATTCCAACGCTGTCGGTTCGCGCCCCTTTCTCGCGGGCGGGAGAGGGGCTGGGGGAGAGGGCAAAGGCATCGTATGCTGATGACCTAACGCCCAAGCGGGCCAGGTAGTGTACCTAGAGACGCTATCAAAATGATTCTGGCGTTGTTGCGTGGCCTTGCCGTACGACTTGCACTGTCTGCGGCCACGCGTTTGGCCAGAGCTGTTTCGCTTCATTTTGATGGCGCCCCTCAGTATGGAAGCAAATCATGACAACCACGACGGAAACCTGGCAATTGTTCGCCCACGGCCGTGTGCAGGGTGTGGGCTATCGTGCCGCATGTGCGGACCGGGCGACATCGCTCGGTCTGGGCGGGTGGGTGCGCAACCGTGTCGACGGCAGGGTGGAGGTGCTGGCCAGCGGCCCGCGCGAGCGCCTGGAGGCGCTACGCGTGTGGATGGAGGCGGGGCCGCCCGCCGCGCAGGTGTCGAAGGTGGAAGTGGCTCAGGCGGCGCCGCAGCTGTTCGATCGATTCGACTGGCTGCCCACGGCCTGAGTGATCGCTTGAGCGGCGGCCTGCATGTCGGCCCGGTCGTCGGCCCGGTCGGCCCGATCGGTCAGGTCGCCTGCCAGTCGATACCGCCACGGCCGTGGCGCTCGAGCCAGTCGTTGGCCTGACGGAAATGGCCGCAGCCGAGGAACCCCCGGTGCGCTGACAGTGGCGACGGATGCGGCGCTTCCAGCACGCAATGCGTCTGGTCTTCGAGCAAGGCGCGCTTGGCCTGCGCGTGGCTGCCCCAGAGCAGGAACACCAGGTTCGGCCGCGAGGCCGCCAGCGCGTGGATCACGCAGTCGGTCACGGCTTCCCAGCCGCGCTTCGCGTGACTGGCGGCCTGTCCCTGCTCGACCGTCAGTACCGTGTTCAGCAGCAGCACGCCCTGACGCGCCCAGCCTTCCAGATTGCCCGACGCACGCGTCGGCGCCACGCCGTATTCCGCGCCGATCTCCTTGAAGATGTTGCGCAGGCTCGGTGGCACCTTGACGCCCTCGGGCACGGAGAAGGCCAGCCCGTGTGCCTGCGGGATCTCCAGCCCATCCACGACGCCGGTGCCGTGGTACGGGTCCTGGCCAAGGATCACGACCTTGACCGCGTCCGGCGGCGTCAGGTGCAGGGCATGGAATACCGCGTGTGGAAACACCGGCTTGCCCGCCGCGCGTTCTTCGTCGACGAACGCGCACAGCGACGACCATTCGGCCTTGCCCAGGCATGGCGCGAGCAAGGTTCGCCAGGCGGCGGGCAGGGCATCGGCCTGCTCCTGCAGGCTGACGGTCTGGGGTGTGGCGCTGGAAGTTTCCGGCGTGTCGGGCGCAAACAGGTCGGCTTGCATCAGGATGGGGTGGTGAGACGGTAGCCGCGTGCGGCCTTGCTGAGGTCCGAAGGGGTCAACGGGGCGACGTGGGCGAGGCGCAGGGCGAACGCGCGCAATGCGGCTTCGACATGGCGTTCGTCAGCCCCATCGCGCGGCAGCCATTCCAGTTCGAGTTCCTGGATACGCTCGGTCCGCGACGTGCCGGGGGCGCTGATCGCGCCGGTGTCGAGCGCGGCCTCGATGCGCTCGCCATCCTGTTCGACAATCCAGGTGCGGCGGGCGAAGTCGGTCCGGAATACCGGAGCGAGCCGGTCTGCCAGCGGCGTCAGCACGGCGCGGGCATCGTCGGGGAAGCATGACAGGTCGATGGCCTCGCCCGCGACTGGCGTTTCCCATTCGTGGCGGGCAGCCAGGCCGGCGGCGCTGTGGCCGGCGGTCTTCAGCGTTTGCAGCCACTGCTCGCCCTTCCTGCGCAGGCGCAGTGCCGCGCGGGCCTGTGCCAGATCCCGGTTGGGGGTGTCCAGGTAGACGTTCAGCAACGTCAACTCGCCACGTGGCTGCCCGTTGGCGTCTAGCCAGGCCGCCACCGCGGCAAGCGCGGCGTCGGGCACGGCCAGTTTCAGTTCGATCTCGATGCCCATCTGGGAATCACGAGAACAGGCGGGCCAGTTCCACGCCCGGCTCCGGCGCGCGCATGAACGCTTCGCCGACCAGGAAGGCGTGGACGTCGGCGTCGCGCATCCGCTTGACGTCGTCGGGCCCGAGGATGCCCGATTCGGTTACCACGAGCCGGTCGGCCGGCATGCGCGGCAGCAGGTCCAGCGTGTTGTCCAGCGAGACCTCGAAGGTGCGCAGATTGCGGTTGTTCACGCCCAGCAGCGGCGTCTTCAGTCGCAGCGCGCTATCGAGTTCCTCGCCGCCGTGGACTTCCACGAGCACATCCATGCCGAGTTCGTGCGCGCACGCTTCCAGCTCGGCCATCAGGCCGTGGTCGAGCGCGGAGACGATCAGCAGGATGCAGTCGGCGCCCCAGGTGCGGGCTTCGTAGACCTGGTACATATCGACCATGAAGTCCTTGCGCAGCGCCGGCAGCGGGCAGGCGCCACGCGCGCGCTTCAGGTACTCGGCATGACCCTGGAAGAAATTCACGTCGGTCAGCACGGACAGGCAGGCCGCGCCATGGGCGGCGTAGCTTTCGGCGATGGCCTCCGGCACGAAGTTTTCGCGCAGCACGCCCTTCGACGGCGAGGCTTTCTTGACCTCGGCGATCACGCCGGCGTTGCCTGCCGCGATCTTGTCGCGCAGCGCGCGCTCGAAGCCACGCGGGGCCATGCCCGTTTCGTGGCGCAGGCTCTCGGCCTCGGCGCGCAGGCTCGGCAGGTCGCGCTTCTTGCGCGCGGCTGCTACCTCATCGGCCTTTACGGCCAGGATCTTTTCCAGGATGTCGGACTTGGCTGACATGGGGGCTCACTTGAATTGCTGGGTGGCGCGCACGAACTGGTCGAGCTTCTCGCGAGCGGCGCCACTGGCGATGGCTTCGCGCGCGCGGCGGATACCATCCTCGATCGAACTGGCCACATTGGCCGCGTAGAGCGCGGTGCCGGCGTTCAGCGACACGATTTCGCGCGGGGTGCCGGGCACATCGCTCAGCGCTTCCAGCAGCATTTCCTTCGACTCGACGGCGTCTGCCACCTTCAGCCCGCGGTTCGAGATCATCGACAGGCCGAAGTCTTCAGGATGGATCTCGTACTCGCGCACTTCGCCGTCCTTGAGTTCGCCCACCAGCGTTGCCGCGCCGAGCGACACCTCGTCCATGCCGTCCTTGCCGTAGACCACGATCGCATGCTGCGCGCCCAGGCGCTGCATCACGCGCACCTGAATGCCGACCAGGTCCGGATGGAACACGCCCATCAGGATGTTCGGCGCATCGGCGGGATTGGTCAGGGGGCCGAGAATGTTGAAGATGGTGCGCACGCCCATTTCCTTGCGGATCGGCGCCACGTTCTTCATGGCCGGGTGATGGGTCGGGGCGAACATGAAGCCGATGCCGGTCTGCTCGATGCACTCGCCTACCTGCTCCGGCGTCAGCATGATGTTCACGCCCAGCGCCTCGAGCACGTCGGCACTGCCGGACTTCGACGACACGCCACGGTTGCCATGCTTGGCGATCTTCGCGCCAGCGGCAGCGGCGACGAACATCGACGCGGTGGAAATGTTGAACGTGTGCGAACCGTCGCCGCCGGTGCCGACGATATCCACGAAGTTCTCGCGGTCCTTGACGGCCACGTGATTGGCGAACTCGCGCATCACCTGCGCCGCCGCCGAGATCTCGCCGATCGTCTCTTTCTTGACGCGCAGGCCGGTCAGGATGGCCGCGGCCATCACGGGGGAAATCTGCCCCTGCATGATCTGCCGCATCAGGTGCAGCATTTCGTCATGAAAGATCTCGCGGTGCTCGATGCAGCGCGTCAGTGCTTCCTGCGGCGTGATGGACATGGCGGATTCTTGGGCAGAGTGTGCGGCGAAAGCGGAGAAATCGGTGCGCCTCATCGTGGCGCCTTGATGAAGTTGGCCAGCAGCGCATGGCCGTGTTCGGACAGGATCGATTCCGGATGGAACTGCACACCCTCGACGGCCAGCGTCTTGTGGCGCACACCCATGATCTCGCCGTCCGGCGTCCAGGCGGTGACAGCCAGGCAATCGGGCAGCGTTTCGCGCTCGATAGCCAGCGAATGATAGCGCGTCACGTCGAAGTGTTTGGGCAGCCCGGCGAAGACGCCTTCCTGCGTGGTCTCGATCGTGCTGACCTTGCCGTGCATCACCTGTTTGGCGCGGATCACCTTGCCGCCGAACGCCTCGCCGATGGCCTGGTGGCCCAGGCACACGCCCAGCAGCGGAATCTTGCCCGCGAAGTGTTGCAGCACGGGCACCGAGATGCCGGCCTCGTGCGGGCTGCACGGCCCCGGAGACACGCAGATGTGGTCGGGCTTGAGCGCTTCGATTTCCTCGATCGTGATCTCGTCGTTGCGGAAGGTCCGCACATCGGCGCCTAGTTCGCCGAAATACTGCACCAGGTTGTAGGTGAACGAGTCGTAGTTGTCGATCATCAGCAGCATGTTCGTTTCTCCTGTTCCTGGGCTCAGAGGTCGGCGTCCAGACCGTCCTGGACCTGTTCGGCGGCGCGGATCACGGCGCGTGCCTTCGCTTCGGTTTCCCTCCATTCGGCTTCGGGGTCCGAATCCGCCACGATGCCGGCCGCGGCCTGCACATAGAGATTGCCGTCCTTGATCACACCGGTGCGGATGGCAATGGCCAGATCCATCTCGCCGCCGAACGACAGGTAGCCCACGGCGCCGCCGTAGATGCCGCGCTTGCGCGGTTCCAGTTCATCGATGATTTCCATTGCGCGCACCTTCGGCGCGCCGGACAGTGTGCCGGCCGGGAACGTGGCGCGCAGCACGTCGAGGTTGCTGATGCCGTCGCGCAGCGTGCCTTCCACGGAACTGACAATGTGCTGCACGTGCGAGTACTTCTCGATCACCATCTTGTCGGTGACCTTGACCGAACCCGTTTCCGCGATGCGGCCGATGTCGTTGCGGGCCAGGTCGATCAGCATCACGTGCTCGGCGATCTCCTTCGGATCGTTGAGCAGTTCCGTGGCCAGTTGGGCATCGCGCTCGGGGGTGCTGCCGCGCGGGCGGGTGCCGGCCAGGGGGCGGATCGTGACAATGCGGGCATTCTGCGTGTCGCCGTTGGCCTGGGCGCCGCCGACCTTGCGGGTCTCCTGGCGCACCAGGATTTCGGGCGAGGCGCCCACCACCTGGAAATCGCCGAAGTTGTAGAAGTACATGTACGGCGACGGATTCAGCGAGCGCAGCGCGCGGTAGAGCGACAGCGGCGAGTCCCGATACGGCTTCATCAGGCGCTGGCCCACCTGCACCTGCATCATGTCGCCGGCCATGATGTATTCCTTGGCCTTGTGCACGGCGGCCAGGTAGTCGGGCTTGGCGAATTCGCGATAGACCTCGGTCAGCACGGAGGGGCTCGTCACCGGCACATCCACGGGCTGGCGCAGCTTCATGCGCAGTTCGCGCAGGCGCTGGCGGGCGCGGGAATAGGCTTCCGGCGTGGTCGGGTCGGCGTAGACGATCAGGTAGAGCTTGCCGGACAGGTTGTCGATGACCGCCAGTTCCTCGCACAGCAGCAACTGGATATCGGGCAGGCCGAGGTCGTCCGGCATCTGGGTGTCGGCCAGCTTCTTTTCGATATAGCGGACCGCGTCATAGCCGAAGTAGCCGGCCAGACCGCCGCAGAAGCGCGGCAATCCGGGGCGCAGCGCCACCTTGAAGCGGCTTTCGAACTCGGCGATGAAATCGAGCGGGTTGCCTTCGTGCGTCTCCACGACCTTGCCGTCGGTGACCACCTCGGCACGGTGTCCGTAGGCGCGCAGCAGCGTGCGGGCATGCAGGCCGATGAACGAGTAGCGGCCGAAACGCTCGCCCCCGACCACCGATTCCAGCAGGAATGTGTTCACGCCACGCGTTTGCGACTGGGCCAGCTTCAGGTACAGCGACAGCGGGGTTTCCAGGTCGGCCAGCGCCTCGGCGATGATGGGAATGCGGTTGTATCCCTGGTCGGCCAGCGATTTGAATTCCAGTTCGGTCATGTCGATCCTCTTCTTGCGGCGCCCGCCACGATGGTCGGGTTCAGGCGGCGCCGCGTGTGTCGTCGGCAGGGGGAGGGCTGGAGAAGTTGCGGCAACCCGCCCCGGGAGCGGACCGTGTAGCACACGCGTTTGACGTACGCGCGCACACGGCCGAAGGCGTGGCGTGCGGCGCGTTCATGAGCTAACCGTAGCACACAGGCATCTGGGCTACGGCGCTGGCGGAAGGATCTGCCGGAGACGTCGGTCGACAGTGGATCTGGACCGGGCCGGCGGAGCTTGGGGGGTGACTGCGGCGGACTTAATAAGTCCCGATGTATCCCCGCAAGCCCGTCAGGAAACTCGCGAACGCACTTTACGCCTGTTCAAAGGCGCGCCAGCGACGCCAGGGCCAAGCCTGCCGATCACTGCCAAGAAAGTTGCGTTTGCGGTTGAGGAACATTGAATGGTGTTCAGCCGGGTTTAGCGGTGTGTTGCCCGATGTGCGGCAAGAAGCGCAGCCACGCGGGCAATGTCGGGGACTATACCATCGGCGTCGACGTCTTGTACAGGATTGCCATGGTTGTAGCCATATGGCATCAAGAGCACTCCCATGCCCGCCGCACGAGCCGCCCGCGCATCATTTTCGGAGTCGCCGATGGCCAGCACGGCCTCCGGATCGACCCGGAATGCCTCGGCCACCTTGAGCAGCGGATACGGATCGGGTTTGCGCAGGGCGAACGCGTCGCCGCCGAAGACCAGATCGAAATACTGGGCCAGGCCGGTACGGGCCAGCAGCGGCTCGGTGAAGTTCCACGGCTTGTTGGTCACGCAGGCCATGCGCAGGCCCATCGCCTTGATCGCCGCCAGGCCCTCGCGGACATTCGGGTAGACGTTCGAAAACTGGCCGTTGATCCGCACGTACTCGCGGTCGTACAGCGCGTAGGCATCGGCGAACAGCCCGTTGGCGTGCAGCGGCGAGAAACGCGCGTCCAGCACGCGGCGAATCAGGTTCTCCGACCCCTTGCCGACGAAGCTGACAATGTCCTCCTGGGACATCGGCTCGACCGGGCCCAGGTTGGGATGCTTGTGCGCCAGGGCCAGCAGCATCGCGTTGACGGCGGCGTGAAAATCGCCAGCGGTGTCGACCATGGTGCCATCGAGGTCGACGATCACCGCCCGGATGGCGTGCCAGTCCGTGCGGCGCAGTATTTCGAGACTCATGCGCGTGACTTCCCTGCCTGATTACTTGCCAACCGTGGCCAATTCGGCCCGCAGCGCGCCGATGACGCTCTTGTAGCCGCCGTCGGCGTCCGGCTTGCCGAATACGGCGGAGCCCGCCACGAACGTATCCGCGCCCGCCGCCGCGATCTCGGCGATGTTGTCCACCTTCACGCCACCGTCCACTTCCAGCAGGATCTGGCGGCCCGTGCGCGCGGTGTATGCGTCGATGCGCTGGCGCACGGCGCGCAGCTTGTTCAGCGTCTCGGGAATGAAAGACTGGCCGCCGAAGCCCGGGTTCACGGACATCAGCAGGATCACGTCCAGGCGGTCCATCACGTGGTCCAGGTAGTGCAACGGCGTGGCCGGGTTGAACACCAGGCCGGCCTGGCAGCCGTTGTCGCGGATCAGCGCGAGCGAGCGGTCGATATGGTCGCTGGCCTCGGGGTGGAATGTGATGATGTTGGCGCCGGCGCGGGCAAAGTCCGGGATGATGCGATCCACCGGACGTACCATCAGGTGCACGTCGATCGGGGCGGTGACGTGCGGGCGGATCGCCTCGCAGACCAGCGGCCCCACGGTCAGGTTGGGCACGTAGTGGTTGTCCATCACATCGAAATGGATCCAGTCCGCGCCGGCTTCGGTGACGCGGCGCACTTCCTCGCCCAGGCGGGCAAAGTCGGCGGACAGGATGGACGGGGCAATGCGGAAGGTGGGGCTGCTCATGATATTCGGGCGGGCTGAAGGCGGAATGGGCGGTATTTTACGCCGGTCGGGCCCCCGGAGTCGGGACGAACGCCTGGCCGGGCCGCTTGCCCCTGCCATGGCCTTGCCGCACAATGCGCAACACCCGGCCGCCGCGCGGCCTGCCGACCCTTCTTACCACGTCGATACATGAGCGAGTACGCATTTTCCGTGGCCGTGCGCACGCAGTACATGCCGGACCAATCGGACCCAGACCGTGGACGCTACGCGTTCGCCTACACCATCACGATCCACAACACCGGCGAAGTCGCCGCGCAGCTGATCTCGCGCCACTGGATCATCACCGACAGCGACAACTCGACGCAGGAAGTCTCGGGCCTGGGCGTGGTCGGCCATCAGCCGCTGCTCAAGCCGGGCGAGCACTTCGAGTATTCGAGCTGGGCGACGATCTCCACCCCGGTGGGATCGATGAAGGGCGATTATTTCTGCGTGGCCGAAGACGGCCACCGTTTCGAGGTGCCGATTCCCGAATTCGCGCTGGTGCTGCCCCGAATGCTGCACTGAACCGCCGCATGGCGGGAACTAGGCCTCGGGCGGTGTGTCTGCATCCGTCGAGGTCTGGTTGGCGCGGGACGGATGGTCCTGCGGCGCGCGCGTGGGGCGCGGATTCTTCTTGGCGGTGCTCATCGTCCAGACCACGATGAAGATCAGCAACAGCAGCGCCACGCCGGCTTCGGCGGCAAGTAGCAGGGTAGGGTGGTTTTCGAAGAACTGGCTCATCGCGAGGGGGTCAGTCGACGGATCGGGTTGAGATTGTAGGACATGCGCGGGTTTGTGGACTGTCTGACCGCCGGCCGTGTCCGCGAAGAATGGACAAGATGGCAAATCAGTATTCCCTGCGCGCCCCCCGCGCATCGTCGAGCAACACTTCCTGGCGCGGCTGGCTTGCCCTGACGGGCGCTGCCGCGCTGCTGGCCGGCTGCATGAGCGGGCCGCCCCCGCGTATCGAAGGTCCGGGCGGCGTGCCGGGCGGGAAGGCACCTGCTACCTCCTCCGCGGCAGGCCGGTTGCAACCGGCGAGCTGGGCGGAAATCGGCGGCTGGAGCCAGGACGACGTACGTGCCGCCTGGCCCGCGTTGCTGGCGAGCTGCCAGGCGCTGAAAAAGCGCGCCGACTGGAATCGCGTCTGCGCCGTTGGCCTGATGGTGGACGCCGGCGATCTCGTGGCGATGCGCGCGTACTTCGAAACCAACTTCCTGCCATACCGCGTGGTCAACGTCGATGGGACGGACAACGGGTTGATCACCGGGTACTACGAACCTATCCTGCACGGCTCCCGCACGCGTCAGGGTGCGTATCAGGTCCCGCTCTATCGCCGGCCGCCGCAACTCGGCAAGGGCATGTTGCCGCCGCGCGCCGAACTGCTGCAGAACCCGGCGATGCGTGGCAGCGAACTGGTCTGGGTGGATGATCCGGTCGAAGCCGCGTTCCTGCAGATCCAGGGCTCCGGCCGCATCCGCATGGCCGATGGCACGGTGATGCGTGTCGGCTACGGCGGCACCAATGACCAGCCGTTCCGCTCATTCGGCAAATGGCTGCTCGACCGTGGCGAGATCACGCCGGCGCAGGCCACGATGCAGGGCATCAAGGCATGGGCGCGTGCCAACCCGGGACGCGTGGACGAAATGCTCAACGTCAATCCGCGCTTTGTGTTCTTCCGCGAATTGCCGCCCACCAACGAAGGACCGGTAGGCGCGCTGGGCGTGCCGCTAACGGCGGAACGCTCGATAGCAGTTGACCCCGCAACCATCCCGCTTGGCGTGCCGGTTTTCCTGTCGACCACACGGCCACTTTCCTCTGAACCGATTCAACGTCTGATGTTCGCGCAGGACACGGGCTCCGCCATCAAGGGTGGCGTGCGCGCGGACTTCTTCTGGGGCGCAGGCGACGCCGCGGGCGAGACCGCCGGCCGCATGAAGCAGGGCGGCAGGATGTGGGTCCTGATGCCGCGCAGCTGACGTCATGTTACCGGCGGGCTACATACAGCAATGCCCGCCGTCCGAGTTAGTTCCCTGACACGGAGCAGGGTTATTCTCCTGCCCCGTTCCCTGCGTTGACTCGTGTCAATCGCGATGCAGTTCTTCTTCCCCATGATTGGAACATCTGTCGCGCGCCGCGCTCCATGCGCGGTGCCGCAGCACAGCATTCCCCACTCGCTAATGAAAAATCATGAAAGCGAAATCATGGATGTTCCCCGCACTGGCGGCCATGCCGCTCTTCTTCTGGAGTGCGCACGGTAGCGCCCAGACGGCGCCGACTCAGAATCCCGAGCCGAAGCTGACTGCTGAAGAATTCAACCACGCCAGGCAGATCTATTTCGAACGGTGCGCAGGCTGCCATGGCGTGCTGCGCAAGGGCGCCACGGGCAAACCGCTGACACCCGACATCACGCGTGCCCGTGGCACCGAATACCTGAAGACGTTCATCAAGTACGGCAGTCCGGCCGGTATGCCCAACTGGGGCACCTCGGGCGATCTCACCGATCCCGAGGTCGACCTGATGGCGCGCTACATCCAGCTCGATCCTCCGACACCGCCGGAATTCTCGCTGGCCGACATCGAAAAATCGCGCAAGGACATCGTGCCCGTGGCCAAGCGGCCAACGCGCAAGATGAACAACTACAACTTGCAGAATCTGTTCTCGGTCACGCTGCGCGATTCCGGTGAGGTCGCGCTGATCGACGGCGACAGCAAGCAGATCATCAATATCGTCAAGACCGGCTACGCGGTGCACATCTCGCGCATGTCGGCGTCCGGGCGCTATCTGTACGTGATCGGCCGCGATGCGCGCCTGAACCTGATCGACCTGTGGCTGCCCAAGCCCGACAACGTCGCGGAAGTAAAGATCGGTCTCGAGGCGCGTTCGGTGGAAACCTCGAAGTACAAGGGCTACGAAGACAAGTACGCCGTGGCCGGCTCGTACTGGCCGCCGCAGTACGTGATCATGGAAGGTGACACGCTCAAGCCGCTGAAGGTGGTGTCCACACGCGGTATGACCGTCGACAACGAGTACCACCCCGAGCCGCGCGTGGCATCGATCGTTGCCAGCCATTTCCGTCCCGAGTTCGTCATCAACGCGAAGGAAACCGGCAAGATCCTGATGGTGGACTATTCGGATCTGAAGAACCTGAAGACCACCACGATCGATTCCGCCAAGTTCCTTCATGACGGTGGCTTCGACTCCACGGGTCGCTACTTCCTGGTGGCCGCGAACGCATCGAACAAGATCGCTGTCGTGGATACCAAGGAAGACAAGCTGGCCGCGCTGGTCGATGTCGGCAAGACCCCGCACCCGGGACGTGGCGCCAACTTCGTGCATCCGAAGTTCGGTCCGGTCTGGGCCACGAGCCATCTCGGCGACGAAACCATCAGCCTGATCGGCACCGATCCCATCAACCACAAGGCGCAGGCCTGGAAGGTGGTGGAAACGCTCAAGGGGCAGGGCGGCGGCTCGCTGTTCATCAAGACCAATCCGAAGTCGCACAACCTGTGGGTGGATACGCCGCTCAATCCCGACGCGAAGCTGAACCAGAGCGTGGCGGTGTTCGATACGCAGAAGCTGGAAGACGGTTACAAGGTGCTGCCGATCGCCGAATGGGCGAACCTGAAGGGCGAAGGCGCGAAGCGTGTGGTGCAGGCCGAGTACAACCAGGCCGGTGATGAAGTCTGGTTCTCGGTCTGGGGTACCAAGGATGGCGAGTCCGCGCTGGTCGTGGTCGATGACAAGACCCGCAAGCTCAAGACCGTGATCAAGGACCCGCGTCTGATTACCCCGACGGGCAAGTTCAACGCGCACAACACACAACACGACGTCTATTGATCAGGGGAAGGAGAATTCGCATGCATCCGTCTACAGTTATCGCCGCCGTGGCACTTGCTGCCGCGCTGCCGGTTACCGCGTTTGCCAGCCAGGAACTTGCCACAAGCAAGAACTGCATGGCTTGCCACAGCGTCGACAAGAAGCTGGTCGGCCCCGCCTACAAGGACATCGCCGCGAAGTACAAAGGTGACAAGGCGGCTGCTGCGCAGCTTTCTCAAAGCATCCTGAAGGGAAGCAGCGGCAAGTGGGGCCCGATCCCGATGCCGCCCAATCAGGTCAGCGAGGCGGAAGCCAACACGTTGGCCAAGTGGGTGCTAAGCCTCTGATCCATGTTCCGACTCTCCCGCTTCATGGAGGCGCTGCGCGACGGGGGGTCGGTCCCCCCGCCGCGCCGTGCCAGTGGTCCCGTGGTGATCTGGAATCTGGTGCGGCGCTGCAATCTCAACTGCAAGCACTGTTACTCCACATCTGCCGATACGGATTTCAAGGGCGAGCTGTCGACCGGCGAAGTCATGGCCGTGCTCGACCAGCTCAAGGCGGCGCGCGTGCCCGCGCTGATCCTGTCCGGTGGCGAACCGCTGTTGCGGCCGGACCTGTACGAGATCGCCGCGCGTGCGCGCGAACTCGGATTTCATCTCTCCCTGTCGTCGAATGGTACGTTGCTCGATGCGGCACACGCTGCGCGGCTCGCTGCCGCAGGGTTCGACTATGTCGGCGTGAGCCTGGATGGCATCGAAGCCACACACGATCGCTTCCGCCGCATGAATGGCGCCTTTACCCAGGCGATAGCCGGGCTGCGCATCGCGCGCGACGCCGGCCTGCGCGTGGGGGTGCGCATGACGCTGACCGAGGCCAACGCGGCCGAGCTGCCTTCCGTGGTGGCCCTGGCCGAGGCCGAAGGCATCGACAAGTTCTATCTGTCCCACTTCAACTACGCCGGGCGAGGCCGCAGCCATCGCAACGATGACGCGCGCCACGCGGGTACACGCGCGGCGGTCGAGTGGTTGTTCGAGCATGTATGGGCGCGCGCGCAGCAGGGTAGCGCCGGGGATTTCGTCACGGGCAACAACGATGCCGATGGGGTGTTCCTGCTGTACTGGATTGCGCGTCAATGGCCCGAGCGCGTTGCAGACATGCGCGAGCGACTGGTCAACTGGGGCGGCAATGCCACGGGTGTCGGCGTGGCCAATATCGACAACCTCGGCAATGTCCACCCGGACACGATGTGGTGGCAACTCTCTCTTGGCAACGTGCGCGAGCGCCCGTTCGGCGAGATCTGGGCCGACCGCAGCCATCCGTTGATGCGTGGCTTGGCCGCCAGGCCGAGACCGTTGCAGGGCCGATGCGCAACTTGCCTGCATCGTGACATCTGCAACGGCAATACGCGCGCGCGGGCCTACGCGATCAGCGGCAATCCGTGGGCGCAGGACCCGGGCTGCTATCTCTCCGACGCGGAGATCAGTGCGCAGCCCAATCTGGAGACAATGACATGAAGCACGCGATTCTCTGGACGTGCATGTTTGCTTCATTCGTCGCCAACGCGGAGACGACAATCGATCCCGCCAGCATCTACAGCAGCCACTGTGCGGCTTGCCATGGTGCCGATCGTCTGGGCGGCATGGGCCCGGCGCTGTTGCCGGAAAGCCTGGAGCGGCTGCGGCCCGACGACTTGCTCGACGTGCTACGCAACGGTCGTCCGGCCACGCAGATGCAAGGCTTCTCCAAAGAACTCGGAGACGCCACGATCAAGCAGATGGCAACCTGGCTGCGCTCCGCACCCGCGGCCACGCCGCGCTGGGAGCAGGCGGACATCGAGGCATCGCGCATCGTCTATCACGCACCCGGCACGCTGCCGGACCGGCCCGTTTTCAGTGCCGATCCTTCCAACCTGTTTCTGGTCGTCGAGGCCGGGACGCATCACGTCAGCGTGCTCGACGGCGACAAACTCGAACCGATTCACCGATTCACCACCCGGTTCGCGCTGCACGGCGGGCCGAAGTTCAGCAGTGACGGACGCTATGTGTACATGGCGAGCCGCGATGGCTGGGTCAGCAAGTACGACCTCTGGAACCTGAAGCTAGTGGCCGAGATCCGCGCCGGCATGAATACCCGCAACCTTGCGGTCAGCGAAGATGGCGAGTGGGTGATGGTCGGCAATACGTTGCCCCAGACGCTGGTGCTGCTGCGCGCGTCGGACCTGTCGCTGCAGCGTATCTATCCGGTTACGGGCGCGGGTGGCAAGTCCTCGCGCGTTTCAGCCGTTTACGACGCCGCGCCGCGTGGTTCGTTCATCGTCGCGCTGCGCGATATTCCCGAGGTCTGGGAGATCCCATACATCGGCAAGAAGACGTTCGAACCGCGCGTGATCGAACTCACGGACGTGCTCGACGACTTCTTCTTCGATCAGCCGTATCGCCACATTCTTGGCGCCTCGCGCACGGCCACGGGTCAGGTGATCGATCTCGACGTGGGCCGGAAGGTGGCGGACCTCGCGCTGACCGGCATGCCGCATCTTGGCAGCGGTATTACGTGGAAACGCAACGGCCGCGAAGTCATGGCATCCCCGAACCTGAAGCAGGGCGCGATCAGCGTGATCGACATGCAGTCCTGGAAGACCGTGGCGACGATCCCGACCAATGGGCCGGGCTTCTTCCTGCGTAGCCACGAAGCCACGCCATACGCATGGACCGACGCGATGATGAGTCCGAAACGCGACACATTGCAGGTGATCGACAAGCAGACACTCGCCGTCGTTGGCAGTGTCACGCCGTCTCCGGGACGCACCGCGGCGCACGTGGAGTTCACCCGTGATGGTCGATATGCGCTGGTCAGCCTGATGGAAGCCGATGGGGCGATCGTCGTCTACGACGCCCGGACGCTGAAGGAAATCAAGCGACTGCCGATGGACAAGCCGATCGGCAAGTACAACGTATTCAACAAGACTACGCGCTCGTCTGGCACGAGCCATTGAGGAGTACCAACATGCAAACGACCGGAAAGGTCTGGCTGGTTGGGGTGGGCCCGGGCGATCCGGAACTCGCCACCATGAAGGCAGTCAGGGCGCTGCGTGAAGCGGATGTCTGGCTAGTGGATGATCTCGTGCCAGAGGCCATGCTGTGCTATGCGAACCCTGGGACGCGAATCATCTCGGTCGGCAAGCGTGGCGGCCGCTGTTCGGTGAGTCAGTCCAGTATTCACGAGCAGGCGCTTGAGCACGCGCAGGCTGGCCGGTGCGTGGCGCGTGTCAAAGGCGGCGACCCATTGTTGTTCGGTCGCGGCGGCGAGGAAGCAGAGTTCCTGCGCGGGCACGGCATCGAAGTGGAAATCGTCAACGGCATCAGCAGTGGCATGGCAGCTGCGCAGGCGCTTGGCATTGCGCTGACCCATCGTCAGCATTGCCATGGTGTGACCTTCGTTACCGCGCATACGCGTGACGATGGCGATCCCGATTGGGCCGCATTGGTCGGCAGCCGGACGACGCTCGTCATCTACATGGGGATGAGCCGTCTTGCCGCCATTCGCGACGCCTTGCTGCAAGCGGGTATGCGGTCGGAAATGCCGGTTGCGGTGGTGATGCATGCTAGCCGTGGGGATGAGAAGCGTTGGGTTGGCAGCCTGGCCACATTGACCGAGGCTGCGGATGCCGGGCTTGCCAGCCCGGCGGTCATTCTGGTTGGGGAAGTTGTTGATATCCCCAACCCTGCTTCATTGACGGACCAGCACCCCTTCGGCGACCTTGCCGCTGGGCTGCCGTGCAAACAGCCCGAGCACGACCTGCAGCGAGAACGACAGCGCGCCCACCAGGAAGACCACATCACCGAAGGTACGCATCCAGCGTAGCGTTTGCAGGAGTGGCTGCTGCATGAAGGCCTCGCTGCGTGCATACCACAGGCCTTCACTTGCGCTGGCGATGAACTGGATGATACCCACCGGCAACAGGCTGGTGGCGATCATCAGAACCAGACCACCATTCATTCCCCAGAACGCAATCGACATCAGGCGCGGGTTCAGCGTGTAGTTGGGCCTGACATAGCGCAGTACCAGCAGCGTGAAGCCAAGCGCCAGGAAGCCGTAGACCCCGAACAGTGCAGCGTGTGCGTGCACGGCGGTGGTATTGAGACCTTGCACGAAGTACAGCGTGATCGGCGGGTTGATCATGAAGCCGAACACACCGGCGCCCAGCATGTTCCAGAACGCCACGGCGGTGAAGAACATCAGCGGCCAGCGCAGATTGGCCATCCAGGGCGCGCGTTCCTTCAGGCGCCAGTTTTCCCATGCCTCATGACCGAGCACGATCAGCGGCACGACTTCCAGCGCGCTGAAGCTCGCGCCGACGGCCATCACAGGCGTCGTGGTGCCAGCGAAGTAGAGATGGTGGAACGTACCAGGGATACCGCCGAGCATGAACAACGAGGCCGACGCGAGGCTGGCCGTCGTGGCCATCGGACGCGATACCAGGCCCAGCGTGGAGAAGATGAATGCCAATGCGGTGGTGGCGAACACTTCGAAGAAGCCTTCCACCCACAGGTGAACCACCCACCAGCGCCAGTACTCCATCACCGACAGGCTGGTGCGCTCGCCGTAAAACAGACCGGCGCCGTAGAACAGACCGATAGCTACCACCGACGACGTCAGCAGGGCCAGCAGGTTCTTGTCACCGCCGCGCGCGCGCAGGGCGGGAGCAATGCCGCGCATCATCAGCACGAGCCAGATCACGATGCCAGCGAACTTGCCGATCTGCCAGAGTCGACCCAGATCCACATACTCATAGCCTTGATGGCCGAGCCAGAAGTTCAGGTTGGGCGGCATCTTCTGCGCGATCGCCAGGTAGTTGCCGGCAAAGGAGCCGACCACCACGACCACGAGCGCCCAGAACAGGATGTCGACACCGAGCTTCTGATACTTAGGGTCCTTCCCGCCGTTGATCAGCGGCGCCAGGAACAGGCCGGCAGCCAGGAATCCGGTGGCGATCCAGAACAGCGCGCTCTGGATGTGCCAGGTGCGCGTCAGCGTGTACGGGAACCACTGCGAAACATCGATGCCGTAGAACTTCTGTCCTTCCACCGTGTAGTGCGCGGTGAAGCCGCCGATCAGCACCTGGAAGGCGAACAGCGCCACCACCAGGAACAGGTACTTGCCGAGTGCGCGTTGCGAAGGCGTCAGGGCGAAGGTGGTCAGCGGGTCGCGTGCCGGTGCGGCAGGCAGGGGTTCTTCCTTGCCACGCAGGAAGGCCCAGGCCCATACGAGCAGACCCACGCCGGCCAGCAGGATCACCACGCTCGCGATCGACCAGACGATGTTCTCCGCAGTGGGGTGGTTGTCGATCAGCGGCTCATGCGGCCAGTTGTTGGTGTAGGTGGCGGTGTGCCCCGGACGATCGGTGGAGGCCGCCCAGGCGGTCCAGAAGAAGAAGTTGGTCAGGCGAGCGCGTCGCTCCGCCGAGGGCAGCGGGTTTTCCTTCATCGCGAAGCTCTCCCGGCTCTTGTGCAGCTCGGGCGCATCGGAGAACAGGCGGCTGTAGTAATCGGCCGTCTTGGCAATCGCCTTCGCGCGGCGGTCGGACACGGTCAGCGCCTGGCTGGCCGGGTCGAACTGATTGCTGCGGTACTCGGACTTGAGCTGCGCGCGCAAGGCGGCCTGCGCGGGCGCGTCCAGCGCGGCGTAATCCTTGCCGTACTGGTCACGCGCGGCCAGGTCGAGCCATGCGGTCAGTTCGCGGTGCAGCCAGTCGGCCGTCCAGTCCGGCGCCTGGTAGGCGCCGTGGCCCCAGATGGAGCCAAGCTGCATACCACCGACGGATTGCCATGCGGTTTGGCCGTCAAGGATCTCGTCACCGGTGAAAAGCGTGGCGCCGTCCGAGGTGACGACCTTGGCCGGAATGGGCGGCGCCTGCCGATAGACCTCGGCACCGTAGTAGCCGAGTAAGGAAAAGGTGACCGCCAGCACGGCGATCAACAAGAACCATAGTTTCTTGTAGGGGCCCACGATGAATTGCTCCTTCTTGATGTCGCAATGAATACCGCTTCATCTATGCGATTCGCGTGCCTGATAAGAGTCCTAAAAAATTCAACAGGTTGGCGTCGGGCGCGGTAATATTCACCGTGGCCGTTTAGGGTGTTTTTGACTATCTAGGGTTGTTTTGACCATGATCAGCGATGTGCTTCTTGCGGATCTTTGTGCCGACTTTCCCCAGGCCGTGCGGCTGCAGCGCCTGGTAGGGTGCTTACGCTCGCATTTCCACTGCGGGGCGGTGGCGATCCTGCGCCTGGAGGAGGACCATCTGCGTCCGATCGCGGTGGATGGGTTGGTGCGCGATGCGCTTGGACGGCGGTTCTCCGTGGGCCTTCATCCCCGGCTTGCGGCGATCCTGGCGCGGCGCGGCGTCACATGCTTCCACCATGACAGTGCGTTGCCCGATCCGTACGACGGGTTGATCGACGAGCACGTGGGCGAGCCGCTGCCCGTCCACGACTGCATGGGCATCAGCCTCCAGAGCGAAGGCAAGCCATGGGGCGTGGTGACGCTGGATGCCCTGGAAGTCGGGACGTTTACCGCATCGGCCCAAGAGGAACTGGGCCAACTGACGGCGCTGATCGAGGCATCGATCCGCACCTCGAGGCTGGAGGGCGAGATCCGCGCGCTACGCATGGGCCGCGCGGTGGGCGCCGCCGGGGAAACGGTGCGCGACGACGGCGAGGTCATCGGCGAAATCATCGGAGAGAGCGAGGCAATCGCGCAGCTCATGCACGAGATCGGCGTGGTGGCGGATTCTGAACTGCCGGTGCTGCTGCTCGGCGAGACCGGCGTTGGCAAGGAGTTGTTCGCGCACCGGCTGCACCGGCTGTCACGCCGCCGGGACCGCCCGCTGATTCACGTGAACTGCGCCGCACTGCCTGAATCCCTGGCCGAAAGCGAACTGTTCGGCCATGTGCGCGGCGCCTTCACGGGGGCGACGGGCGAGCGCCCTGGGCGCTTCGAGGCCGCCGACGGTGGCACGCTGTTTCTCGACGAGGTGGGGGAGCTGCCGCTGGCCATCCAGGCCAAGCTGCTCCGCACGCTGCAGAACGGCGAGATCCAGCGCCTGGGGTCCGATCGGCCGCGCCGCGTAGACGTGCGCGTGATCGCGGCGACCAACCGCAACCTGCGCGAGCATGTGCGCGACGGCTCGTTCCGCGCCGACCTGTATCACCGGCTCTCGGTCTATCCCATTCCGATTCCGCCGCTGCGCGAACGCGGCAATGACGTGCTGCTGCTGGCGGGACGATTCCTGGAACTCAACCGGGCGCGGCTCGGCCTGCGCAGCCTGCGCCTGTCCGTCGCGGCGCAGGATGCGCTACGCCGATATACATGGCCGGGCAACGTGCGCGAGCTGGAGCATGTGATCAGCCGGGCCGCGCTGAAGCTGCTCAGCCGGGGCGCCAGCCGCAAGGACATCATTACGCTCGACACCGATTTGCTGGATCTGGATGGGGTTGTCGCGCCAACCGATGCGGCCACCAATTCGGCGCCATTCACGTCGGCGCCGGCCACCACCCTGCGCGAGGCGGTGGAGGCCTGTCAGAGCCGGTGCATCGAGCAGGCCCTGGAGGCCCAGAGCGGGAATTGGGCCCAGGCCGCGCGGCAGCTTGGCATGGATGCTAGCAATCTGCACAAGCTGGCCCGCCGGCTCGGCGTCAAGCGCGACGAGCCGGGTGGCAGCAAGAGTGCGGCAAGAACGCGCTAGGACGCATTAGCCGCGGCAGCACGTACTAGCGCGGACGAAGGTCGACGATACGCCGGGCCTTGCCGACGGAGCGCTCGACACCGCCTTCGGCAAGAATCTCAATGCCCGCCGTCACGCCGATATAGGACTTGATGTCGTGCGCGAGCTGCGATTCGGCCTGCCGCGCCGTGGCCGGATCTGCCCCATGCGCGCACTCCACGCGCACGATCAGCGTATCGAGCGGGCCATCCTTGTTCAGCACGCATTGGTAGTGAGGCGCGAGTTCCGCGTGCTTGAGGATCAATTCCTCGATCTGCGACGGGAATACGTTCACGCCACGCACGATCATCATGTCGTCGGTGCGGCCGGTGATCTTCTCCATCCGACGGAATGCGGCACGCGCGCTGCCCGGCATCAGGCGCGAGAGGTCGCGGGTGCGATAGCGGATGACCGGCATCGCTTCCTTCGTCAGCGAGGTGAAGACCAGTTCGCCGAACTCGCCGTCCGGCAGGACTTCGCCCGTATCGGGGTCGATGATCTCGGGGTAGAAGTGATCTTCCCAGATCGTTGGGCCGTCCTTGGTCTCGGCGCATTCATTGGCGACGCCCGGGCCCATCACTTCGGACAAGCCATAGATGTCGACCGCCGAGATGCCCATCCGCTTCTCGATCGCCAGACGCATTTCGGGCGTCCACGGCTCCGCGCCAAAGATGCCGATCTTCAGCGATGTGGAGGCCGGGTCGACGCCTTGGCGCTCAAGCTCATCGGCGATCGCCAGCATGTAGCTCGGCGTCACCATGATGACTTCGGGCTTGAAGTCCTGGATCAGCTGCACCTGCCGCTCGGTCTGGCCACCGCCGAAGGGAATGGCAGTGAGGCCCGCCTTCTCCACGCCGTAATGCGCGCCGAGTCCACCGGTGAACAGGCCATAGCCGTAGCTGATGTGCACCTTGTCGCCGCGCCGGGCGCCTGAGGCGCGGATCGAACGTGCCATGACCGTGGCCCAGGTGTCGATGTCGCCAAGGGTGTAGCCCACCACCGTGGGTTTGCCGGTGGTGCCCGACGAGGCATGGATGCGCGCGATTTTGTCCTGCGGTACCGCGAACATGCCGAACGGGTAGTTATCGCGCAGGTCCTTCTTGGTCGTGAACGGAAAGCGGGCCAGATCGGCCAGCGATCGCACTTGGTCGGGATGCACGCCAGCCTCGTCGAACTTGCGCCGGTAGACCGGCGAATGATCATAGGCGTGGCGAAGGGACCATCTCAGACGATCGAGCTGCAGGGCCTGGAGCTCCTGTCGGCTGGCGGTCTCGATCGGCTCCAAGGGCAGATCGGTCAGGCGCGTAATCATGAATGTCTCCGTTTTCGGATCGGTGGCGCTACGTTGGCGCTGGCTTCTGCTTGTTTCCTGCGGTCTTGCTACGTGGCTGTCTTTCCGCGTGTGTCAGGACTCCGCGGGTGGCACCACGTGCCCCTTGATCTGGGCCGACTTGCCGCGGAACATCGCCACGGGTTCGCCGGCGCGGTTGGTCACGCGGATGTCGTAGATGCCATGGCGGCCGGACAGGACCTGCTCGACCGCTTCGGCTGTCAGCACGTCGCCGCCATGCACCGGGCGCAGGAATTCGATCGAGCAGCCCGACGCCACCGTATTGATGTTGTGGCTGTTGCAGGCGAATGCGAACGTCGAATCGGCCAGGGTGAACATCAGTCCACCATGGCAGATGCCATGGCCGTTCAGGAACTCGGGGCGGATCGGCATCGATATGCGGGCATAGCCGGGGCGGACCGCTTCCAGAACCATGCCGAGCCAGCGGCTGCAGGCATCGGACTCGTACATGGCATGGGCGGCCGCTTCGGCAAGCGCTTGAGGATCTTGCGTCAAGCGGGTCTCCTTTGGCGTTGGCGGGAATGCTGTCAGGCGCCGGTGAAGCGGGGCGCGCGTTTTTCGAGGAAGGCGTTCACGCCCTCGTTGTAGTCGTGCGATTGGCCAAGGTCGCGCTGCAGGTCGCGCTCCAGGTCGAGTTGGGCATCGTAGGTGTTGGTCGCGCTGGCGTGCATGGCCTGCTTGATCGCCGCCAGGGCGCGCGTGGGCTGCGCGGACAGATGCGTGGCCAGTGCCATGGCCTGCTCGGGCAGTAGTGGGTCGTCCATCACTTCCCAGACCAGACCCCATTTCTCGGCTTCTTCGGCGCTGAGCTTGTCGCCCGTCATGGCCAGGCCAAGCGCGCGCGCCATGCCTACCCGCTTGGGCAGCAGCCACGTGCCGCCCGAGTCGGGCAACAGTCCGATCTTCACGAAGGCCTGGATGAAGCTGGCCGACCGGGCCGCGAGCACGATGTCGCAGGCGAAGGCCAGGTTCGCCCCCGCGCCCGCTGCCGTGCCGTTTACGGCGGCGATGACCGGCAGGGGCAGTGCTTGCAGGCGTCGCACGAGCGGGTTGAACCACGCATTGATGAGTTCGCCAAGGTCGGTGGCCTGGCCGGGGGTGAAATCGAGGTCGGCCAGATCCTGCCCGGCGCAGAAGCCACGTCCCGAACCGGTCAGCAATAGCGCGCGGGCACCGCCTGCCTCGACATGGTCGAGCGCGGTGACCAGTGCCCGATGCATGTCGCGTGTGAAGCTGTTGAGCTTGTCGGGACGGTTGAGCGTGACGACGGCCACGTCACCCTGCCAGTGCAGCAGGATCGGGCCTGAATCGAGGCTTGCGCGCGCAGTTGCCTGCGCTTGGGATGGGGGCATGGTTGTCTCCTGCGCCATATTGTTCTCCTGGTTGGTAGTGGATCTGATGCCACGACACGATGCACGGCCATTGTAGTGAGGACGCGATCGCCTTAAATTAACCGACCAGTCGGTCGGCAAATAGTAGACGGGATGGTGGCAGGGCGCAAGAGGCTGGTGCGCTTGACCTGCCGGGCGCAAGCACGCCAGTATCGTCCCCGCTGACACTCGACAAATAGAACCCAACCGCATTGCAAGGAGCAGACATGTCGTACGAGAACATCCTGGTGGAGACGCGAGGCCGCGTTGGTCTGGTGACGCTGAACCGGCCCAAGGCGCTCAATGCGCTCAATGACGCGCTGATGGACGAACTGGGCGCGGCGCTGACGGCATTCGACCAGGACGAGGCAATCGGCTGCATCGTCATCACGGGGAGCGAGCGCGCCTTCGCCGCAGGGGCGGATATCAGCATGATGGCGAAGTACTCTTATATGGATGTCTACAAGGGCGACTACATCACCCGCAACTGGGAGACAATCCGCCGCATCCGCAAACCGGTGATCGCCGCCGTGGCCGGCTATGCGCTGGGCGGTGGTTGCGAACTGGCGATGATGTGCGACATCGTGATTGCCGCCGACAGCGCGAAGTTCGGCCAGCCGGAAGTGAAGCTCGGCACGATGCCTGGCGCCGGCGGCACGCAGCGGCTGCCGCGTGCCGTCTCCAAGGCCAAGGCGATGGACATGTGCCTGACCGCGCGCATGATGGATGTCACCGAGGCCGAGCGCGCCGGGCTGGTTTCCCGGATCGTCCCGGCGGACAAGCTGGTGGACGAAGCCGTGGCCGCGGCCGAGACTATCGCCGGTTACTCGCTGCCGGTTGTCATGATGATCAAGGAGTCGGTGAACGCTGCCTATGAGACGACTCTGAATGAAGGGGTCCACTTCGAGCGCCGACTGTTCCACTCGACCTTCGCCACCGAGGACCAGAAGGAGGGTATGGCAGCGTTTGTGGAGAAACGCGCACCCAATTTCCAGAATCGGTGACCTTGGACTAGGGAATACCCGAGGATAATCAAGGGTTATTAAATGGGCCGGAAAGTTATTTCCGGCCCATTTTTTCTTTACGATCAATGACTTGCCAAGTGCGGGGCGAATTCTTGATCACGGTAACGTGACATTGGTGTTGCAAAGCCCAGTGAACCGGCCTAATATTCGCCCCCTCGCAACACGAAACGCACTGCAAACGCAGCAGCGACAAGGGTTGCGGGGCGGCAGTGGGTTGGAGTTGCGGAGGAATGCAGCGCTGACCGGCAGAAAAAAGTTCTGCAAAAACTGTTGACGAAACGCTGAATGCTCTGCATAATCTCGTTTCTCCGCTGCAACGAAATGACGG
>NZ_JWMB01000059.1:0-15652 GCF_000812445.1 Cupriavidus sp. SHE | reverse complement strand
GTGCTCGTCCGTAATCTCGACGGATGCGGTGCCATTGCCCTTCTTGCGGAACGGGAACGTGAAGCGCAATGGCTTCAGTGGTGGCAGAGACGGGGTCGCCGGGGTCGTCGCCATGCGCTGCCTTACTCGGAGAACCCGAAGTTCATGTCGCCCTTGATGTCTTTCACCGGGGCGTTTAGATAGGTGCGCCGGGTCTTGAAAGCGAACTCATGACCCTTCAACTCATGGTCACGCAGGATGCCATCGATAATCTGCGGGGCGCTCTTCTGCTGGTAAATGCGGCCGCGCTTCGTCAGGCTCAGCCGCACGACCTGCGGCACCACGACCATCTCGTAGGCGCAGAAGTCAGGGCTCTGGCGGGTCTTCGAGAACTCTGAGATCCAGCCCGCGAGCTTGCGCGGCTCACCGTCGTCGCCCGCAGCGATGACGAAGGTGGCGTCCCGGTTCAGGTACTCAGCCCGGTCCAACTGCAGCGGATGTGTAAGTCGTACCCGGACTTGATAGGGCTCGCCCAGGCGCTCCATTGCCTCGAATGACACCACTGACAACCCCGCGGCACTGGCGGATCCTGGCACCTTGAGGAAGTACGACTGCCGCCCGGTAACCGTCACGGCCACTGCATTGCGCAGCGCCTCCTCTCCGTACGCCTTCAGCTCACCCAGCACACCCGCCATGCTTCCTGCTCCGTTGTCAGCGTGATCGAATCAACTGCAAGGAGCCAACATCCAGCGACGATTTGCACTCCCGCGCATCGAACGCTACCCGCAAATTACGGTACCGGAAATGTGATTCCAGCCTCAGTTGAGTGCAGAGCAAGGTCCAGGGCAAAACCGGATAAATGCTATTTCCCTACCAATTGGATTCCACTACCCTCCCCGCCTGATTGTTATTGCTCGACCTGCATACGGGCAGGGTGCAGAAGAAAGTCGAGAGAGAACCAATCTGGGCCGCCAGCATGGCTCAGGCAAGCTGCCGGCCCATCTGCAGCGCATGCGCGTCAAACTTCAGTTGGCGATCATCCAAAAGCGACGGGGGCGTATATGCCCCCGTGTGGTTAAGGCCCTGCCTAAGCGCCACAACGTCCGGTTCTTCAGACAGACCCTTAGCGGAACGGCATTACCCCGCGCGGGGCCTTTTGCCGTTCTTCGGCTATCCCTTCACGTGGTTGACCAGAGCGCCGATCCCGGCGATCGACACCTCGACCACTGCGCCGTCCTTCATCGATCCGACACCGAGCGACGTACCGCAGGCAATCACGTCGCCGGGCGTCAGCGTCAGATCCTGTGAGATCCGGCTGACCTGTTCTTCCGGCGAAAAGACCATGTCGGCGAGCGGATAGTTCTGCCGCTCCACGCCATCGAGCCGCGTTACGACGCTGGCTGCGCGCCAGTCGAAGCCGGTGACGATGCCCGGCCCCAGGCAGCCGAACGTGTCGTAACCCTTGGCCCGCGTCCACTGCGGGAAGTTCGGGTCTTCGGTGATCAATTCGGCCGCGGTGACATCGTTGACCACCGTGTAGCCGAAGATGTGCGAGCCCGCCTCCGACACGCCCACATTGCGGCATTTGCGTCCGATAACGATCCCAAGCTCGCCTTCATAGACAATCTTGCCGCGATAGCTGGCGGGTCGCTCGATGGCATCGCCAGGCCCGGCCAGCGAACTGGCCGGCTTCATCAGGAACAACGGATGCAGCGGCACGGGCTTCTCGAGCTTGCGCGCCAGCGCGTGGAAGTTGTTCCATAGCGCGACGATCTTCCCCGGCTCGCACGGCGCCAGCAGGTGCACTTCGTCGCGGGGCAGCACGGCGCCGGTGGGCTTCGAGCCGGTGTAGCCGGGGCCGTCGTAGACGATGACGCGATCGCCATCGACGAGGCCGAAGCCAGTGTCTCCGCGTGGGCTGCGGAAGCGAATCCAGGTTTGCTGCATGGGGGCTCCTTATGAAAAAAGAAGAAGCCCTCGACGTGGGCTGTCATGTCGAGGGCCTTGGCAATGGAAGCGCTGGCCCTCTTTCCCTCTCACGCCAGCGCGAGAGGGAAAGAGGCAGCCGTACGAACAACCGAACGCGTCAGATCTTGCCCGCCCCTCGCGCCCACTTGTACTTTGCGCCGAGCACCGCCACCGGAATCTCCGTTGAGTACGCATAGGCCGGCACGCCGTGCTCGTACAGGTATTCCGCAGCCTCCTCGACCTGCACGTCACCGGCCAGAGACGCGACGATCGGCTTCTCGATGCCCTTCGCGCGCATTTCCTCTTTCACCTCGACCACGAGCTTGGCAAAGACCATCGGCGGCGTGATGATCGTGTGCCAGTAGCCGAGGATGATCGCGTGGATACGCGGATCTTCCAGGCCGAGCTTGATCGTGTTCTTGTACGTGGAGGGCGGCTCGCCGCCGGTGATGTCCACCGGATTGCCGGCCGCGCCGAACGGCGGGATGAACTTGCGGAACGCCGCGTCCAGGTCATCGGGCATCGTCATCAGCGACAGTCCGTTGTCCACGCACGCATCGGACAGCAGCACGCCCGAGCCACCCGCGCCGGTGATGATGACCACGTTCTCGCCCGTCGGCGTCGGCAGCTTTGGAATGCCGCGCGCGAACTCGAGCAAGTCGCGCAGCGAGCGGGCGCGGATCACGCCTGCTTGCTTGAAGACGTCCTCGTAGATCTTGTCATTGCCTGCCAGCGCGCCCGTGTGCGAGCTTGCGGCGCGCGCGCCAAGGCTGGTGCGGCCTGCCTTCAGCACCACCACCGGCTTCTTCTTCGAGACGCGACGAGCCACTTCGGCGAACGACCGGCCATCCTTCAGGTCCTCACAGTGCTGGGCGATGATCTCGGTGTTGTCGTCCTGCTCGAAGAACGTGAGCAGATCGTCCTCGTCGATATCGGATTTGTTGCCGAGCCCGACAATCGCGGACACGCCCATCTTGGCCGAGCGCGAGAACCCGATGATCGCCATGCCAATACCGCCCGACTGCGACGACAGCGCGGCCTTGCCCTTGACGTCGTACGGTGTGCAGAACGTCGCGCACAGGTTTTTCGGCGTATAGTAGAAGCCGTAGATGTTCGGCCCCATCAGCCGGATATTGTGTTTGCGAGCGATGGCGACGATCTCTTCCTGGCCCTCCACATTGCCGGTCTCGGCGAATCCGGACGGAATCAGCACCGCACCCGGAATACCCTTCTTGCCGACCTCCTCCAATGCCTGCGCGACGAACTTGGCCGGAATGGCGAAGACCGCCACATCGACATCGCCCGGCACGTCGAGCACGCTCTTGTAGGCCGTCATGCCCATGATCTCGTCGGCCTTCGGGTGGATCGGGTAGATCTTGCCCTGATAGCCGCCATTGATCAGGTTCTTCATGACCGAGTTGCCGATCTTGCCGTCCTCGGCCGATGCGCCGATCACCGCCACCGTGTCGGGCCGCATGATCCGGTTCATTTGCCGCACGATCTCTTCCTGGCTCGGCCGGTATTTCTCCGGCTGCGGCGAGTCGTCGATCACGATGCGCACGTCGGCGGCAATCGCGCCGTCCTTGCTGGCGAACACCGGATTCAGGTCAAGCTCGGAGATCTCGGGGAAATCACTCACGAGTTCGGACACGCGCTGGATCATCCCGGCCAGCGCCTCGCGATTGGCCGGGTCCGCGCCGCGCACGCCCTTGAGCACGTCCGCCGCAGCGATGCCATCGAGCATCGACAGCGCATCGTCATAGGTTGCCGGCGCCATGCGGAACGTCACGTCCTTGAGCACCTCCACCAGCACGCCGCCCAGGCCGAATGCCACCAGCTTGCCGAAGGACGGGTCGGTCACCGCGCCGATAATCACCTCCTGCCCGCCGCCGATCATCTGCTGGACCTGCACGCCAACAATCTGCGCGTTCGCGTTGTACTTCTTCGCGTTCTCAACGATCGTCAGATAGCCGCGCTCCACGTCGGCTGCCGAGTTCACCCCCACCAGCACACCACCGGCTTCGGTCTTGTGCAGGATGTCCGGCGATACGATCTTGAGAACCACCGGGTATCCCATCTTGCTGGCCAGTTCCACCGCGCCCGTGGGCGACCTGGCGACACCCTCCCCCGGCACAGAGATGCCATAGGCATCGCAAACCAGCTTGCCTTCGGGGGCGGTCAGCGCATTGCGGCCTTCCTTCTTGGCGATTGCGAGAATCTTGCGTACAGCATCCTTGTCATGTGCCATGTCAGGTCTCCATCTGTTCAGGCATGAATGAGGGGCAGGCGAAAAACGCGGCCCGGATGGGCTGCGCAGGGCGAAAGCAGGCCCACCCGCCACGCATTGGAGATGCGGGCGGCCTGCGGACTTCGCCGGGATCGGTTGAGAGGGCTTGCGTTGAGGGTGTGGGGGCTACACCGCGCCGGCGGCCTTTAGCGCGACGATCTGCGACGGCGTGCGGCCGAGCCACTCGAGGATTTCTTCGGTATGCTCGCCAAGCAGCGGCGAGCGCTCGACTTCCACCGGCGATGCCGACAGCGAGATCGGGCAGCCGAGCTGCACGTACCTGCCGCGCTCCGGATGGTCGAGTTCGACCATGTAGCCGCGTTCGTAGAGCGAGCGATCCTCGATCAGGTCCTTCATCGACAGGATCGGGCCGCACGGCACGTCGACGTCATTGAGCGCCGCCATCACCTCGAACTTGCTCTTGGTCCGCGTCCACTTCTCGACGATCGAGAAGCACTCGGCCAGGCACTTGAGGCGAGCCTCCGGCGTGGCGAACTGCGGATGCGTGATCAGATCCTCGCGACCGCACAGGCGCATCAGCGGCTCCCAGCCCTGCGGCTGGATGATGACGTAGACGAAGTCGTTGGCGCCACCGGGCGAGCAGCGCAACGCCGCACCCGGCTGTCCGCCGCCCGACGCATTCCCGGCGCGCGGCACGTAGTCCTGGAAATCGTCGTTCGGATACTCCTTGAGCGGCCCGGCCGACAACCGCTGCTGATCGCGCAGCTTCACGCGGCACAGGTTCAGCACCGAGTCCTGCATGGCGACTTCCACCCGCTGCCCACGCCCGCTCTGCTCGCGGTGCAGCAGCGCGGCCAGGATGCCGACCACGCAATGCACGCCCGTGCCCGAATCGCCGATCTGCGCGCCGGTCACCGTCGGCACGCCGTCTTCGTTACCGGTGGTGCTGGCTGAGCCGCCCATGCACTGCGCGACGTTCTCGTAAGCCTTGCAATCGGCGTACGGGCCGGGGCCGAAGCCCTTGATCGACGCGTAGATCAGGCGCGGATTCAGCGACTGCAGGCGGTCCCAGTCGAACCCGGCGCGATCCAGCACGCCCGGCCCGAAGTTCTCCACCAGCACGTCGCAGCGCTGCACCAGGTCTTCGAGCAGCGCCTTGCCCTCCGGCGTCTTCATGTTCAAGGTCAGGCTGCGCTTGTTCGAGTTCAGCATCGTGAAGTAGAGGCTGTCCGCGTTCGGAACATCGCGCAACTGGCTACGCGTGATGTCACCGCGACCGGGCAGCTCCACCTTGATGACATCGGCACCCAGCCAGGCCATCAGCTGGGTGGCCGACGGGCCGGCCTGCACATGCGTCATGTCCAGAATGCGGACCCCTTCCAGTGCCTTGTTGTTCATGGCGTTGTCTCCTTGAGGATTCTCTTGAGGCAATGTCGTGCTGGCGACCGGCCTTTACTTGTACATGGTCTGGTTCTTGGTGCCCGGCGCGTACTCGCGCGGGTCCACCCAGATATTGATGACGGCGGACTTGCCGGTCTTCGCGATCGACTCGCGGCCGCGCTGCAGCGCACCGGCGATCTGGCCCGGCTCGCGCACCTCCTCGCCGTATCCGCCCAGCATCTCGGCGAACTTGGAGAACGGCACGTCGGACAGCAGGTTGCCGACATTGCCACGGTCGTCGCCGTACTTGGCAAGCTGGCCGTAGCGGATCTGGTTCATCGCCGAGTTATTGCCGATTACGGCCAGGTACGGCACGCCGAAGCGGTTGGCCGTTTCCATGTCGAACGCGGTCATGCCGAACGATCCATCGCCGTAGTAGCAGAGCACTTCCTTGCCTGGATTGGCCACACCCGCTGCGATCGCAAAGCCGGTACCGACACCGAGCGACCCGAGCGCGCCCGGGTCCATCCACTGGCCCGGGCGGCGCGGACGCACCGCCTGCGCGGAAATCGTGACCACGTCGCCACCGTCGCCGATATAGATCGTGTTGTCGGCCAGGAATTCGTTGAGTTCGTAGGCCACGCGATACGGGTGAATCGGCTTGTTCTCCGACTTGAACAGCGGCATCAGCTTTTCCGTGGCCACAGCTTCGGCTTCCGTCAACTGACCCATCCACTTCTTGCGCGCCAGGCGCTTATCGTTCTTGATCCGGCCACTGGCCGCCTGCAGCACCGCGCCAAGAATCGCGCCCGGATCGCCCACCAGGCCCAGATCGATCTCGCGATTCTTGCCCACCGTGCGGTAGTCCATGTCGATCTGCACCAGCGTGATTTCCTTGCTGATGCGCTTGCCGTAGCCCATGCGGAAGTCGAACGGCGTGCCGACGATCACCAGCACATCGGCATTGGCGAATGCCTGCGAACGGGTGCGGTCGAAGTGATGCGGATCGCCCGGAGGCAGCAGGCCACGTGCGGCGCCGTTGAAATAGCCGGGAATATCGAGACCGCGCAGCAGGTCGACGGCTTCCTCATGCCCGCGCGCGGTCCAGACCTGCTGGCCATAGAGAATTGCCGGACGTTCGGCGTTGACGAGGATGTCGGCCAGTTTTTCGATGTCGCGCGGATCGCCGATCGACTTCGTCGAGGCACGATAGTGGCCCGGGCGCGGGATCACGGCACGCGATACATCAACTTCACGATCCAGCACATCGCGCGGGATTTCCAGATAGGCCGGCCCCGGCGCGCCGTTGAAGCACTCGCGGGCGGCCATCGCGATCATGTCTGCCACGCGCTCGGTGCTGGGGATGGTGGCCGCGAACTTCGTGATCGGCGCCATCATGTCCACGTGCGGCAGATCCTGCAGCGATCCCATCTTGTGCTGGGACAGCGCGCCTTGGCCGCCGATATGGATGATCGGGCTTTCCGAACGGAACGCGGTGGCCACGCCCGTGACGGCGTTCGTGCAGCCAGGGCCTGCCGTGGTCACAACGCAGGCGAGCTTGCCGGTCTGGCGCGCATAACCATCTGCTGCGTGCGCGGCCACCTGCTCGTGGCGCACGTCGATGATGCGAATGCCCTCATCCACGCAACCGTCGTAGATGTCGATGATGTGCCCGCCGCACAGCGTGAAGATCGTATCCACCCCCTCGTTCTTGAGGGCGCGAGCCACCAGATGGCCGCCGGATATGACGCCCGCGTCGCGGGACTTTTGCTTCAGCGTGTCTTCAGCCGTGGTGGTCTCGGGCCGGGTGGATACGACAGCGGACATGTCTTTGTCTCCTCGTTTGGACTGGATCGTCGGATCGCAGATCGTTGCGCTTCGGAAAGCAGCCGATCTTGATGACATACGGTATGTGATATACCACCAAACAACAAGAACAAAATGCTGGCCGCTGCCGACTTTCAACGACGCACCGCAGCAAGCCGCCCATCCAATTCGGCGTTAACCCGCGAAAAATGCCGCTTTCCGATCAATGACAAGGCATTGATGCGATTGTCTTCTGAAGTCTGTCTGCCACCTGGAACAGCCTTCTCCACTTGCCGTGAGCATCAAATCCAGCTTGATTTTCTTTTTGATATATCACATACCATATTTCACGCCGTGTGAAACCGGACAGGCGGGCCCCGACCTGCGGCCACGGTGACAGACAAGCGAGGAGACACGTGAACATTCACGAATATCAGGCCAAGGAGCTGCTGCGGCGCTATGACGTCGCCGTGCCAAACGGCTGCGTGGCATTCACCCCCGAAGAGGCTGCGCAGGCCGCACGCAAGCTGGGCGGCCCCATCTGGGTGGTGAAGTCGCAGATCCACGCCGGTGGACGCGGCGCGGGCCGGTTCGCCGGCGATCCGTCCGGCAAGGGCGGCGTGCGCGTGGTGAAGTCCATCGACGAGGTGCAGGCAAACGCCGCGCAGATGCTGGGCGCCACGCTGGTGACCAAGCAGACCGGGCCGGCCGGGCGCGAAGTGCGGCGGCTATATATCGAGGAAGGCTGCGACATCGCGCGCGAGCTCTATCTCGGCATGCTGATCGACCGCGCCACATCGCGCATCACCGTCATGGCATCCACGGAAGGCGGCATGGAAATCGAGGAGGTTGCCGCGCATACCCCGGAGAAGATCCTGAAAGTGGCGATCGATCCGGCCAGTGGTATCCAGCCGTTCCATGCCCGGCGCCTGGCATTCGGGCTGGGCCTGTCCGGCAAGCAGGTAGCGGCGGCCACGCGCTTCATCCTGTCCGCCTATCGCGCATTTACGGAACTCGATGCCTCGATTGTCGAGATCAATCCACTCGTGGTGACAGGCAGCGGCGACGTGATCGCGCTCGACGCCAAGTTCAACTTCGACGACAACGCCCTTTTCCGGCATCCCGATATCGAAGCGATGCGCGACGAAAGCGAGGAAGACCCGGCCGAAACCGAAGCCGCCAGGCACGCGCTGAACTACGTGCGGCTCGACGGCAACATCGGCTGCATGGTCAATGGCGCGGGGCTGGCGATGGCCACGATGGACATCATCAAGCTTTACGGCGGCGAGCCGGCCAACTTTCTCGACGTAGGCGGTGGCGCCACCAAGGAGCGCGTGACGGCGGCGTTCCGGCTCATCCTGGCCGACCCCAAGGTGGAAGGCATCCTGGTCAACATCTTCGGCGGCATCATGCGCTGCGATGTCATTGCCGAAGGCGTGATCGCCGCCGCGCGCGATGTCGATCTGACGGTGCCGCTGGTGGTGCGCCTGGAAGGCACCAATGTCGAACTGGGCAAGACCATCCTGCGCGATTCGGGACTGCCGATCCTATCGGCCAATCATCTCGCCGACGCGGCGGACAAAGTCGTGGCCGCGGTCCGGGCCCATCAGAAGAAAGGAGGCAAGTGAAATGGCCGTGCTAATCGACCAACATACGCGCGTGATCTGCCAGGGTTTCACGGGCGCCCAAGGCACCTTCCACTCGGAGCAGGCATTGGCCTATGGCACGAAGATGGTTGGCGGCGTCACGCCCGGCAAGGGCGGAGAGACGCATCTGGGGCTGCCGGTATTCGATACCGTATCGGCCGCCGCCCATGCCACCGGCGCCGATGCGTCGGTCATCTACGTCCCGCCGCCGTTCGCCGCCGATGCGATCCTCGAGGCCGTGGATGCCGGCATCGGACTGATCGTCTGCATCACCGAAGGCATTCCCGTCATCGACATGGTGCGCGTCAAGCGGGCGCTGAGCGGCTCCGCCAGCCGGCTGGTCGGGCCCAACTGCCCGGGCGTCATTACGCCTGGGCAGTGCAAGATCGGCATCATGCCGGGGCACATCCACAAGCCGGGACGGATCGGCGTGGTATCGCGCTCGGGCACGCTGACCTACGAGGCGGTGGCGCAAACCACGGCAGCGGGGCTTGGACAATCGACCTGCATCGGCATCGGCGGAGATCCCGTCAACGGCACGAACTTTATCGACAGCCTGGAACTGTTCCTTGCCGATGACCAGACCGAAGGCATCATCATGATCGGCGAGATCGGCGGGTCGGCCGAAGAGGAAGCCGCGCAATTCCTGCGCGACGCGCGCACCCGCAAACCCGTGGTCGGATTCATCGCCGGCACCACGGCGCCACCGGGCCGCCGCATGGGCCATGCTGGCGCCATCATCTCGGGCGGCACGGGCACGGCGGAGGCGAAGATCGAAGCAATGCGCGAGGCGGGTATTCACGTGGCCGCGTCTCCAGCGGAACTGGGCAATACGATGGCGGCGGCGATGCGGTAGGTTGGTCTGGCAGTTATCCCCGCTCCCGCAATGCGGGAGTGGGGCCAGGGGAGAGGGGCCAGGGACAGCGGCTCGATCACCGACAAGTCGCGATCTAAACCTCCGCGCCCTCTCCACTTTCAATCGAGAAAATCGCAGTGCTTCTCGACGTAGTCCGCCAGATCCAGCGAATGCTGGCGGACCAGCCGCTCGGCCAGTTCCGTATCGCGCTTCTCCAGCGCCTCGATGATGCGCAGGTGATCGACGATCGAGCGCGCGGCGCGGTCGCTCTGCGAGATCGTCATCTTCCGGATCGCGCGCACATGGACAAAGATGTTCTTGATCGAGTCCATGATGATCTGCGACTTCGACAACTGCACGATCGCCTGATGGAAGGCGATGTTGGCGTCGGAGTATTCCTCGATATGCTCGGCCGGCGTGGCATCGCGGAAGCTGTCGAACATATGCCGCAGCTTGCCGATTTCCTCGTCGCTGGCGTGCAGCGTGGCCAGCCGCGCGGCCATGCTTTCCAGCGCGCCCCAGACCTGGATCATCTCGACAATCTCGCGCTTGGTCTTGCGCGTAATGTAGATGCCGCGGCGCGGCACCGTGCGCAGGAAGCCTTCCTGCTCCAGCAAGGTCATGGCTTCGCGAATCGGCGTGCGACTGACGCCGAGCGCTTCGGACAGCACGCGCTCGTCCAGACGGACTTCGTCGCGCGACTGGTAGATGTCGGCATCGGCAATCGCCTGGCGCAGCATCGCATAGGCCTGGTCACGCAGGCTGGCACCCGCATTGATCGGCTGCAGTGAAAGGGTCAGGCCGGAAGTCGGCTGGACGTCGGTTTGGCTTTGGGCAGACATGAGTGCACTCGTAAATGGCCGGCGCCCCGGCGACCCAGATGGCCGCCGATGGCACTCGCCGATTCAGGACCAGGTTGGCGCGTGACGCATGACGTCAAGTTTGGCATGACGCCATGCGTTTCGCGCATCAATCCCACCGCATGCGGTGAGTTCTGGCCTGGAAAGGGACGAATCCGACCTTTCGTATATCGTATATCACATTGACCACAATGCCGATTGTCGCCGATTTCCGGCAGACCGTCCGCGTTTCAGGCTGCCTTGGCCATTGGCGCCGCGCCTGAAGGCGCTGCCTGGGCCATCCGGTCACGCTGCTTGATCAGTCCGAGCACCGCGTCGACCATCGGTGTCGGCTGCCCGATCATTCGGCCCATCTCTTGCACCACCGTCAGCAGCGGGTCGATTTCCATCGCCCTGCCCGCCTCCAGGTCCTGCAGCATCGACGTCTTGTGGGCGCCAACCGCACCGGCACCGTCGATGCGACGTTCGACGTCTACCCGGAAATGCACGCCGAAGCTCTCGGCGATGTGCTTCGCTTCGAGCATCATCTGGCGCGACAGCGCCCGCGTGGCCGGGTCCGACGTAATGATGTCGAGCGTCGCATGCGTCAAGGCGCTGATCGGGTTGAAGCAGAGGTTGCCCCAGAGCTTGAGCCAGATCTCGTCGCGAATGTTGTCGCGCACCGGGGCGTCCATGTCCGCCCGCGCCATCATCTCTGCCAGACGGGTCACGCGCTCCGAGCGGGTGCCGTCCGGCTCCCCGATCGGGAACTTCTTGCCATAGACATGCTTGATCACGCCCGGCGCAATGATTTCGGCGGCTGGATACAGCACACAGCCGATGGCACGCTCGGGGCCCAGCCCATTCCATTGGCGGGCGCCAGGATCGACGCTTTCCAGCGTGCGCCCCGCGAACTCGCCGCCGTGCTGATGGAAGTACCAATACGGGATGCCGTTGACGCCGGTCACCACCGCAGTGTCCGGCCCGAGCAGCGGCTGCATCAGGTCCACCACCCCAGGCACCTGGTGCGCCTTGAGCGTGATGAACACATAGTCTTGCGGGCCGAGTTCGCGCGGATCGCTGGCGCAACGGACCTTGGCCACCCGTTCCTCGCCTTCGATCAACAGCCGCACGCCGTTTGTCTGCATCGCCGCCAGATGGGGCCCGCGGGCGATGAAACTGACGTCCGCCCCGGCCAGTGCCAATTGCGCGCCCATGTAGCCGCCGATCGCGCCCGCGCCGTAGATACAAATCTTCATCGGTTGTCTCCTCGATGGTTGTGATTGCTGAATGATGGTTAATTTTGATATATCACATACTATATTTCACAATCGCCGTTCGACAACCTCAATCTTTGCTGTACCGGTTACGCCAGCCTCAAGCTGTGCGCTACCATGTCGACAGTCGTCCGCTTGCGGGCCAGCGGCCCAAGCCCACCCCATCAAGGAGTTCGCATGGAAACGCTGCTCGCACTGCTGCGCGATCCGGCCGCCTGGGCCGCATTGGCCACCCTGGTGGCCATGGAAATCGTGCTTGGCATCGACAACCTGATCTTCATCTCGATCCTCACCAACAAGCTTCCCGAGCAGATCCGCGAAAAGGCACGGCGTATCGGCATCGGCCTGGCGCTGATCATGCGACTGGCGCTACTGGCCACGATCGCGGTCATCGTGGCGCTGACCGAGCCGGTGTTCACGGTGCTCGGCAAGGGAATTTCCTGGCGCGACATGATCCTGATCGCCGGGGGCGCTTTCCTGGTCTGGAAAGCCACACGTGAGATTCACCAGCATGTGTCGCCCGAGACCGAGTATGAGAATGCCGAGAGCGCTCGGAGCGCCGCTCCAGGTTTCGCCGCCGCGATCGGCCAGATCCTGGTGCTGGACCTGGTCTTCTCGATCGACAGCATCATCACGGCGGTCGGCATGACCGACCATGTGCCGATCATGTTCGTGGCCGTGATTGCCGCAGTGGTGGTGATGCTGGTGGCCGCCACGCCGCTGGCGAACTTCATTAATCAGAACCCAACCATCGTCATGCTGGCGCTGGCGTTCCTGATCATGATCGGCATGACGCTGATCGCTGATGGCCTCGGCCACCACGTGCCCAAGGGCTATATCTATACGGCGATGGCGTTCTCGAGCGCGGTCGAGGGGCTGAATATGCTGTCGCGGCGACGGCGTGCCCGCGCGGCAGGCATCGAACCACCAGCGCACTAGCCGCCGAAACGCGCCGAACGCGCGGCCGGGCGGGGATGCTACGGAGAATGCGGGCCCCGCCAACTAGATATGCTGTGCCAGCTCGCTCGCCAGCCATTCACTGAATACCTGCGTTCGGCGGGACAGCAAGCGTCAATGCGGATAGAGCCGTTGCGCCAGCATGGGCGGCACGGGCCAACCCGACAGGGCCTCCACGGGTTCGCCTGCCACCAGATGATCCCGGATCATCGAAGGCTGGAAATTAGGCCTGAAGGCCGGCTTTTTTTCGTTTCGATCCGCATCCGTTTGCGCTACGATCCGCACATCGACGTTCATCTGGGGCAGCAATCCATGGCGACATGTAATCTGCCCTGCGGTGATTTCTCCGTGTCCGGTTGATCGCCCCATGGCAAATCCCATCCTGTCGGAAGACACCATCCATGCCTTGGCGGATGCCCAGCCAGATACCGTCTTCCTCGTCGACAAGACCGGCATCATCCGGTACGTAAACCCTCAATGTAACGATTCGCTGGGCTTTGCGCAGTCCGATCTCATCGGACAAACCATGCTCGAACTCGTGGTCCAGCGCGACCGCGATCGCACCATCAAGGAAGCCGGCGAGGTGCTGGCCGGCCACAAACGCACCGGCTTCGAGAACCGTTACCGGCACCGGGACGGAAGTGATATTCACTTCTCGTGGTCGGCACGCTGGCTGGCATCACATCAAATGCGACTCGGCACCGCGCGCGATGTCACGATCCTTCGGCAGCCAGCGTGCGCATATCTCTTGCCGCCAGACCTTCTGGGGCTGCTCGATCCCTACGAGCGGGAGGTGTTTCTGCTGCTGCTGACATCCGCCACCGAGATGCAGATTGCCAGACGCCTTGGTGTGGCGGCCGACGACATGCGCCGCCGGGTCGCCAGCGTCTATCGCAAGTTGGGCGTGCGCGGGCGCCTGGGACTGACGAGTCTAGGCATGAGCGCGCTTCAGACACCGCTGAATCCCTAGCCAGGCACAACAGGACTAACCGCGGCATGATGGGGCGTATATTGCGCCTGGAGGTCCGAAGACCGGCATGCGAGGTAGAATCTCCTTCTTCCTGATGCCGTCTCTGTCCATTCCCGTTCCAGCCGTGCTGGCAGGAACGCGCGACGGCCACCGGATGGCCCTGGGTTGTCTCACATCATTAACCAGTTGATTGAATAGCGAACTTCGCCGCCTGCGGCGCAGTTACTGATCCCCACTTCACGACTCCATGCTTCCTACGGACCTCGTCGCCAGCTCCGACGGCGATCAAAACGCCTCGCTGCCACGCTCCGAGCGCGCCTATCAACAGTTGCGATCGGCCATCCAGGCAGGTCAACTGCCGCCCGGCACCCGCCTGAGAGAAGTCGAACTCGCGGAATCCCTGGGCCTGTCGCGCACGCCGGTGCGCGAGGCGCTGTCGCGACTCGAGTCGGAAGGGCTTGTTGTCAACGAGCCCAATCGGGGCATGATCGTGACGCGCCTCGACGCCAGCATGGTCAGCGAACTCTACGTCATGCGAGAGGTGCTCGAGTCCACCGCCGCGGCGCTGGCCGCACGCCACGCCACCGACGTGGAGATCTCGCTGCTGCGCGATATCGTCGAACGCGACCTCTCGTTCGCCGAGGACCCCGACAAGCTGGCGATGAACAACCGCCTGTTCCACGAGACGCTGCACCGCTGCGCCCACAATCGCTATCTGCTGAAGACGCTCCGCTCGCTGCACGAATCCATGGCACTGCTGGGGCGCTCCACGCTGGCCGTCCCAGGCCGCGCGCGCGGATCGTATGAGGAACACATGGCGCTGGTCCAGGCGCTGGAAGCCCGTGACCCCGAGCAGGCCGAGCAGATCGCGCGGCGCCATATCCAGCAAGCCTACAAGGTCCGGCTGTCGCTCTGGATCGAAGAGCAATCTGGCACCTGAAGTCGCATCCGGCGCGCAAAGTCACGGCAAGATCAAGAACAATAGCCCCGTCACGAAACCGTGACGGGGCTATTGTTTTACGCCCTCGAAAAGTGTGTTCCGTGAGAACGCTTTTCTGGAACGATGGCGCTTGCTATCTTTTCCTCCGAGGCCAAGGATCCCTCTCTTCTGGCCTCACGTCACCCTCCGTGGCGGTTTTTTCATCATTGGCGCTGGCGGCATGAGGTTCCTGTTCGTCCGTATGTCGATGTCAGCGCAAGGCGCGGCAACGTTGCCGCGCCAGTTTTTTCGCTGTGCCAGCCAGATGAGGCCCCCATGCCAGACAAACCCGTCAAGATTCCCGGCCCCGACCACCCAATCACCATCACCCGCCAGGGCGGCCGAGTGGTTGTCACCGTCGCGGGCAAAGTGATTGCCGATACCCGAAACGCGCTGACGCTTCAGGAAGCAGCCTATCCCGCTGTTCAGTACGTGCCGCGCGAGGACGTGGACATGTCTGAACTGTCGCGCACCTCACATGGCAGCTACTGTCCCTACAAGGGGGATGCCGCCTACTACAGCATCCCCGCCGGCGGGGCGCGCGCAGAGAATGCCGTCTGGACCTATGAGTCCCCCTACCCGGCCGTGTCGGCCATTGCAGGCTACCTCGCGTTCTACCCCGATCGCGTCGACAGCATCGGCATCACACCGTAATTCGCGCACAAAAAAGCCGACCCGCCACACACGATACACGTGTGTGGCGGGGCGGCTCTCATTCCCACACCGCGCCAATGCACCGCGGTTCGG
>NZ_JWMB01000058.1:0-31793 GCF_000812445.1 Cupriavidus sp. SHE | reverse complement strand
GCGGAGACGCTTGAGTACACGCGGGGTTCGATCGAACGGTCCGCCGCGTCGGCCGGGCACAAGGTATCGGTCGAGATGGTGCACCAGTCCGTGCACGAACTGGCCAAACGCCGCATCGCGGCCGACGACCCGAGCGTGCGCGAGTTCGACGCGGTGTATTGCGCCGGCCTGTTTGACTACCTCTCCGACAAGGTCTGCGCGCGCCTGCTGTCGTACTTCGCTTCGCGCTCGAAGCCAGGCGGTCAGTTGCTCGTTACCAATGTCCATCCGTCAAACCCGGAGAAGTTCGGGATGGAGCATCTGCTGGAGTGGTACCTGATCTATCGCGACGAGGCCGGTATGGCCTCGCTGTTGCCGGAGAACTCGCATGCCCACCGACTCTATGTCGATGAAACCGGCGTCAATGTCTTCGCGGAAGCCACTGTCCGCTGAGGACCCGGCGGCGCAACCGGCGCGGGCCCTCGGTTCGTACCCGCGTCATGCCGGATACCAGTCCGAACTGGCCGATTTCCGCCTGACGTTCAGCCGGGGCGGCGCGTACACGGCCATCGTGCTGGTACTGCTCGGTGTCGGCCTCGATTACGTTCAGTATCCACAATGGCAAGTGCCGTTCACGGTAGCGCGCATCGTCATTGCGCTGCTGATCGGCGGCGTGGTGGTCGCGCTCTACAGCCAGGCTGGCCGCCGCTTCGCGCCATGGCTCACCATGACGTGGCTGCTGCTGCCGCAGATCATGATCGCCTGGATGATCGCGCAGACCGGGAGTGTCGAGTCGCCGTACTACGTCGGGCTGAATCTCGCGATCTTCGCCTCGGGCATCGCCTTACCGTTCGGGCTGTGGCAGAACCTCGTGTTCGGCATTCTGTCTTTCCTGCTCTATGCCGCCGCGTGCCTGCTGCACCCGGGTGGCATCGAGCCCGTGGGGACGTTCATCGTCAACTCGCTGTTCCTGCTGTTCGCGGCAGCCGCCAGCGGCGTGTACACGTTCTTCAACGAACAGGCGCGTTTCATGCTGTTCCGCGTCAAGGCCGAGGTGGCGGACAAGAACGCGGAGCTCGAGGCCATCAACCGGGATCTGCTGAACATCAAGGGGCAGATGCTCCAGCAGGAGAAGATGGCGGCCATCGGCACGCTGGCGGCAGGCCTGCTGCACGAGGTGAACAATCCGGTCAACTTCTGCCTGATGGCGGTCGAGGTGGCCCTGGAGGAGCCGGTTGCGAAAACAGAGACGAGCCTGCAGGAGTGTCTGATCGATGCCAAGCAGGGCTTGCAGCGGATCCAGCATATCGTCTCGGACCTGAAGACATTCGCCTATCGCAAGCCCGGTGCCGAAGAGGAAGGCACCCCGTTTCTGTTCGAGAAGGCGCTCGACTCGTCGCAGCGTCTGACCGCGCACGAACTGCGCGGCGTCAGGATGACGCGTGACATGCCCGACGACACACTCGTGCTTGGCGACGTCGCCGCGATCCTTGGTGTGCTGATCAACCTGTTCTCGAACGCGGCGCTGGCGATGCGCAAGGCGGGTACGCAGAGCCCGGCGATCCATACGACGGTGCGATGGGAGGACAAGCGCCTGCGCGTGACCGTGCGCGACAACGGTCCAGGCATCGCGCAGGAGCATCTCGCCCGCGTGTTCGAACCGTTCTTCACCACGCGGGAAGTGGGCCAGGGCCTGGGTCTTGGCCTGTCGATCAGCTACGCCGTAATCGAACGTCATGGCGGCGTGCTGTATGCCGAGAGCGATGTGGGCCAGTGGGCCGCCTTCAGCTTCGACCTGCCACGCGCGGAGTAAGGCCCCGCTTGCTGACATGAGCCGGGCTCGTTTGACCATTGAGACAGCGATCTCTCCAACCTCAAGACAGTCGCATAAGGGAATGACCGATGAGCGAAACCAAAACCTTGCAGACCCCTCCGGCAATCCTGTTCGTCGATGACGAGGCCACTGCCGTCAAGTACTTTCACCGGGCCATTGGTCAGCTTGCGCCGGTGGTAACCGGCCAGTCCGTGCAGGAGGGAAAGGCCCAGCTGGATGCTCATGGCGACAGCATTGCCGTGCTCGTCTCGGATCAGCGTATGCCTGGCGAATGTGGCAACGAACTGCTGCGCTACGCGCGTGAGCACTATCCGCATATCGTACGGATCCTGACCACCGCCTATTCCGAAATTGACCAGACGGTGGAAGCCGTCAACCAGGGGCAGATTCACCGCTACATCAAGAAGCCCTGGGACATTACCGCGCTGCGTATGGAGCTGAAGCAGGCGCTGGAGTTGTCCGCCCTGCGCAGGGAGCGAGACCAGCTGGTACATGAAAAACTCATGGTGCTGCAAAAGCAGACCGTAGCGACGCGCATCGCCATGGTCCAGACGCTGTGCGCCAGCCTGATCGGCCCCGGGCGTTTCCAACCCGTGGAAACCTACCTGAAAGGCACGTCGCTGGCGAAGTCGCCCATTGCGAAGCCGGACTGGCAACGCCTGGACTATGCCGATGTGGTGAGCGCGGAGAGCCAGCGCAATGGTGCCTTTGGCTATGCGGTAGGCGCGGCGCTCGGAGACCTGCGCTCGCGGTTCCGTGGCCAGAGCGCCGAACATGCGATAGCCGTGCTGGCAGACGTGCTCGGCAATGCGGTACGCCACGACGGCGATGTGATCACGTGGACATCACCCGCCATGCTCAGCGAGTTCATCGCCATGCCGGTAACCGAAGCGGTATCCGCGCAACACGCTGCATGGCTGGCGGCGCTCTTGTGGCAGGAGGAAGCAGGCGGCGCGTTTGAACTGCAACGTGAAGGCGATACGGTCAGCGCGCGTATCGGTACGCGAGCAGAATCGTTCGGATCGGATCGGCTTGCTGTCTGGATCGACCAAATAATCGAGGCATGACATCTCCGGGGCATCCCGGTTGCCCGGGATGCCTCTGGACCGTCTGGGCACGGAGCGCTGAGTCCCCCCGCGCAGTCCCCGTTCAGGAACAGGCCTTGCCGTGATCGGGCTTGTAGCCCTTGGCCTTGGCGTCGGCCTCTGACATGTACGCGCCACTCTTGGTCTTGCCGTAGTAGCGGTCAGACGGGCAGTGATAGACCTTGCTCGACGAGTTGGCCCAGACCTGGCCAGGGCCTCCGCCCGGTGCGGCGGCGGTGGTCTTTTTCTCGGTGGCAGTGGCGGGAGCCGCAGGTGCGGCTGTTGCCGCCGGCGCGGCGGCCTTGGGCGCGGGTGCCGCGGCAGGCGCCATCGCGGCGGGTGCCATCGCGGCTGGTGCGGATGCTGCGGCGGCGCCACCATACCAGTCCTTGACGCCCTTGTGCCCTGCGCAGGCGCCCTTCTTGCTGGCGCCGGAGTAGTAGCTTCCGTCCTTGCAGAGGCCCGTGGTGCCCGCTGGCGCGCCGGCGGGTGCCTGGGCCTGGGCGCCGAGCGACAAACCCAGCGCGGCCGCAACGGCCATCGACTTCAGCAAATTCTTCATTGGCTGCTCCCGTATCGGGGTGAAACGACGAGAAGAAAAACGCTTGAGCCGAGTGGGCGATCAGGTACGTTGCAGCGCGACGCTGGCGCCGCGCGCATCGCTCTCGCTCGTCCCCAATAACTGTCGCCGGGAGCGTCGCGTTGACAGCACCTCCAAGTCGGGCAAGTTTCAGCCGGCCGAAGCGGGCGTCAAGCGTGCATTGGCGCACATGGCGGCAGCCAGCGTCTGGCGAATGCCGTCTTGATAAGACGTCTTTCGAATCGGACCAATCAGCGCCCGCAGCGCCGAGTCGTCCATGATCACGGGGTCGGTCTGCAGATAGTGCATCTCGACCAGTTCGCGCATCAGCGGATTGAACAGCCCCAGCAGACGCAGCATCGTCTTGCCCACCACGCGCAGTTTCATCGCACGGCCGGTCTGGCGCTCCATCTCTTCCACCAGTTCGCGCTGCGTGGTGACGCCGGCCCCGGCGAGGTGCCAGATCTTGCCGAAGGCAGCCGGGGTATCAACCAGCCGGGCCACCACCGGGCCCACGTCCGGTACGAAGATGAACTCATGCGGCGTGTCGATCGGCCCGATCAGGTCGGCCGTGCCCCCGTTCGCAGCCGTCAGCACCGCGCGATGCAGCAGGCTGTTCTCGACGCCGGGACCATAGAAGTCCGGCAAACGCAGCACGGTGGCACGGACGCGTCCATCGGCATGCGCCTGCATCAGCAGGTCCTCCTGCGACTTGCGCATACGCCCCTTGAAGGTGTGGGGTTCGCGCGGATGGTCCTCGCGCACGGGTGTCGTCCTTGCCCTGCCATATGGGTACACCGTGCCGATCAGGATGATCTGCTTCACGCCGGCCACCACGGCGGCGTCGAGCGTCCGGCGCATCAGCGCGGGGTGCTGCTCAAACTGCCAGTAGTTCACCCCGACCAGATAGATCAAGGTCTCCACACCCGTGGCGGCCGCCTGAATCGCCTCCGGCGAGTCCGGATTCCAGGTCAGGATCTCCGCCAGCGGGTCATCGCCGAAGGCCTGGCGCAGGCTGGCCTCGTGCCGACCTACCACCCGATAGGGCTCACCCCTGCTGCGCAGGGCGGCCGCGATGCTCCGGCCAATGGCGCCTGCCGCGCCAAACAAGGCAACTTTGGACATATCGGATTTCCTTTCGGTAACGGATTGGGAAGGCAGCGAGCAATTCGCGAAACCGCAGTGTGGCGCACCCGCAATCGAAAGAAAATTGCCTAGAATCGACTGGCAGCTATTTAAAAATGCATACCATGACGCGAAACGAACCGAGCTGGGAGTGGTACCGGACATTCTTGCAGGTGCTGGAGGTCGGGTCGCTCTCCGCCGCCGGCCGGGCCCTCGGCATCACGCAGCCTACAGTCGGGCGGCACATCGACAGCCTCGAGGCTGCCCTGGGGCTGAAGCTGTTCACACGCTCGTTCGACGGCTTCGCCCCCACCGAGGCCGCCCATGAGCTGAAGCCATACGCGGCGAGCATCGCCGCCACCGCCGCCGCGCTGCGCCGGGTGGCCAGCAGCCACGGCGCGGGCGTCCGGGGCACGGTACGGCTGACCGCGAGCGAAGTCATCGGCGCCGAGGTACTGCCTCCGATCCTGACGGCCCTGCGCGACGCGCATCCGGAACTGGTGGTCGAGCTCGTCCTGTCGAATCAGCCTGACGACCTGCTGCGCCGCGAGGCGGACATCGCCATCCGCATGTTCCGACCGGTCCAGGGGGCCTTGATCGCCCGGCATGTCGGCGGTATCGAAATCGGCTTGCACGCGCACACCCGCTATCTGCAGGCGCACGGCGTGCCTGGCTCGACGAGCGAGCTGTCGCGCCATGCGCTCATCGGCTTCGATCAGGAAAACGACTTCATCCGCCGGTTGCAGAGCAAATTCAAACCCTTCTGGCGCGATAGCCTGGCCTTTCGCAGCGACAGCGACTTGGCCCAACTCGGCGCCATCCGTGCGGGATTTGGCATTGGCGTGTGCCAGGCCGCACTGGCGGCACGGGATCCCCAACTGGTGAGGGTGTTGCCCGAGCAGTTCTCGGTCACGCTGGATACCTGGGTAGCCATGCATGAAGACCTGCGTGACAACGCACGCTGTGCCGTAACCTTCGCCGCGCTGGTCAACGGGCTGGACGCCTATATCAAAGGTGTTCCCGGGCAAGGGGAATGACGGCAACGCCCGGACATTCGCAGACGTCGGCCTGAAGCGGATGGCACCCGTCGCACTCTGCAAAATCAGGAATCATCCCGACAAGAAACTTTCATAACGGTGAAAGTGATTACTTGTCGTCACACCTGCTATACCTAATGAGGTTGACGCGCCACTGGCCACCTGCATCGCGGCCGGCGCGCATCGTCTTGCCGCATGAATCGGATCAGCCGATCGCCTTTTCCCTTATCGGGACCATTTTCTTTTCAATGGAGAGCATCAATGGTTATTCAGGAAGGTTTTTCATTTGGAAATTTCATCATCGACGTTTTTTCCATCTTCCTTTTCATCCTGTGGTTCTGGTTGCTCATCACCATTTCCGGCGATCTGTTCCGGCGTCATGACGTGTCGGGCTTCGCCAAGGTGCTGTGGGTGATCTTCCTGATCGTGCTGCCCTACATCGGCGTCTTCGCCTACATCCTTACCCAGGGTCGCGGCATGGCAGAGCGCAATCAGGAACGTGCGCGGGAGGCACGCAACGAACTTCGCCAGGTGGTCGGCTTCAGCGTCGCCGACGAACTGGAAAAGCTCGACCGCCTGAAAGCGTCCGGCTCCATCTCCGAGGACGAATTCAAGCGGCTGCGGGCAAAGCTGGTCGAGTAAAGCATCGCGACCAGAGGCGGAGGTCCATCAAGGCTCAGGCGATTGCACACCCAGCACGGCAACAATCGCCAGCACCGCCACGCCAAGCAGGGCTTCGACAACGAAGCTCTTGCGCAGCGCCCGCACGGCCGCGCCACTGTCCGATGCCGTCGCCAGCGCCGGGCCCAGGCGATACCGGTTCAGCGCGGCCATCACCAGCATCGCGGCGAATAGCGCCAGCTTGACCAGCAGAATCCGGCCGTAGGGCGACGTCAGTCGCTCCAGCGTCGGCATGCCGGCGATGAACCAGTAGTTGACTGCCCCGGTCGTCACCAGCGTCCCGACGATCACGGTACCGATACTCGCAAACCCGCGCGCGGCGCGATCCAGCACAGCGAGAACGCCCATCCGGGCCAGCATCAGGAATCCAGCCAGCGCGCCAATCCATGCGCCGCCCGCGAGCAGATGCGCAATATCGACCAGCAGATGCGCGACGCCGGACAGCCCCTCGTTCATCGCGCCGTGGCCACCCCATGCGAGCGTTGCCAACGCGATGGCGCCACAGGCAACGAGGACCCGATAACGCAGCGTCGGCCGATGCGCGAGCGCGAAGCTCGCGATCAGTCCACCGAGAAGCGCGCTCATGCGAATGAAGCAGGCGATGCCGAAGGCTGTCTCGGTCGCGATCATCGCCACCGTATCGCCGCCCAGATCCGCATACCCTTCCACTCCGCTCATGGCCTTGGCCACCACGGCCATGTCCACGACGGAAAGCACCAGACCGATGAGCGCGGCCATCATGGCGTAGCCGCTATAGCACCGGGCGCTGGCGGCTTCCCGCTCGTCCTTTCGCAGCGCATACAGGGCAAACAGCGGCAAGCCAAACAGCAACATCAGATCCAGATAGAGCGCGAACCGCACCCACACGTTGAGCCAGTCGACCTCCATTGGATAGCCCTGCCCGCGTTACTTCGTCGTGAAGGTGATGCTGCCGTTGACCGGATGGGTGTCCGATGACACCGCTCGCCAGTCCACGCGATAGGTGCCCGGTACCAACGGGCTCTTCGGCGCGATGATCATCGCCTTGGGATCGTCGCCCCCGGACACACTGGCCGCGATCTTCATTGGCGGATGATCGGCCATGCCGGGCATCCCGGTCATGACCAGATTCGCGCCGGAGACCTGCTTGACGAGGTTCTCGGAGAACAGCAGTTCGATCCGCGTGGGCGCGGGCCCTTCGGACTTGTCGGCAGGCGTGGCGCTGACAAGCTTGGGGTGCGCGAGGGCGGCGGCACTGGCCAGAAGTGCGGTGGCGGCAACCAGCGCCTTGGCCGCGGTGTGGATGTAAGTCATGAGATCTCCCTGGGTAAAACGATTGAAGCCGGACGCGATCAGAACCAGGCGCGCACACCGGCAACGAAACGCGTCTCGCCGCTACGGCCGCCGGATGTGCGAACCATATCGGCGGTGTTGCCGAACGTCTGGTAGCGCTCCACGCCGATGTACGGCGCGAACTGGCGACTGAACTCGTAGCGCAGACGCAATCCCACTGCGCCGTTCGACAGCCCGCTGCCGGTGCCGGTCGCCGGGTCATTCTTGCCGTACAGGTTCGCTTCGATGCGCGGCTGGAGAATCAGCCGCTGCGTAATCAGCAGCTCATACTCGGCGGACAGGCGCAGGGCGGTACGCCCCTCGTTGCCCACGTAAGCCGTGGCATCGACCTCGAACCAGTACGGCGCCAGCCCCTGCACGCCGAAGGCCAGCCAGTTCCGCGCGGGCCGGCCATAGCCGGCATCGTTGCGGTAGCCGACCTGTGTATCCCAGAACGTGGAAATCGCGTGGCCCCACAACAGCTCGGTGCGGGCCTCGTGCACCCGGCCTTTCTCGGCTTCGCCTTCGGCCTTGATCACAAGCTTGTTATAGGCGCTGCCAATCCATGCCTGGGCTTCGTACGAGGTCGCATTGCTATCGCTGCCGTGCGTCCACTCCAGGCGGTCCACCAGCACCGAGGCGAACAGGTGTTCGTCCGCCATGTGAAGCTGGCGATGCTCGCCCAGCGCGTACTTGCCGACGCCGAGCAAGTAGCCGCCCGAGTACGCATTCGGATCGCGCGCATCCGGCGGCGCACTACCGCCCTGCATCTTCATGTCGCCATGATCCATGGCGGGCGGCGCGCTTCCGGCGTTACTGCCGTCCATGGTCTGAATGTCGCTGCTTTCGCCGCTGTCCATGGTCTGGATCTCGCCGCCATCCATGCCCTGCATCGATGACATCGAATCCGAAGTGGTCGCGCTGGCCGCGTTGGTCGCACTGGCCGCGTTGGCCGCGCTGGCAGATTGGGCAGCGTGCGACGCATGGTCTGCGTGCGAATGCTGCGCCCAGGCGGTGCCCATGCTGACGGAGAGAAGCGCCGCCGCGAGCAGCGTCAGTGTGAGTGGGTTGCGTGCGTTCATCATGCCACCACCACTTCACGGAACATGCCCATGTCCATATGCATCATCAAGTGGCAGTGCCATGCCCAGCGCCCGAGCGCATCGGCGGTCACGAGGAAGCTGATGCGTTGCGCGGGCTGCACCGGAATCGTATGACGACGGGCCTGGAACGTGCCGTCGGGCGCCTCCAGTTCGCTCCACATGCCATGCATGTGCATCGGGTGGGTCATCATCGTGTCGTTGTGGAGAATCACCCGCAGGCGCTCGCCATGCTTGAAGAACACCGGCGTCGACTTGCCGTACTCCACGCCGTCGAACGACCACGTGTAGCGCTCCATATTGCCGGTCAGATGCAGTTCCACCTCACGGCCCGGGCCACGGTGGTCCATCGGGCCACCGACCGTATGCATGTCCGCCAGTGTCAGCACCCGGCGCCCGTTGTTGCGCAGCCCGATGCCGGGGTCGTCGAGGTTGGTGCGCGCCATGTCCACGCGCATGTCGGTGCTCGGACCGTACTCGGTACGCGCATGACGTGCCCGCGTGCTGGGTACCTTGAGCGAGTCGGCATGTGACATGCCACTCATCCCAGCCATGCCGGACATATCGTGCTGGCTGTGATCCATGGGCATCGCACCGTGATTCATGGCGCCATGGTTCATCGCGCCATGATCCATCGCCGCGGCGCTTGACGCGCCGTGGCCCATCACGCCGTGGTTCATGCTGCCCATCATGTCACCCATGGTGAGCCACTCAGCCTTGTCGAGCGCCGGTACCGGCGGCTGCAAGCCCTCGCGCACGGCCAGCGTGCCGCGCGCGAAGCCGGTGCGGTCCATCGACTGGGCGAAGATCGTGTGTGCGTCGTCGGTCGGCTCCACCAGCACGTCGCAGGTTTCCCCCGGGCCGAAGCGGAACTCGTCGACCGTCACGGGCTCGATGTTCTGGCCGTCGACCTGTATCACCTTGAGCTTCAGGCCGGGAATGCGCACGTCGTAGAACGTGTTGCCTGCGCCGTTGACGAAGCGCAGGCGCACGCGCTCGCCGGCACGGAACAACCCGGTCCAGTTGCCGGCGGGCGTTACGCCATTCATCAGGTATGTCAGCGTGGCGCCCGACAGGTCGGCCAGATCGGTGGGGCTCATCCGCATCTGGTTCCACATCTTTCGCTTCTCCAGCGCGGCGCCAAGCCCGTCGTTGGAGACGTCGCGGAAGAAGTCCACCACGGTGGGCTGGTTGTAGTTGTAGTAGTCGCTCTGGATCTTGAGCTTGGACATGACCCGCATCGGATCCTCGTCCGTCCAGTCGGACAGCAGCACCGCATAGTCGCGGTCGGCACGCACTGGGTCTTCGTCGCCGTCGATGATCAGGCTGCCGTAGACGCCAGTCATTTCCTGGAAGCCCGAGTGCGAGTGGTACCAATAGCTGCCGGTCTGATCCACCTTGAAGCGGTAGGTGAAGGTCTCGCCGGGCGGAATGCCCGGGAAGCTGATACCGGGCACGCCGTCCATCTGATACGGCAGGATGATGCCGTGCCAGTGAATCGAGGTGGGCTCGTTCAGGCGATTGGTGACGCGGATCGTCACCGTGTCGCCCTTGCGCCAGCGCAGCGTGGGACCGGGAAGCATGCCGTTGATGGTGGTGGCCATGCCGGGCTTGCCCGTGAAGTTGACCGCCGACTCGCCGATCACGAGATCGAACTCCGTGCCACGCAGGACCGGGGCAGCGCCATTGCCCGTTGCAGCCTGTCCGCCCCCGGAACTGGCCCAGCCTCCGGACGACAATCCCCCGAGCGCGCCGAGCACACCCCCGGCGGCAAGACCCTGGACGAAGCGACGCCGGGACAACCCCGCCCGCACAGGCAAAATCAGATCGGCCGGAACGTTGGCTCGCATGCTGTCAATTCCTTCTCATCGTGAAATCGCGCCAGCAAAATGGCGCAGCGAGCACAGAGTAGTCAGGACGCGGTAACCACCTAATGACCCAAAAATTACATTCCGGTAATGTCCGCGTCATGTTCGGACCGCGGCGTACACTTGCGGCGTTTTCCGGGCACGGGGCCCGGGTGCATTGGTTTGACGAGGACACGTATGAAGCTCCTGGTGGTCGAGGACGAAACCAAGACTGGCGAATACCTGAGGCAGGGCCTGACCGAGGCGGGCTTCATCGTGGACCTCGTGCATAGCGGGCTGGACGGCCAGCATATGGCGCTGAACGAGTCCTACGACCTGCTGATCCTCGATGTGATGCTGCCCGATATCGATGGCTGGCGCATCCTGCAGAACATCCGGGCCGCCGGCAATCCCGTGCCGGTGCTGTTCCTGACGGCGCGTGACAGCGTCGCCGACCGCGTGAAGGGGCTGGAACTCGGCGCGGACGACTACCTCGTCAAGCCGTTCGCGTTCTCCGAACTGCTGGCCCGCGTGCGCACACTGTTGCGCCGGGGCGCCGCGCAGGCACCGGTCGATCGTATCCAGATCGCCGATCTCGTGCTGGACCTGGCCCGACGCAGGGCCACGCGTGCCGGGCGCAGGATCGTGTTGACTGGCAAGGAATTCGCGCTGCTGGAACTGCTGGCCCGCCGCCGTGGCGAGGTATTGCCGCGTTCGCTGATCGCCTCGCAGGTCTGGGACATGAACTTCGACAGCGACAGCAACGTGATCGACGTGGCGATCCGCCGCCTGCGCGCGAAGATCGACGACGACTTCGACGACAAGCTGATCCAGACCGTGCGTGGCATGGGATACGTGCTGGAAGCGCCCGAGGATCTGGCCTGATGCGCGGCTATTCGCTGACCACGCGGCTGACCGCACTGTTCTCGCTGACCTCGGCCTGCGTGCTGCTCGGGCTTGGCGTGCTGATCTTCACAGCGATGGACCGGCACTTCGCGGTGGAGGACTACGCGCTGCTGCGCGACAACATGCGCCTCGTCGAGAAAACCATCGCCGACAACACCGGCAGCACGTTGCCCACGCGCCTGGCGGACGCCTACCAGCATCACAGCGGACTCCTGGTCTATACGCGCGGCACCAACGGTCAGGTGCACTACGCCACGCCGGATTTCGACTTTGCCGCAGCGCTGAAGACGTCGATTGAGGCATCGCGCAAGCATGTCGGCGATGACGACGTCTTCCAATGGACGCAGGACGGCAAAACCTATCGCGGCATGCGTGCCACGGTGAACGCGGCGGGGGAACGCACCGACGTGCTGCTGGGGATGGACACCGAGATCCACGAGCATTTCGTCCACGCGTTCCGCCGATCGCTGGTCTCGTATGTGGCGCTGGCTGTGCTGGCCAGCGGTATTTTCGGCTGGTGGGCCGCGCGCCGGGGTCTGGCGCCGTTGCGCGCCATGGCCACGCGTGCGAAGGTCGTCACGGGAGACAAGCTCCATGAGCGGATGCCGGTGGAAGCTGTTCCCGAGGAAGTGGCCAATCTCGCCGCCAACCTCAATGCGATGCTGGAACGCCTGCAGGATGATTTCCGCCGCCTGTCCGAATTCTCATCCGATCTCGCGCACGAACTGCGCACGCCGCTGACGAATCTGATGACGCAGACGCAAGTGGCCTTGTCACAACCCAGGGACGCGGAGAAGTATCGGGAAATCCTGGCCTCCAACGCGGAAGAGTTGCAACGCCTGTCGCGAATGGTTTCGGACATGCTGTATCTGGCCAAGATGGAACACGGGCTCGACCTGCCGCACAAGGAAACCATTTCCATCGCGCAGGAAGCGGGGGCGCTGTTCGAGTTCTATGAGGCGCTGGCCGAGGACAAACAGGTGGCACTGCGGCTGCAGGGCGACGGCATCGTCGAGGGCGACCGCCTGATGCTGCGGCGCGCGCTGAGCAATCTGCTCTCCAACGCGCTGCGCCACACTCCGCAGGCCGGCGCGGTGGTTGTCGAGGCGCACGCGGAAGGCGACAGCGTGGTGGTGGCGGTGGAAAACGATGGGCCCGAGATTCCGGCCGAGTTGTTGTCTTCGCTGTTCGATCGGTTCTTCCGTGGCGACAAGTCCAGGCGACGGCCCGAGTCGGACAGCGTCGGGCTCGGGCTCTCCATCACGCGCGCGATCATGACCGCGCACGGCGGCGGCATCTCGGTCCAGTCGGCGAACGGAAAGACCCGCTTCGTGCTGCGATTCCCGCCGCGGAACACGCAAACCTGATCAGGCGCGCGCGACGCGCGCCTTGCTGCGTTCCAGCACTTCGAAGACCAGCATCCCGGCCGCCATGGCCAGCACGAAGCCGATGGCCTTTGGATAGCCCGCGCCCAGCGCCACCAGCGCGGGGCCCGGGCAGAAGCCCGCCGTCCCCCAGCCGATACCGAACAGCGCGCTGCCGATGACGAGCCTTGGCGTGATGACTGTATTCGTCGGCAGTTGCATGGGCAACCCGAGCAGCGAGCGCTGGCGACGCTTGGCCAGCAGGAACGCCACCGAGCCAATCGCAATGGCGCCGACCATCACGAAGGCGAGCGAGGGGTCCCAACGCCCCGCCAGATCGAGAAAGCCCAGCACCTTGGCCGGATTGGCCATGCCGGAAACCATCAGGCCGATGCCGAACAGCAGGCCCGCGAGCAGTGCGGTGATGGCGCTCATATCAGGCTCCGATCAGGTGATGGGTGACGAAAACGGTCAGAAAGCCTGCCGCCATGAAGGTCAGCGTGGCCACCAGCGAACGGATGGACCCACGCGAGATACCGCAGACGCCGTGGCCGCTGGTGCATCCGCCCGCGTAGCGCGTGCCGATCCCGACCAGAAAGCCCGCGACTAGCACCTCGCCCCAGCTTGCCTGGATATCGGCCCTGGCCGGCATCCCGAACAGCGCGGCAAGTATCGGTGCGCCGATCAGCCCTATCAGGAAGGCCACCCGCCACGTCATGTCGCGGCGCGGCAGGCTCAGCAGCCCGCCCAGGATGCCGCTGATGCCAGCGATCCGCCCATTGAACAGCACCAGCACGGCTGCAGCCACGCCAATGACGATGCCCCCGGCCAGGGACAGGCCCGGGGTGAAATTGCCAAGATCGATCAGCAGCATGTTCGCTCCTCAGGAATTCGCGCAGAACTGTTCGTACAGCACGGCCATGACAGCAAGTGCCTGTTCGCTGGCCACGGCATAGATGATGTTCTTGCCCTCGCGGCGCGTGGCTACCAGACCGTTTTCACGCAACACGGCAAGCTGTTGGGACAACGTGGGCTGGTGAATGCCGAGCCGCGCCTCCAGTTCGCCCACCGACAGTTCGCCCTGTGAAAGCTGGCACATCAGCAGCAGGCGGTCAGGATTGGCCAACACCTTGAGCAGCGCGCAGGCGTCCGCGGCTGCACTTTGCAGGCTGACGAGGTCGATGGAGGAATGGGTCTGGTTCATGGGCCGGTGCCGGTATGCGCCGATATGGGCCCCGGTACGGGCCGGGCAACAATTGCGGGAATTATAGTCTATAAAAATATAGATTGTTAACGGGTACCCGGCAGACTTGCAGCGTCTGCCGGGGCGTTACCGCTCAGTCGTCAAAGTCCCACATGCGATGGAGATCGAGCTTCAGACGGGTATCCGACTCGAGCACGTCGACATTGGCCAGGCGCTCCGCCAGCATGGCGTCGGCCAGGTTTCGACGCACGACAATCAACTCCTGCAAGCCAGATTCTCCGGCCCGATACGCGCGCGTTGCGCGATCCGACGCCGTCCGCTGCAGCGTCGCAGCCTCGGTCTGCGCCGCTGCCGCCGCGCGCTTGCCGGACAGGTTCCGGTACAAGACGTCGAACTCCGCACCCAGGCGTTGCTCGACGCCCAGCCGCTTCCGCGCGGCCGCCTCGGCATCCGCCGCAGCCGCCACGGCGTTGGAGCGGCGATACGCCGAGCCAAGCGGCATCGACACGCTGACCCCGAGAATCCGCTCTGCGCCGCCGCGTTCCACCGTGACGAACATGCCGACGGTCGGGTCCGGCTTGCGGTCCAGATCCGATCGTTTGGCCTGCTGCAACGCATGGGCTTCTTCCGCCATCGCCAGCAGGTATTCGTGGCTGTCCTGCACGTAGATACCGCGCAACTGCTCGGCCGGCTCCTGCGGAGGCGACGGCAGCGCGATGCGAACGGGCGCCGGTGCCGGTTGACCCAGCATCGGGAAACGCGCGCGCAACTCGGCGAGCGATGCCGACTCGGAGGCTTGGGCAGTGGCCACCGTCGCGCGCGTGCGCGCCAGTTCCGCCGCTGCCAGCTCCGCGTCGAGACGCGCGGCATCACCCACCTGCACGCGCCGCGTCGTCATGGCAGCAAGGTCTGCCGCCGCGCGCGCATTGTCCTCGGCGGCCATACGGGCCTGCCCCGCGCGAATCGCGGCGATCCAGAGGCTAAGGATCTGGCGCGATGTTTCGTGCTTGGCGTCCTTGACCGAGAGGTTGCCCGCCTCGGTCGCGAGATCGGCCAGCACGCCATCGGCCTCCGCCTTGCCCCAGAGACGCAGGGGACGCTCGATGGCAATCTGGCCTTCGGGATAGCGCTCGGAGGGCTCGCGTACCTGCCGGCCCTGGCCGATCACCCGGACAACCGTTTCCGCCGTGCCCGCGCGCGTGCCCGCGGCGCGTGCCGTCGTGGCATCCCGCCGCGCTTCAGCCGTGAGCACGTCGGGCGCCCGCGCAACGGCCTCGCGCACTGCCGCCTCGGCAGGCAGGTACGACTGCGCGTCCTGCGCGAAAACGGCACCATTCGAGAGCAACGCGGCTCCTATCATCGCCAACGTGATGTTTCGCATTGCCGGCTTCATTGCATCTCTCCCTTGGCAGACGGGCGAAGGCCAGGCACGCCGAAACGTTCGAACAACAGCGGCAGCAGGAGCAGCGTCAGCGCGGTGGATGTCACCAGTCCGCCAGACACGACAATCGCCAGCGGCCGCTGGATTTCAGAACCCGGGCCGGAGGCCAGCAGCAGCGGAATCATGCCGAGTGCCGCAATGCACGCGGTCATCAACACGGGCCGCAAGCGATCGCGCACGCCGACGCGCACGGTGGTGGCCATATCGTGCCCTTCGTCCAGCAACGAATTGAAGTGCGACACCAGCACCACGCCGTTGAGCACCGCGATGCCGAGCAGCGCGATAAAGCCCACCGACGCCGGCACGGACAGGTACTCGCCCGAGATCCGCAACGCGGCAATGCCACCGACCAGCGCGAACGGAATATTGGCGATGATCAGCACCGCCTGACGCACCGACCGGAACGTCAGCATCAGCAGCAGGAAGATCGCGCCCAGCGCCAGCGGCACCACCAGCGCGAGACGGGCCGCCGCGCGTTGCTGGTTCTCGAACTGGCCACCCCATACGATGCGCAGACCCTTGAGCGACGCAAGCTGATTCACCGCGGTTTGCGCTTCCTGCACGAAGCCGGCCAGATCGCGGCCGCTCACGTTGACCTGGACCACGGCAAAGCGCGCACCGTCTTCATGGTTGATGCGGACCGGTCCGTCGATGCGCTCGATACGCGCGAGCGATGTCAGCGGCCATACCTTGCCATCGGGCGCCGTCACCAGCAGACCCGTGAAGGCATCAGGCACCTGCCGCAGCCCCGGCCCGCCGCGCAGGATCAGCGGCGTGCGGACGATGCCTTCGGGCACCACGCCGATGCGGTCGCCTTCCACCAACGCGCGCAGTTGCGCCTGCAATGCGTCGCCACTGAATCCGGCCTGCCCGGCCGCGGCCCGGTCGATCACTACGTTCATGTATTGCACGCCGCTGTTGCTCGGCGCAATCACCTCGGCCACACCGTTGATCTTGCGTACCGTTGCGGCGATGGCGGTGGCGGCGTTGTCGATGGATGCAAGGTCGTTGCCGAAGATCTTGATGGCCACATCGCCACGCGTGCCGGTCAGCATCTCGGAGACGCGCATCTCGATTGGCTGCGTGAAACCGTAGACCACGCCCGGGAAGCGCTCCATCACCTTACGGATCGATTCCGCGATATCGTCCTTGGTTCCGCGCCACTCGTCCTTCGGCTTGAGCACCAGGAAAGTGTCGGTCTCGTTCAGCCCCATCGGGTCCAGTCCAAGATCGTCCGACCCGGTACGCGCCACCACCGAGCGGATTTCAGGCACTTCCTTGAGCAGCGCCCGCTGGACACGCTGATCCAGCTCGAGCGATGCCGCCAGCGATACGGATGGCGCCTTCTGCAACTGCACGATCAGGTCGCCCTCATCCATGCTCGGCATAAACGTCTTGCCAACGGACACATACAGCCCGACCGCCAGCAACAACGCCGCGCCGGCCACCCCGAATACGGCGCGGCGATGCGCAAAACACCACTGCTGCAGCCGCGCAAACCCCGCAGCCACCTTACGCATCATCCACGGCATCTCGTCCGCGTGGGCCTTCAGCACCAGCGACGCCAGCGCCGGCACCACCGTGAAGGCAATCACGATCGACGACGCCAGCGCCAGCACGATGGTCAGCGCCACCGGCGAGAACAGCTTGCCTTCCAGCCCCTGCAGCGACAGCAGTGGCAGGAACACGATGGCGATGATCGACACCCCGGCCAGCATCGGCGTCGCCACCGATGTCACGGCGTGCCGGATAGCGGCGCCGCGCAGATCACTACGCGCTCCATGCTTCTCCTCGCGAGCCAGCGCAGTCTCGATGTTCTCCACCACCACCACGGCAGCGTCCACCAGCATGCCCAGCGCGATGGCCAGGCCGCCCAGGCTCATCAGGTTGGCGGTGAGCCCGACGTAGCGCATCAGCAGGAAGGTCGCCAGGATCGACAGTGGCAGCGTGGCCGCCACCACCAGCGCAGCGCGCACGCCTCCGAGAAACAGGTACAGCAGCACCACCACCAGCACGCTGGCTTCGATCAACGCGCGCACCACCGTGTTGGCCGCACGCGATACCAGTTCGCCACGGTTGTAGAACACGTGGGTCGTCATGCCCTTGGGCAAGTCGGGCGCCAGCGCATCGAGTCGCGCCTGCACGGCATCCACCAGCTTGCGGGCATCGGTACCGCGCAGGCCGAGCACGAGGCCCTCGACCACTTCGCCGTGCCCGTCCTGCGTCACCGCGCCGTTACGCGTGGCTTCACCGAGCTTGACCGTTGCGACATCTCCGACGGTCACCGCCGCAGCATCCACCATGCCCTGCCCGGACTCGACCACGATCGTGCGCAGATCGTCGACACCACGCACACCGCCTTCCACCCGCACGACCCAGTGCTCGTCGCCCTGCTCCAGCCGGCCCGCGCCGTCGTTGCGGTTATTGGTGTCGAGCGCGTCGCGCAGCTGTTGCAGCGTCACGCCCCGGGCGCGCAGCCGCGCGGGATCGGGAATCACTTCGTAGCTGCGGACCTCGCCGCCAAGCGAGTTGACATCGGCCACGCCCGGCACAGTACGAAGCGCGGGGCGGATCACCCAGTCGAGCACGCGCCGCCGGTCCGCCAGGCTGTAGCCATCGCCATCGACGGTGAACATGAACATCTCGCCCAGCGGCGTAGTGACGGGCGCGAGCCCCCCGACTGCCGATGACGGCAAATCGCGCGCGATACCTGCCATGCGCTCCGACACCTGCTGGCGTGCCCAGTAGACGTCCACCCCTTCCTCGAAGTCGACCGTGACATCGCTGATGCCGTACTTCGACACCGAGCGGACGATCGTCTTGTGCGGAATGCCCAACAACTCCTGCTCGATCGGCGTGGAGACGCGCTGCTCTACCTCCTCGGGCGTCATGCCCGGCACCTTCAGCACCACCTTGACCTGCGTGGGCGAGATATCGGGAAACGCGTCGATAGGCAGGTTCAGATAGGCCCACGCCCCGGCCGCCGCCAGCACGCAGGCGGCGATCAGCACCAGCGGGCGCTGCCGCAGGGAAAAATCAATCAGACGGCCTACCATCACTGGTCTCCCGTCAGGATGCCCTTGAGCGCCCCAATGCCGGTGACCGCCACGCGAGCGCCGGCAGGTAGCCTGGTCCGGACGACGGCGGTGGCGTCGTCGGTGCTGTCGATCTCGACGCGGTGGAACGTAAAGCCCTTGTCAGTGGCCAGGAATACGCCGGGCACCCCCTGCCAGTACACCAGCGCAACGGCCGGAATCCGCACGCGGCCGGGCGCGCCGGACCCGTCCGTGGCGCCGCGCAGCACCAGCGTGACGTTGATGTTCTCGCCCGCGCGAAGGTTGCCGCGCCGCTCCAGCGACGCCCGCACGCGCACGCCGGCGGTGCCATCGCCCGTCGGCGCGATACCGATCACCTTGCCGGTGGCGCCGCGCGGCTTGATGTCCACGGTATCGCCCAGTGACGGCACGGGAATGTCGCGGCCAACCAGCAGGTCCAGTTCCACCGCATCGGGATCGACGATCCGGAACAGCGGCGCGGCGGCGTCCACGCGCGCGCCGGGAACAGCATTGACCTCGGACACCACGCCGGAACGATTGGCTACCAGTTGCGCCTCGCCGCCCGCGCCCGTGAAGGCGATGCCCGCCGATGCCAGCTCGGCGCGCCGTGCCTTGACCATCGCCGTCGCCTCGGTCGCGCGGGCCTCGGTGGCCTGCAGACGGCTGTTCGCGATGATGCCGTCGTCGAACAGCAGCTTGTCACGGGCCAGCGATTTCTGGGCGAGGTTGACCTGCGAGTTGGCCTCCGTCAGCGCGCGGCTGGCTTCGAAAAGCTGTGGACTGGCGAACGTCGCCAGCGCCTCCCCACGCCGCACGGTCTGGCCGACCGCCACAATCACGCGCGGCACGATCCCAGCGTAGGGTGCTGCCACGACGTACTGGGCGTCGGGCCGGAAAACGACCCGCGCGTGCGTGCCAACCTCCAGGTTCGCCGACGCCTGGACAGGACTGAACCGCACACCCAGCGCCCGCGCCTGATCGGCGGACAGTGGCACCGGCTGCATTGCCGGCGGGTTGGTGGACTGGGCAAACGATTGCCCGACAAGAAACACGGCCGACGCGATAGCCGCGCCGATCCTGGGGAACCGGGAAAAAACCATACATGACTCCAGAATGCGAAACCCGCGCGGGCCGGCTCTTGAATCAGGGCGCGCGCGAACATGCCGGCGGGCTGCCGGCCGGTGACATCAGGAGAAGATGGGGGGAGCTTGGGCTGGTGGTGGCCATCCAACGCGACTGGACCATCGGCCGCGCGGTGATGCTGGCCGCCAGGCACGGCGCGGCGTGATATAGACCGCGAGCGCGGCCAGCAGGACAAACGTCAGGACAGACGCGCCAAGCACGGCAGCAGCCTGGAGCAACAGGGAAAAGGAAAGCGGCCCGATGGCGGTTTCGACATCGACCTCGAAGGGCTCGCGATGGGAGGCAAAGGCGTGGTGATGGTGGTCGCCATGCCCGCTCAAACCCGCGAAACGCGAATGAGAATCGAATGATCTGGACGGCGACGTATGCACGTGCAGGCCAGTCTGGTTGGGAGTACCGATATGGCCGTGCAGAAGCGGGGTCAGCAACTGCGCCAATACGATGATCAGCAGCAGCGCGCCCCGGAGCGGGATGCTCGCGGTCGCACGTGTCATGACGGTGGATTGTAGCCGATGCGGCTTGCATCCACATCGATGAAAAGCGGTACGCCAATACCTCAATCAGGGTAGCGGAGATACGGATCGATGGATTCGCGGTGTCCGTCTTAATGTGGACTTAAGACTCGTTTGATGCTTCGGGCGGCCACGGTCCGCGCTGTCGATGGCATTTCCACCACAGACATAGGAAGAGTCCTAGAAACGGGTTGACCCTTCCCATGACGAGTCATACACTCGCCGACAGAAATTAATCGGCACCGGGTCAGCCGAACATATAAAGAAAAAGGAGCACACATGGGACAACCCTGCCCCACGGTGCAACATGGTCACGTGCGTACGCGCGGACTGTTTCGGGATATCGGGTTCACTGGGGAGGACGCGCGCACGCGCGGGTCGTCGCGTGGCTTCACGCTGATCGAAGTCATGATCACGGTCGCCATTATCGGCATCCTCGCCGCCATCGCGTTTCCCAGCTACCAACGTTACGTCGTCAGGGGCAACCGCGCCGCGGCCGAGGCATTCGTCCTCGAGGCCGCGAGCCTGCAGGAACGCTACCTGGTCGACAATCGCGCCTACGCCACGACCCTTTCCGCGCTTGGCCTCGCTGCCTTGCCTGGTTCGATCGCGCCCAACTATCAGGTCACACTCACCGTGACGGCCGCGCCTCCGGCCTACGTTTTCACCGCGACCCCCATCAATACCCAGCTTGCCCTGGACACGGACTGCGGCGTGCTGACGCTGAACAATACCGGCGACAAGACGGCCGCCGGCGTGGCACCCACCTCCTGCTGGAAATAGGCCATGCCGAACCTCTCGCCAACCTTGCCGGCGACGCAGCGCGCGGCCGGCTTCACGTTGATCGAGCTGATGGTCACCGTCATCGTGCTGGTGATCGTCGTCTCCATGGCCGCGCCGGCCATGAGCCAGTTGATCTCGTCGCAACGCACCCGTAACGCCGCGGCCGATCTGGCCTCCGCCTTGACCCTGACGCGCAGCGAAGCCGTCAATCGCAGTGCCACCACGACGATGACGGCATCCGGCACCGGCGGGTCATGGACCGGTGGCTGGGCCGTGGCAGCCGGCACCGCCCGGATTCGCGGCTATGGCCCGTACGACGGCATCACCATTACCGCAAGCAGCGGAAGCTCGCTGGCCATCGGCAATGATGGCCGCCCCATTGCTGGCACCCAGACATTCCAGGTAGCGCCATCCACCAATGCGACCAGCGCCACGACTCTCTGCGTCCAGTTGGGCGGCACCGGGCGCGTGACCACCGTGAACGGAACTTGCACATGATGAATCGCATGCACCGCACACAAAGGCCGCGCCGCCAGCGCCCGGGAATCGGGCTGGCACCGCAGCGTGGCGCCACCATGATCGAGGTGCTGGTCTCCGTCGTGATCCTGCTGATCGCGCTGCTCGGCACAGCCGGGCTGATCGCGCGCTCGGGACAGAGCGAGATGGAGTCCTACCAGCGCGCGCAGGCACTCACGCTGCTGAAAGACATGGTGGCGCGCATCAACGCCAACCGCCAGGCTGCCCCCTGCTATGCCAGCGGCAGCACCATGACCGTGATGGGTAACGCCACAGTCGCGCCACCGGTGTGCACGGGCGTGAGCAATGCCCAGTTGGGCACGGCCACGGCCGATCTCGCCGCATGGAACACCGCGCTGCAGGGTAGCGCCGAGAGCAGCAGCAGCGGCACGGCGGTCGGCGCCATGATCGGCGCGCTTGGATGTATCGAATCGATCGATGCCACCAACCAGATCTACCGCGTCACGGTGGCATGGCAGGGGCTGGCGCAAACCGTGACCTCCTCGTTGCCATGCGGTGCGGGCTCGTTCGGCAACGACGCGAACCGCCGCGCCATCAGCGTAACGGTCCGCATCGGAGTCCTGTCATGACGCGGGCGCACCATGCAGCCGCGCTGCACCTGAGGGGCCGGCAACGCGGTTTCTCGCTGGTCGAGCTGATGGTGGCCATCACGCTCACCTTGATCATCCTGACCGCGCTTTCGGCGCTCTTTCTCAATACCAGCACGACGCGCAACGAATTCGCCAACAGCGCCGATCAAATGGAAAACGGCCGTTACGTGCTCGACACGATGACCCGCGAGCTCGAGCTTGCAGGCTTCTTCGGCCCGACCAACCTCTCCACCAAGGCGCTGGCCTCGAGCCCCGACGTCTGCGCCACCGATCCCAGCGCGCTCGGCTTCTCGGGGTCACCTGTCACGATGCCGCTTGGCGTGCAGGGCTTCGCGCCCGGCACCGTCGCGCCGTGCCTGTCGAATCTGCTGGCAAGCTCCGAGATCCTGGTGGTTCGGCGCGTGTCGACCACGCCAGTCAGCGCCGCGGTAGCTGGCACGCCGTACCTGCAAGCGTCCTATTGCGCTAGCGACACGTCGCAGATGGTCTTCGGCGCCAGCGCCGCGCAGTTCACCTTGCGCACCAAGACCTGTGACAACACCGTGCCGTCTGAGCTGCGCCAGGCGACGGTCCGCATCTATTACCTCGCCGGATGCGACCAGTGCAGCGGCAGCGGCGACGGCGTGCCGACGCTGAAGATGGCAGAGCTAAACAACGGCGCATTCCAGATCCAGTCGGTGGCCGTCGGCATCCAGGACATGCATCTGATCTACGGGGTCGATCTGGATAACAACGGCTCGCCCGACTGCTACGTGGCAGACCCCGGTAGCAACAATGCCGCGCAGTGCACGACAGTGACGACTTACGACTGGAGCACGCCACTGACCAACTGGAAGAACGTGACCGCCGTCCGGATCGGCGTGCTGGCCCGCACCTCGCGCACGACGAACGGCTGGACGGACACACGTACCTACGACCTCGGTCGCGCGCAAGCGGCTGGCCCTTTCAACGACAGCTACAAGCGTCACATCTACGCACAGACGGCCCGCCTGATCAACGTCGCGGGGAACAGGGAATGAAGATGCACCGGACACGACGCCGACAATCCGGCGCAACGCTCCTGATCACGATGATCTTTGTCGTGATCTTCCTGCTGCTGGTCATCTCCCTGGTAAGCACCGGCATCGTCAATACCAAGGTGACGGCCAACCAGCAGCACAACGTCGAAGCGGTCAGCGCGGCGCAGCAAGGCATCGAGCAGGTCATCAGCCAGGACTTCACGTCCGCGCCGGTCGCCACCACCGTCCCCGTGGATGTGAATGGCGATGGCAAGGCGGACTACACCGCGCAAGTGGCGACGCCGGTTTGCCAATCGAGCACCACGATCACGAACACGCAACTCGACGTCACCAATCCCGACGACGTGGCGTGCTTCGTCGGCAACGGTAACAACAACACCGGCATCATCGATGCCACCGGCGGTAGCGGAGGCAACTCGCTCTGCAACACCACGCAATGGGATGTCAGCGCCACCGTGAGCGACGCAGGCGCGACGAACGCCAATGCAACGCTCCATCAGGGCATCGGGGTACGAGTGCCCTTCGGTACCGCCTGTCCCTGATCAACAACGCAGCTGTCTTTTAATTCGCCGCTCCAGGAACCGCTCATGCGCAAACTCGCCCCTCATCTCGCGCTCGCCGGCTGCCTCGCGATGGCCGTCTCGCTGCCGGCTTCGGCCGAGGACATCGACCTGTACACGGGTCTCCAGCCGGAGGCAGGCAAGCCCAACGTTCTGATCGTGCTCGACAATGCGTCGGCCTGGAACGCCTCGGCGAATTTCACGTGTTCCACGTCAGGCGTGGTGTCGAGCAATAACGCGAACACCGACGCGGGTGCCGAGCAGTGCGCGCTGTACAACGCCGTCAACTCGATTCTGAAAAGCCCAACGCTGCTCGGCAACATCAACCTCGGCATCATGATGTTCGGCGACAGCAAGAACTTCGGCGGCATCATGAAGTTCCCGTCCACGGCGCCGTACAAGCTGCCGCTGATGGACACCACCGGCGTCAACAACTTCCTCACTTACGTCAAGACGATCGACCGGACTAACGACGGCTCCGGCAACTCGCAGGTCGCGGGGGCGATGCAGGAAGCCTGGGCCTACTATGCCGGCAAGCAGGGCCTGTCCGGCATCACCTATAAGTCGCCGATCGACAACCCATGCCAGCGCAACTTCGTCATCTACATCGCCAACGCGGTCAACAACGGCAAACCCGGTGACACCGGACAGAATGCCATCGACAGCCTGACGAACCAGGCCAAGGCGAGCACCGCGCAACTGCAGCAGATCGTGCTGCCATCGGCCACCAACAAGTACCAGGCCAACTGGGCTGACGAGTGGGCCCGGTTCAACTACCAGACCAATCTGTCTGCCAGCTCCACCGACCATCAGAACATCGTCACCTATACGATCGGCGTGACCGACGGGAACAACCCCGACTACCTGCAACTGACCAAGAGCATGGCCAGCAACGGCGGGGGCAAGTACTCGGAAGTCAAGCTCGGGGACCCGAACGGGCTCGCCGACGCCCTGATGGCCATCTTCAACGAAGTGCAGGCGGTCAACAGCGTGTTCGCCTCGGTCAGTCTTCCGGCTTCGGTCAATGCGCAGGGCCAGTTCCTGAACCAGGTCTACGTCGGGATGTTCCGCCCCGACGCCACCGCCGCACCGCGCTGGATGGGGAACCTGAAGCAGTATCAGGTGGGCTATGACACCAACGGCAACCTGGTCTTGCAGGATGCCAAGGGTGCCAGCGCCATCAGCAATGCCCAGACCGGCTTCATCTCGCCCAACTCCGTCAGCTTCTGGACGGCGGAGCCACCCCAGTCCTATTCCAGTGCCGGATACGGCCCCAACATGACGACCTGGCCGTCCGGTGGTTTCTGGCAGAACAGTCCGTCTGGAACTGGCTGGCAGTTCGATTCGCCAGACGGCGAAATCGTGGAAAAAGGCGGCGTGGCGGAAATGATGCGCGCGCAATGGCTGGGCGATCAGACCCCCCGCAGGCTGCTGACATGCAATGGCGTGGGCACGTGTTCCACGTCAGGTGGCGTTAGCGCCTTGACGAGCTTCGATGCCAACAACAAGTGGTTGATTGGCACGAATGGGCTGGCAGCCCTTAACGTCAACGCCACGACGGATACCACCAACACAAACGTGATCCAGGCCCTCCCGTCCACCGAGGTGCCCAACCTGATTGCCTGGGTGCGCGGCCAGGACATGACTCCGGCCAGCACCAGCACGAGCGGCAGCACCGGAAGTTCCGGCAGCGGAAATGGCAACGGGAATGGCAAGAACAACGGCAGCAGCGGTTCGGGTACCACGACCACCACAACCACGACCATGGCAGGCGCGGAAGCGGAACTCGGCCCGGGGGCACCGGTAACCGTCCGCTCGTCGATCCACGCCGACGTGCTGCACTCGCGCCCCGCTGTAGTCAACTATGGCGGCTCCATTGGTGTCGTGGTCTACTACGGCACGAACGACGGCGTCTTCCACGCCGTCAACGGCAACCGCACGCAGGGCATTGGCGCCACGCGTGCCGGCGGCGAAATCTGGGGCTTCATCGCGCCCGAGTTCTTCGGCAAGCTCAATCGTCTCTACCAGAACACGCCGGAAATCAAGCTCTCCACCACGCCGGCTGGCATCACGCCGACGCCGCTGCCGCGGGACTACTTCTTCGATGGCAGTACGACGGTCATGCAGGATCTCCGCGATCCAAGCAACCCGCACGTCATGATCTTCCTGACCGCGCGACGTGGCGGCAGCCTGATCTACGCACTCGACGTGACCGATCCGACCAACCCGCAGTTTGTCTGGCGGCTTAGCAACACTGACCTCGCCGAGATGGGCCAGACCTGGTCGCAGCCCAAGGTGATGCGCGTGCGCGGCTATGCGAACCCCGTCATCGTCATGGGCGCGGGCTACGACCCAGCCGAGGATAGCGACCCGTCCCCGGGCGTCGATACGATGGGGCGCGGCCTGATCATGGTCGACGCCTACAAGGGCAATATCGTCTGGTCCGCGCAGCCGTCCTGTGCTGGCGTCACAACGCCATGCCTGGCCGTATCCGGCATGACCCGCGCGATTCCTTCCGACGTCACGCCGCTCGATCGCAACGGCGATGGCTATGTAGAGCGCGTGTACGTGGGCGATGTAGGCGGCAATGTCTGGCGCGCCGATTTCGAAACCGCAGCCAGCAATGCGCCCACCGCCTGGACGGTCACGAAGCTTGCGGCCCTGGGGGGCGGCGCAGGTACGAACGATGCTCGCAAGTTCTTCTATCCGCCTGATGTCGTCTCGACGAATGGATACGATGCGATCTCGCTTGGCTCCGGCGACCGCGAGCATCCGCTTTACTCGGCGTCCACCGCACCCGGCACCGCATACAACGTGGTCAACCGCCTCTACATGCTGAAGGACACCAACACCACTGGCATGTCGACGTCGTGGAGCCCGATCACGGAAAGCAACCTGTTCGATGCCACGGCCACGACCTACGATGGCAGCAAATCGGGCTTCTTCATCACGCTGGTCAACCCAGGCGAAAAGGCGGTGAACGCACCGCTGACCGTCGCGGGCTATACGAACGTGGGCACCAACACGCCTTCCGTGCCGGTCGCCGGCGCTTGCTATCCGAACCTTGGCACCGCGCGTAGCTATTCCTACAACTTCCTGACCAGCATCGGCCAGAACACGAACCGCTACATCGTGCTGGACGGCGGCGGCTTCCCGCCTTCCTCGGTGTTTGGCCTGATCACAGTCAGCACGGGCGGCAACTCCGTCGTCACGCCAGTGCTGCTGGGCGGCGGCAATCAGACCGCCACCGGTGGCGGCGATGCGAAATCGGGGCTCGGCGTGCAGAAAGTGAAGCCCACCGGCCTTGGCAAGCGCAAGCGTATCTACTGGTACGGCGAGGTCGACAAGAAGTAGCCTTGTCGAGGCGCGGCGGCTGTTACGAATGGTTGCAATCCCTGGACTCGGTCAATCTACCGCCGAGCCTAAGATTCGGGCAACAAGCCCGGAGGAGAGCCACCATGAAAACAGTCGCCCGCGCAGCACTGATTGCCGTACCGTTCGTCTCGATGCTGACCGCTTGCGGCGGTGGCGGAGATGGCGGCAGTAGCAGCGGCGGTACCACCGGCAACGGTACCTTGCAGGTCTCGATGACCGATGCCCCCTCCTGTGGCTTCGACCATGTTTTTGTCACGGTCAACAAGGTCCGGGTGAACACCAGCAGTTCCGCCGGTGACAACGATGCCGGCTGGACCGACATCGCGATGGCCTCCCCCCAGAAGATCGACCTGCTCACGCTGACCAATGGCGTGCTGGCCGACCTTGGCCGCGCCCCGCTTCCCGCGGGTCAGTACCAGCAGATTCGACTGGTGCTGGCAGCCAACCAGGGCAACACGCCCGCCAACTCCGTGGTAGTTACCGGCACCACCACCGAGCAGCCGCTGGACACGCCAAGCGCCACGCAAAGCGGGTTCAAGATCATCCAGCCGTTCACCGTGCAGCCGAACACGCTGGTGGACCTGGTGCTCGACTTCAACGCGTGCAAATCGATCGTCCAGCGCGGCAATGGCACGTTCAGTCTCAAGCCGGTGGTCACCGCGATTCCGATGGTCGTCAGCGGATCGATCACGGGTAACGTCGCGACGGCGCAGGCCGGCGCGCAGGTCTTCGCGGAACAGAACGGGCAAGTCGTGCGCGGCACGGTGGCCGACGGCAATGGGCAATTCGTGCTGTCGCCGCTGGTGCAGAGTTCGACCAATGGCACCTACGACGTGGTGATCGTGGATAACCAGGTCCCCACGGGCCACGCCACGGGCATCATCCGCTCGGTGCCGGTGACGGCCACGCAGACCACGACGATCTCCACCGCCGGCGCACCGTTCACGCTACCGACTTCGGCCACCAGCACGGCTGCCGGCACGGCCACCCCGGCCGCGCAGGCGTCGCTGCGTGCCTTGCAGACCATCGGCTCGGCATCCTACGAGATCACCTCCACCAACGCGAACCTGGACACCGGCGCCTACTCGCTGGCACTCCCTGCGGCGGCCCCGCTGGTGGGCACGTATGGCACCCCTCTGCCGATCACACTGCAGAGCATCACCGCCGTGGCAGGCAAGTACTCGATTCAGGCAACCTCCGCGGCGGGCGTCACGCAGAACACCGCGGTGAATGTCTCTTCGGGCAATCAATCGGGCATCGACTTCAGCTTCTAGTCGATCCGGATCGCCGTCAGTCGCACGTCGTCATTCGCACGGCCGGGCCCGCAAACGAGAAGGGCCCGGTTCATTGCAACCATTCGTAACAAGGCCCAGGTGCGATCGGCACGACATATCACGCCGTGACGTGACATCAGACCATCTGACCATCTGACGATCACGCCGGTGCCGGATCCGCGTATTCGTCGTGCCGCTTCCACCATGCCCCCGCCTCGTTGCGCCCTCTCGGCGCACGGTCGAGCCACTGGTACATCCCCCACAAGCCATCCAGCCCTCGCGCGTACGTCGAGTAGGTGTGATAGATGACGTCGTCCTCGATCACGAACGCGCTCAGGCCTGGCAAGTCTCGCGAGAACGTGGCGGCGTCCGTGCCGCAGGTCGCTGCGAACGTCTTGAGCGGTTCGGGCGGCTGGGCTGCGTCCAGCTTGCGCCGCCCGCGCTCGTAGTTGTATTCGGCATCGCCGGCACGCTGCTGCGCCTCGGTCATCGAGACATTGAAGTCGAAGTTGAAATCGCTGCTGGACGATGACGCCCAGGGAAACGTCCAGCCCATCCGGCGCCGGTATGCCAGCAGCTTGTCGAGCGGCGCGCGCGAAGCCGCCCAGAGCATCACGTCGTGATTGGCCAGGTGGATCGCAAAGCCGTTGAAGCTATCGGCAATCGACGAGCAGGATGGGCACCCGGCCCTGTAGTCGGGGCCGAACATGAAGTGGTAGACCAGCAGTTGCGATCGCCCCCGGAACAGGTCCGCCAGCGATGCGCTGCCCTGCTCGGTATCGAACCGGTATGCCTTGTCCACGCGCACCCATGGCAGTGCCTGACGCTGGCGCGCCAGTTCGTCGCTGCGGCGCGTCAGTTCTTTCTCCGCCTTGAGCAGATCGAGCCGTGCGGCCAGCCATTGTTCGCGCGTCCCGGTGGAATGTGTGGTCATCGTCGCTCCCTCCAATGCAGTAGGTATCCCTGTGCTAGATTAGGCGCCTCCATCGCCACTGCGGGAGTGACAAATATGTCGGGATTCGGATGGACTCGCTGATCACGGCCGCAGCGTTGGCGCTTTCGGCCGGCGATCCGCTTGGCGCGCTCAATCGCGTGGCCCTGCGCGACGATCCCCCTGCACTCGCGCTGCGCGGCATCGCCATGGCGCAGCTTGGCGAATTCGCCCGCGCCAAGGCACTGCTACGAAGCGCCGCACGCGCCTTCGGCGCGAAGGAGGCGGTCTCCCGGGCGCGATGTATCGTTGCCGAGGCGGAAGTCGCACTGGCCTCGCGTGACTTGGGCTGGCGGACCAAATGGCTCGACGCGGCGCGCGTCACGCTGGAAGCGCATGGCGACCACGCCAACGCCGCATGCGCACGCTATCTGGAGCTTCGCCGTCAGTTGCTGACCGGACAGCTCGACGCAGCCGAACTCGCGCTGGACGCCATCGATCCCACGACCTTGCCACCGGCATTGCGCGTCGCCCACGAACTGGTTGTCACCGGTGTTGCCATGCGGCGGCTGCGCACGCAGGAGGCCCGCTTGGCATTGATCCGCGCCGAGGTCTTCGCGCGGGATGCCGGCATCCCCGCGCTGCTCGCCGAGGTCCAGAGTGCCACCGCGCAACTCGATGCGCCGGCGGCCCGCCTGATCGCCCGTGGTGACATCCGATCCATTAGGCTTGATGAGGTGGCGTCGCTGCTGGCGTCTCCCACGCTCGTGGTCGACGCGTGCCGCCTGGCCGTGAGCGAGGCTGGCGCGGTGGTCTCGCTGGCGTCGCGTCCAGTGCTGTTCGCGCTGGCTCGCACGCTGGCGGAGGCATGGCCCGACGACGTCGCGCGCGACACGCTGATCGCGCACGCCTTCCGCACCCGTCATGCCGACGAAACGCTGCGCGCGCGACTGCGCGTGGAAATCGGCCGATTGCGTACGGTGCTAAGCCCGATGTCCGGCATCCATGCAACGAAGCGCGGCTTCGCATTGGCGCCACGTCAAGCGACTGAAGTCGCGGTGTTGGCGCAGCCGGTCGAGGATGCGCATGCCATGCTGCTGGCCTGCCTTGCGGACGGCGAGGCTTGGTCAAGTTCCTCGCTGGCGCTCGCACTTGGCGCCAGCCAGCGCTCGATTCAACGGGCGCTCGAAACACTGGCAGCCGCCGGCAAGGTCCAGTCGATCGGGCGCGGCCGCGCCCAGCGCTGGATCACCGCGCCGATGCCAGGATTCACGACAACCTTGTTACTCCACGTGCCGCTGCCAGGCGATTAGCATGAAATCCCGCTCAACGGATAACCATCATGAAACGAACCAACGCAACAATCCTCCGCGAATTCGGCCCCTTCCCTGGCGTCGAGCAAGTGAATGGCGTGACCTATGACGGCAAGCAGGTCTGGATGGCGGTTGGCAACAATCTGATCGCGCTCGACCCGGCCACCGGCAAGACCCTGCAGACAATCGACGTCGCGGCACACGCCGGCACGGCATTCGATGGCCGGCATATCTTCCAGATCGGCGATGACCGCATCCGGAAAATCGACCCGGTGACGGGCCACGTGCTGGCCACGATTCCAGCGCCCGGCGGCGGTGGCGACTCAGGGCTCGCCTGGGCCGAAGGCACACTGTGGGTCGGCGAGTATCGCGAACGCAAGATCCATCAGATTGACCCGGAGACCGGCGCCATCCTGCGCACCATCACCTCTGACCGTTTCGTCACGGGGGTCAGCTGGGTGGACGGCACGCTCTGGCACGGCGCCGGTGAGGGCGATCAGGGCGCGCTGCGTCGTATCGACGCGGCAACCGGTGAAGTGCTGGAACAGATCGACATGCCACCCGGCGTGGGTGTGTCAGGGCTCGAGTCTGACGGGAAGGAGCAGTTCTTCTGCGGCGGCGGTACCAGCGGCAAGCTGCGCGTGGTGCGTCGCCCTGCCCGCGATTGAAGTGAGATTTGGTGGAGCGAAGGGCTGGAGCCCACGCAAGGGCTCCAGCCCGATGCAGGATCAGTAACCGTAGTACGGCTGCGGTGCGTAGTTGACCGTAGCTGCGCCACGGCACGGCACATACGCGCCGTCATAGCTGCGATAGCAGTAGCCCGGGGGTACTTGCGGCGCTGCGTAGGCCACGGGCTGCGGCGGCGCGTAGACCGGGGCCGGCGCAGCCATCACTGGCTGGCTGCTGGCCACCAGCGCGCCAATCGCCAATCCCGCGACGGCCGCCACGGCCAGCGCCGCGCCTGCCGAACTTCCGCCGCCACCATGGTAGCCGCCACGATAGTAACGATCATGCGCCGAAGCCGAGCCCGCGACCAGCATGGCGGCGCTCAGGACGGCAATACCGGTATAACGAATCGACTTGCGCATTTCAGACTCCTTGACGGCCAACGATTGGCCTCGCTTGTTCGATTCCATCATGGACGAGGAACCATTACATTGGGTTACGGGATCGTGAGCAGATGTTAATGGCGGGGGATTTTTTGGG
>NZ_JWMB01000057.1:0-5546 GCF_000812445.1 Cupriavidus sp. SHE | reverse complement strand
AAAGCAAAACCCCCAGCTTATGGGGCTGGGGGTTTTGGGTATAAGAGCCTGGCGATGACCTACTTTCACACGGGTAGTCCGCACTATCATCGGCGCGAAGTCGTTTCACGGTCCTGTTCGGGATGGGAAGGAGTGGTTCCAACTTGCTATGGTCACCAGGCATGAGGGGTTGCCGGGCTGACCAGAGGTCAGCGCGGCGAATCTGGGTGTAGTAAAGATTGGGTTGTGTTGCACACCTGGGCACAAGGCGCACTCACCAGGTAAAACACACTGGTTATAGGATCAAGCCTTACGGGCAATTAGTACTGGTTAGCTTAACGCATTACTGCGCTTCCACACCCAGCCTATCAACGTCCTGGTCTCGAACGACCCTTCAAGGAGGTCAAGCCTCCAGGGAATCCTCATCTTCAGGCGAGTTTCCCGCTTAGATGCTTTCAGCGGTTATCTCTTCCGTACATAGCTACCCTGCGATGCCTCTGGCGAGACAACAGGTACACCAGCGGTACGTCCACTCCGGTCCTCTCGTACTAGGAGCAGCCCCCGTCAAGATTCCAACGCCCACGGCAGATAGGGACCAAACTGTCTCACGACGTTTTAAACCCAGCTCACGTACCTCTTTAAATGGCGAACAGCCATACCCTTGGGACCGGCTACAGCCCCAGGATGAGATGAGCCGACATCGAGGTGCCAAACACCGCCGTCGATATGAACTCTTGGGCGGTATCAGCCTGTTATCCCCAGAGTACCTTTTATCCGTTGAGCGATGGCCCTTCCATTCAGAACCACCGGATCACTATGTCCTGCTTTCGCACCTGCTCGACTTGTCGGTCTCGCAGTTAAGCACGCTTTTGCCATTGCACTTTAGGTACGATGTCCGACCGTACCAAGCGTACCTTCGAACTCCTCCGTTACACTTTGGGAGGAGACCGCCCCAGTCAAACTGCCTACCATGCACTGTCCCCGACCCGGATTCACGGGCCAAGGTTAGAACCTCAAACAAACCAGGGTGGTATTTCAAGGACGGCTCCACGTGAACTAGCGTCCACGCTTCAAAGCCTCCCACCTATCCTACACAGATCGGTTCAAAGTCCAATGCAAAGCTACAGTAAAGGTTCATGGGGTCTTTCCGTCTAGCCGCGGGGAGATTGCATCATCACAAACACTTCAACTTCGCTGAGTCTCGGGAGGAGACAGTGTGGCCATCGTTACGCCATTCGTGCAGGTCGGAACTTACCCGACAAGGAATTTCGCTACCTTAGGACCGTTATAGTTACGGCCGCCGTTTACCGGGACTTCAATCAAGAGCTTGCACCCCATCATTTAATCTTCCGGCACCGGGCAGGCGTCACACCCTATACGTCCACTTTCGTGTTTGCAGAGTGCTGTGTTTTTATTAAACAGTCGCAGCCACCATTTTATTGCAACCCCTTCACCCTCCTGGCGCAGGCCAGTCAAGCTACAAGGGCGTACCTTATCCCGAAGTTACGGTACCAATTTGCCGAGTTCCTTCTCCCGAGTTCTCTCAAGCGCCTTAGAATACTCATCTCGCCCACCTGTGTCGGTTTGCGGTACGGTCTCGTATGACTGAAGCTTAGAGGCTTTTCTTGGAACCACTTCCAATTGCTTCGCAGCACTAGGCCGCTCGCCCCACATCCTTGAATTCCGCGCCCGGATTTGCCTAAGCGCCTTCTCCAATGCAGGGACCGGGACTTCCAACACCCGGACAACCTTCCGCGATCCGTCCCCCCATCGCATCATACGACGGTGCAGGAATATTAACCTGCTTCCCATCAGCTACGCATCTCTGCCTCGCCTTAGGGGCCGACTCACCCTACGCCGATGAACGTTGCGTAGGAAACCTTGGGCTTACGGCGAGGGGGCCTTTCACCCCCTTTATCGCTACTCATGTCAGCATTCGCACTTCTGATACCTCCAGCATCCTTTACAAGACACCTTCACAGGCTTACAGAACGCTCTCCTACCACGCACTTGCGTGCGTCCGCAGCTTCGGTGACTGGCTTAGCCCCGTTACATCTTCCGCGCAGGACGACTCGATCAGTGAGCTATTACGCTTTCTTTAAAGGGTGGCTGCTTCTAAGCCAACCTCCTGACTGTTTTAGCCTTCCCACTTCGTTTCCCACTTAGCCAATCTTTGGGACCTTAGCTGGCGGTCTGGGTTGTTTCCCTCTTGACACCGGACGTTAGCACCCGATGTCTGTCTCCCGTGATTGCACTCTTCGGTATTCGGAGTTTGCTATGGCGGGGTAATCAGCAATAGACCCCCCAACCATGACAGTGCTCTACCCCCGAAGGTGAGACACGAGGCACTACCTAAATAGTTTTCGGAGAGAACCAGCTATTTCCAGATTTGTTTAGCCTTTCACCCCTATCCACAGCTCATCCCCTAACTTTTCAACGTTAGTGGGTTCGGTCCTCCAGTACGTGTTACCGCACCTTCAACCTGGCCATGGATAGATCATCTGGTTTCGGGTCTACACCCAGCGACTCAACGCCCTATTCGGACTCGCTTTCGCTACGCCTTCCCTAATCGGTTAAGCTTGCCACTGAATGTAAGTCGCTGACCCATTATACAAAAGGTACGCCGTCACCCGTTTCCAGGCTCCGACTGTTTGTATGCATGCGGTTTCAGGATCTATTTCACTCCCCTCCCGGGGTTCTTTTCGCCTTTCCCTCACGGTACTGGTTCACTATCGGTCGATTACGAGTATTTAGCCTTGGAGGATGGTCCCCCCATCTTCAGACAGGATTTCACGTGTCCCGCCCTACTTGTCGTACACCTAGTTCCACAACGCTGTTTTCGCATACAGGGCTATCACCTGCTATGGCCGGGCTTTCCATCCCGTTCTGCTAACAATGCTGCTAAAGAGTACAAGGCTCTTCCCATTTCGTTCGCCACTACTTTGGGAATCTCGGTTGATTTCTGTTCCTGCAGCTACTTAGATGTTTCAGTTCGCCGCGTTCGCTTCCCTGACCTATGTATTCAGTCAGGGATGACCCATTCGGGCCGGGTTTCCCCATTCGGACATCTCCGGATCAAAGCTCGTTTGCCAGCTCCCCGAAGCTTTTCGCAGGCTACCGCGTCCTTCATCGCCTGTAATCGCCAAGGCATCCACCACATGCACTTGTTCGCTTGACCCTATAACGAGTGTGTCTCAAGGACACGACCGTCATAGGTCTGAGTTCTCGCGTTTGTGCCGTATTCCAAGTCATCTTTCGATCACTTTAAATACATTTTGGTTGATACAATCACAACCCGGTATCGCGTTTGTACTACAGCGTCTCATCAACGCTCGCGACACCTTTACTACATCCCATATTGTTAAAGAACAGCCAGGCTTAACGCCTGTTGGCAACAGCCAAAGACAAACACTCAGGCACTCGCCTGAATTCTTGTCTTTGACTACAACCCCAAGGTACTGGTGGAGGATGACGGGATCGAACCGACGACCCCCTGCTTGCAAAGCAGGTGCTCTCCCAGCTGAGCTAATCCCCCGCGCGATAACTTGGTGGGTCTGGTAGGACTTGAACCTACGACCCCCGCCTTATCAAGACGGTGCTCTAACCACCTGAGCTACAGACCCTTGGCTGTAACAGCAAACAAACCGATAAGTGTGAACGCTTGACTTGTGAACACAAGCCTCTAGAAAGGAGGTGATCCAGCCGCACCTTCCGATACGGCTACCTTGTTACGACTTCACCCCAGTCATGAACCCTGCCGTGGTAATCGCCCTCCTTGCGGTTAGGCTAACTACTTCTGGCAAAACCCACTCCCATGGTGTGACGGGCGGTGTGTACAAGACCCGGGAACGTATTCACCGCGGCATGCTGATCCGCGATTACTAGCGATTCCAGCTTCACGTAGTCGAGTTGCAGACTACGATCCGGACTACGATGCGTTTTCTGGGATTAGCTCCCCCTCGCGGGTTGGCAACCCTCTGTACGCACCATTGTATGACGTGTGAAGCCCTACCCATAAGGGCCATGAGGACTTGACGTCATCCCCACCTTCCTCCGGTTTGTCACCGGCAGTCTCTCTAGAGTGCTCTTGCGTAGCAACTAGAGACAAGGGTTGCGCTCGTTGCGGGACTTAACCCAACATCTCACGACACGAGCTGACGACAGCCATGCAGCACCTGTGTCCACTTTCCCTTTCGGGCACCTAATGCATCTCTGCTTCGTTAGTGGCATGTCAAGGGTAGGTAAGGTTTTTCGCGTTGCATCGAATTAATCCACATCATCCACCGCTTGTGCGGGTCCCCGTCAATTCCTTTGAGTTTTAATCTTGCGACCGTACTCCCCAGGCGGTCAACTTCACGCGTTAGCTACGTTACTGAGAAAATGAATCCCCAACAACTAGTTGACATCGTTTAGGGCGTGGACTACCAGGGTATCTAATCCTGTTTGCTCCCCACGCTTTCGTGCATGAGCGTCAGTCACGTCCCAGGGGGCTGCCTTCGCCATCGGTATTCCTCCACATCTCTACGCATTTCACTGCTACACGTGGAATTCTACCCCCCTCTGACGCACTCTAGCCTTGCAGTCACAAGCGCAATTCCCAGGTTAAGCCCGGGGATTTCACGCCTGTCTTACAAAACCGCCTGCGCACGCTTTACGCCCAGTAATTCCGATTAACGCTCGCACCCTACGTATTACCGCGGCTGCTGGCACGTAGTTAGCCGGTGCTTATTCTTCCGGTACCGTCATCCACGCCAGGTATTAACCAGCGCGATTTCTTTCCGGACAAAAGTGCTTTACAACCCGAAGGCCTTCTTCACACACGCGGCATTGCTGGATCAGGGTTGCCCCCATTGTCCAAAATTCCCCACTGCTGCCTCCCGTAGGAGTCTGGGCCGTGTCTCAGTCCCAGTGTGGCTGATCGTCCTCTCAGACCAGCTACTGATCGTCGCCTTGGTGGGCCTTTACCCCACCAACTAGCTAATCAGACATCGGCCGCTCCTGCTGCGTGAGGCCTTGCGGTCCCCCACTTTCACCCTCAGGTCGTATGCGGTATTAGCTAATCTTTCGACTAGTTATCCCCCACAACAGGGTACGTTCCGATGTATTACTCACCCGTTCGCCACTCGCCGCCAGACCGAAGTCCGCGCTGCCGTTCGACTTGCATGTGTAAGGCATGCCGCCAGCGTTCAATCTGAGCCAGGATCAAACTCTTCAGTTCAATCTCTGTGTGGTGCCGAAGCACCTCGCTCTTTCGAGCGGTCGCTCACTCTCAGAAAACTGACTGGCCAGGCTCCGAAGAACCCAACCAACATGTTTTACTGTGCGAGCACTGATAACTTTTGAAGCATCACAGCGACCGAAGTCACCGTGGCGTTCGCCATCAAGCGCCCACACTTATCGGTTGTTTGATTGTTAAAGAACCTCAGCGCCCGGCTTTGCCGGTTCGCTGTCGCTGCCTCGCTGACGTTGCCGTCATTTCGTTGCAGCGGAGAAACGAGATTATGCAGAGCATTCAGCGTTTCGTCAACAGTTTTTGCAGAACTTTTTTCTGCCGGTCAGCGCTGCAT